>URYF01000059.1 GCA_900551965.1 uncultured bacterium
CCACTCGTGTTGGTCGGAAAAGTGGTTTAGCACAAGGTCAGCTTTTATATTGAAGCCCTTTTCTTTAGCTTCTTTTATGAATTTTTCAAATTGAGGTTTCCCGCCCAAATCTTTTCTTACATTTTGAGGATTTTTAACATCAAATCCTGCATCTTCCATTGGAGAGTCCGCAAATGGAAGCATATAAATTGTAGTAACTCCAAGTTTTTTTAAATAATCAAGCATATTGATTGTGTCTTTGAACTGATTAGGTTTTTCCGGAGTCACTGTACCAAACTGGTCTACATAGAACATATAGATTATTTCATCTTTGTACCAATCGTTAGCCCTGTTTAAATCCTCTTGTTTTAAGTTTTCAGGACGTTCAGCTTTTGCTTTTCTTGCAATTTCTGTTATTTTTGCATAAATTTTATCTGTATTTTCTGCACCGTATATTTTTGTAATTTCCGCTTTTATTTCTTTTTCAAGTTTTGGTGAAATTATAGCATCTTCCATGTTTACAAAAACGCCTGTGTCAGAAGTTGAAACTACTTCCGGTAATGATGTTTTTGTTTCATTTATTGATGCCAGTGCAGGCATTACCGTCGTTGTATTTACAAACAGGCATAATAATGCCGATATAATAAGTTTTCTAGATAACATATTTTAACCCTTCATTTTTTATCTTACAGCTTCAAGTTCTTTTCTTAGGTCTTCAACTGAAACTCTTATAATTGGTGAACTTTCATCTTTTTTAAGCACACAATTTTTTATTCCTGCCTGCACAATAAACCTTTTACAAAGAATACAAATAAAATTGTGTCCCCAAATGTATATCGTTGCATCTTTGCATCTGTCTTGTCCGGCTTGAATTATGGCATTTTGTTCTGCATGGATAGAACGGCAGGTTTCGTATTGTGTGCCTGATGGAATATTATTTTTTATTCTGTAGCATTCTCCGCGTTCAGCACATGATTCAACCTTTGACGGGGTTCCGTTGTAGCCGGTTGCTTTAATTTTTTTATCTTCACCTACTATTACGGCGCCAACTTGTGCTCTTATACAATTGGAACGTGTTGCGCAAGTTTTTGCCAGGTCCAAAAAATATTCATCCCATGGTTTTATTTCCATATCCCACCTCAGTTTTATTAGTATTTATTATTTCGTATCCCTGTTGTTATTATTGCAATATTGTATTTGTCTGCAAGTTTTGCAATTTTGCTTGAATTAGCGCCGTCACCGGCTTCTATAATTAACCCGATTCTTCCTTGAATTGCAGCATTGATGGTTTCTTCGTTTTCAATAACTCCGTCAACTGCCATTACTGCATCTTTTGAAGCTTCGCAAGCGTAATCCATTGCAATTTCTGCACTCTCAACCCCGTTAGTATGTCCTTGGATTATAGCTTTTGTTGCAAGGTCTTTTGCTATAATTGCAGATTTGCTTTGGGTGTATTTTGAAATCTTCCATGCAAAAATTGCGTCTTCGGCTTGCTGTTGGGTTGGTTTAGTTTTTCCTGCAATTTTAAAGTTAGATTTAGTAAGTTTGCAGTTGTTTCTTTCTTGTATCAGGTAACCAAAAGGAGTAAGTTTTATATCTTTGGCATTAAACCCCAATAGCTCCTGTAACGGGCTTTTTATTTGTAATACATTTATACTTGATTTTTGAAGCTGGTCTATGGCTCCTTTTGTATATTTTGGAGCTATAATGTTTCGTATTTTCATTGAGGTTAGAATTTTGGCACAATCCTCGGTTACTTCTTTTGAAAATCCTATTGTCCCCCCGGTAATTGACAGTGGATCGCAATCTGCGAGTTTTTCAAAAGCGTTTTCTACAGAGCTGCCAAGTGCTGCTGCGCATAATTTGTTTTCTTTTGAAATAGCTGCCGTGTTGACGTCAAAAAATTCAGCTAAAATTTCTAAAACTTTTGACAAATTCAAATAATCAATATATTCAAGCGTATCATTATCTGTTAAAATCTCGTATTCTATAGCGTTTTCAACAGGCGAAATTGCTGCAGATTGGTGAATGTTTTCTCCATACGGAAGTTGTGTAAAATTACTTATTTCAATAGTTTTCATAATATCCCTCGCTTACGTTTTTGATGGTAGCATAAACCATGACTGCTATCAAGTTAATAAATCTTAAACCATTTGACCGAGATTAGTAAAATTTTCTTGATAAATTAGCATGTCTTTTATATAATTAAAATGTTTATAACAATAATTTATGAGGAAAAGATGGCTATAAATAACATGAATGACGGAGTAGGTAAAAAGATTGTTGAGGCTTTAAAAATGCAGACCGCAGAACATTCTGAGGGGGAAGTGTTTGTTAATGACTCAGAACCTGATATTATGGATGAAGTTGAATCTGCTCCGGCTGAAGCTGAAAATTCTGTTGAAGAAGTCCAAGATACAGGTAATTTATATACTCCTGAGTATCAAGAACCTGTCTATGAACAGCCATCTGAAATGCAGATGAAAATTCAGTCTCGGTTGCAATTTCAAGCTGCAACTCAAGCCGCTCCTCAATCATTTATTGATAACGCATTTAATCAAAGTTTAGTTCAAAATCTTGGTGCTACAGCATTTGTGGCTCAAGATGATTTTGATTATCCGCCTAATGTTGCAGTTTTAAAGCAGCTTATTGCAAAATTACCGTCAGGTGTTTCAAAGCAAACAGGTGCGCTTATTATTAAGCAGACAATGGAAGCCTTAGGAATATCCATGGGTGCAGTCTTGCAAGAAGCCAAAGCTGTTCAGGAAACTTTTTTAAATAATTCAAAAGAATGTCAAAGCAATATTGTAGAATACCGCAAGCAGATTACTGTTCTAGAGGCTAAAGCTCAACAGTTCCAAAGACAATCTGCAGTGATGAATGATATTATTAATTTATTCATTCAAACTAGATAACCTGTTATCTGATGTTATAAGAGAATGAATTTTGAATACTTGCTTGAATCATTGAATCACAAGATTTGATTTCATCTGCACATTCTTGGATTTGCAGTTCAAGAGCTGCTTTTTGTCTGTCTAATTTCTCTTCTAATAATTTTAATTTATATTGTCGTTGTTGTAATTTTTTTGCGATAAGGCTGTCTGCTTCGTAATCTGTTCCAACTTGCAAAAGGTTGTTTGTTGAGTTTTGAGCGGTCATTTTTGCTTGGGTTATTAATTGTAATTTCCATTCAGCGTTTGATTTCTGAAGCATCAGGTATCTTTTTCTGATTATTCCGATTAATAAACCCATTTTACTTTCCGCCTTTACCTTTTTTGATCGAGGTTTGCACCTTTCAAGAAATTATGCTGGCTGTTTTCGGCTATCAGCTGTTCCATTTTATTGAGCTGGTGTCTGTGATAGTTCAGCCGGTACTGTGCCATTCTTAATTTCTTTTTCACTGTCAGAAAATCTTTTATTCCTTCTACTATTGAATTAACCGCTGATTGTATCGGGTTTTTTCTTATAAAATAGTTCTTTGTGTATATCAGGAAGTCTAAGATTCTTCTGATGTATAGTTCTAGAGTTTCTCGAAACATATTGATCCTTACACTTTAGACCTACATATATTTAAAAACATTACGTGTTTTATAATTGATATTTTTTTTATATTTCTGTAACATTTCTTAATGTTGGTCTATTATTTATATTATACATAAATTATCGGCATAATTTGTAAAAACTTTAATATTTTCAATAAAAAAGACGATAATTTATTATCGCCTTTTTTAATTTTCAGGGTTGACCTGTTATAAGTTTTGTATAGCTTTGCTGTCGCTGTCGATACCTTCTTTAAGCATTTTCTTCGCAACATCACCTTGGGTATCAAGCATTTTACATACGGTTTCAATATTTCGCACTTTTGTTGAGAGTATTGTGTCCGCGTTTGCTGTAATATTACCGGTAACATTTTGATAAGCTGCAAGGGCTGCAGATGATGTTCCTTGCATTAAGTTACCAAGAACTGTTGTCCCTGCACCATATACTCCCAGGTATGGAGAAACGGCTGTTAAAATCCCGCCAAACCCGGAAATACAGCTGGCAAATGGCATAACAATATTTGAAGCTATTTTTCCAAGCCCGGAACCTGTACCGATACCGTAGGCTGCAGCGCTTGTAATATCTGCAAGTCCGCTGACACTAGACGCGTATCCGGTTGCATAGCCGTTATCAGTGCCCCAGCCGTTCAAAATAGATGAGGCTCCGCCTGTGGATAGTCCGTAAATTGAACCTATTGAAGCTGCTCCGCTAGGAAATCCTGAGTAGTTATAAAGCGAATCTACACCGTATGATGAACCGGTGTTTGTTTTTGAGTAGTAAGATGTCCCGGGGATATTCATTGTTTCGGAACTTCCAAAAATAGTTGCAAACGATGACGGAGCAATCAAGCTTGCCAGGTTATATAGCAGACCGCCCGCAGCTTCAAAGCCTGTACCTGTTCCGCTTCCTGATACTGTTAAGTCTCTCAATCGGTCATATGTTTCCCACATTTGGGCTTTTGCTTTTGAGCTTGCATCACCGAATCTGTTTGCTATTACTAAGTTACTATCATTTTTATAAGACATTTTAACCTCGTTATTTGTGTTTTTATTATTAATTTACTAGCTTTCAAATGTTTTGAAGGTGCTTTCGATGTTTTTAGAAATAATTTTGTGAACGGCATCCATTTCTGTTTGTAGTGCGTTCTGTTCGGTATCAAGCGCTTTTAATCTTAATTCAAGGGTTCTGTCTTCTGTTTGAATTTGTTCTGTTTTTGCGTTGATATCTTGAACTTTTTTCTCATAAACCTGTTGTTCATAGTTGTATTGGTTCATTGCATCTGTGTAGGCATTGTTATCCGTTACACTTGCAGCATCTAAGCTATATACTACGCTTGAGCCTTCCAATTGCAGGGAAGTTGCCCTTCCGCTTGCATCATACTCTATGATACCGTATTTTGATAATTCTTTATTTGTTGTTTGGTAATCAGCATAGTATGAATGAAGTGCTAAGGTGGAGTCTTGTATGCTGGCTTCCAAACTGTCATTTATGCTTGATGTTTTTGATACGAAATTTACCTGGCTGCTGTTATCCGTCCACATATATATGTTATCAAGTGCGGATACATCTCCGTTGTTTTTGTAGTTTAACCAATCTTTAGCAATTTGTGTATCCGGCCAATCTGTAGCTATTTGGTCTAATTGTGCACTATATGTGCCCCATGTGCCGGTTTTGCTTGTATCTGTCCTGTCAACAGTGTTTAGGCAGGATAGCTTTTTGGTACCAACCATGTAGTAAGGGTCGCCTTCGGTTGGAACTATGTATTGAACCTGGGGATTGGAGTTTGTGTTTCTGATACCTTTAAATTCTGAAACCTTTGTGTGATAGGTTATGTATGAATTGTACTGAATTCCGTTTTCGTCAGTATATTGAGCATCTTGAATTTCTGAGATAGTTTGAGTTACATCTCCGCTATCAAATGTGTACTGCGTTTTAGTATAATCAGAAGTACTTGGAGCTGTTGGGACATCCATATTGTAAAGCTGGTTCCACAGTTCTGAACTTTGATTGGCAAGTGCTGTTCTTGCCTGGTTTATTTGTTGTCCTTCATATTCAACGTTTGTCTTTCTTGCGGCCAGGGAAATCCATCTTGCCTGTGAAGCTGCCATGCCCATATTATACAGTCTCCTTCTGTAATGTGTTTTCTACCTTTTTTCTCTTTTTAATTATATTTTTTTATAAGTCAATATAACCTGTTTAAATTATACGTTATTTATTAAGTTTTATGTAGTGTTTTTCTGAAAAATCAACCAGGTAGTGTATTTTTAATTTCTAAAACCTGCAAAAAGTTTAAAAACTTTACAGATTTTTTTTGTTTCTGTTAAAATACTTATATGCTTAATTTTTTAAGGGTAGGTATATAATGAAATTTTCATCATCATTTAAAGTTGGATTATTAACATTAGTAGCATTGATTCTTTTAGTCGGAACAGTTTTGAAGGTTAAAGGACGTGCATTTTCTTCTGCAAAAAGAATTGAAATCCAGTTTAAAGATGTTAACGGATTAAGACCGGGTGCCGGGGTTCAAATTATGGGGCTCAAGGTTGGTCAGGTTGAAGAGATTACACCTGTTGTTGAAGGTGAGGACAGTTTTGTAAATGTTAAGTTCGTTATAACCGATCCAAATGTTCAGATTCCGAAGGCTTCTTCGTTTTCGATTCAGCAATCAGGGCTAATCGGAGAGCTGTTCTTGGAAATTACTCCGCCAAAAACCATGGTTATTTATATACCAATGAAAGATCGTTCTTTATTGCATAAAAATGATCCTGTAGAAATGAAATTGAGTGATAAATATCACAATGTTGGGGTTATAAAGTCTGTTGATGTTATTTCAAAAGATTCAATCCCTTATAATTTTAAAGATAATATTAAAACTCAGTACGCTTTTAAAGTAAGCTATTATATTAATCTTCCGGGGTTAATTTTGCCGGAGTTTTTAAAAGGTACAGATGTTAAAGATGGCGCGATGCATAAGCTTAGATTGACTCCGCTTGATGATATGCCGCTTGCATTGCCTAAACAGGATTCCCCATATACCATAATTGAACCGATGAGATTATCTGACTTTATGGATTGGCAATATAAAGCAGCAGAAACTTTAACCGAAACTAATCGTAAAGTTAACGAAATTTTAACTGATGAAACTATTTCCGATTTGAAAGCTACAATTGCAAATCTTGATGCCTTGACAGCAAGATCAAATGTTACTTTGGGTAAAATTGATACTATTTTGGATTCATCACAAGAAGATATTCAATTACTGTTAACTATGACAAAACAGGCCACTGATGATTTTTCAAAATTGTCAGCTAATGTTAATAATATTATAGGTGATCCGCAGTTTAAGAAAACGATGTTATCAACTTCTGAGTCTGTTGATACGCTTGCTCGTAATTTGAATAAAGTTATGGATGCGGCTGATGCAGAAGAAACCGGTAAAAATTTGAAAATTATTGCTGAAAACCTTTCAGAAATCAGTGAAAGCGTAAATTCTATAACTAAAGATGATAAATTGAAAAATCAGATTGCTACTGCTATAACTAATGTGAATGCTGCGATGTCTGAAGTTGCAACAACTCTTGATACCGTAAATAAGGTTAATCCGGCAAATCCGGGTCAGGCTTCTGATCTGCAGCAAATCGTTAGTGATACGGTTGTTACTACATCTAATTTGAGAAAATTCTCTGATAAGTTGAATAAGAGATTCTTATTGTTTAGGTTATTATTCTAATATGCTGAATTTAAAAACAAAAATTACACAAATACATTATCAAAGAGATCCTCAGGGAATTTTATTTGATTTTTTAAAGATCTGTTCATATTTTTATGCGTTTGCAAGCAGAGCAAAAAATTTCTTTTATGATAAAAAACTTATAAAACCTAAACGGGTTAAAGCTTATGTTATATCTGTCGGCAATATGACAACCGGCGGGGTTGGAAAGACTCCTGTTGTTTCCGAGATTGCGAAATACCTGATAGCTAACGGGCAAAAAGTTGCTATTGTTTCAAGAGGTTATGGCGGCAGATTGAGTAATCGTAAAATTAATATGATTTCTGATGGAGTTTCGATATATTTTGATGCGGTCCAGTCAGGTGATGAACCTTTTTGGCTTGCGGAAAATACTCCGGGCTGTTATGTATTTACCTGTAAGGATAGGTATTTGGCATCAAAATATGCTGTTGAAAAATTTGGAATTAATGTAATTATTCTGGATGACGGGTTTCAGCACAGAAAACTGCATAGAGATTTGGATATTGTGTTAATGGATAGTGTTAAAGGGTTTGGAAATGAGAACTTGCTGCCGGCAGGTCCGTTAAGAGAAGGTCCTGAAGCGCTTGAACGTATTGATAAGTTTGTTATTGTAAGTAAAAGCACAAAACATGAAACTGCGCAGCGGGTTGCAAAAATTATGCAAAAACGTTTAAAAATACCTACAAGTATTTGCTGTACCGAGCCGGATTATGTATATAATATAAAAACAGGCCAGCGTTTAATGGAAGGTTTAGCGGTTACTGCAATGTGTGCAATCGGGCAGCCGCAGCAGTTTTATGATTTTTTGACAGGCTATCAGGTTGTGAATACCGTAACATTTGATGATCATCATCAATATGCGCCTATTGATATTGTTGATATTTCAGGCAGTATTATTACAACCGAAAAAGATGCTGTAAAACTTGCAAGATTTGACAGGGATAATATTTATGCGCTGAAGCTTAAAACAGTTATTGATGTTGAAGGATTATTAAAATAATGGAAGATATTTCATCAGTTGTTAGGGTTTTAGAAGAAGCAAAACAGCCGCAGAGTGATTTTGTAAAGTTGATGGATTCGTTTAAAGATCCGTATCTTGTTCTGATTGCGTGTATTTTAAGTCTTAGGACAAATGATAAAACAACTTATCCCGCAACATTAAGAATGCTTGAATTAGCGACGTCTCCTGAACAGATGATGAAGGTTGATGTTGAAGATTTAGAAAAAGCAATTTATCCTGTCGGGTTCTATAAAAATAAAGCAGGGCAGATTATTGAATTATCAAGAGAAATTGTCGAAAAATATAACGGTAAAGTTCCGGATAGCATAGATGAATTATGTAAATTCAAAGGTGTCGGCAGAAAAACTGCCAACCTTGTAATGACTTTAGGATTTGGAGTTCCGGCGATTTGTGTTGATGTTCATGTGCATAGAATTTTTAATCGTCTTGGATATATTAAAACAAAAAATCCTGAAGAAACGGAATTTGCACTAAGAGAAAAACTTCCTGTAGAGTTTTGGATTCCGATAAATACGCTGCTTGTTACCCATGGTCAAAATGTTTGTAAACCGATAAAGCCGAATTGCAAAGAGTGTCCGGTTGAAAAGTTTTGTGATAAACAGATATAGCAAAAAATTTTTTTTCAGGGTTTAGTGTAATAAAGTCAGGAGTAATATTATGAAAATCGGAAAAGTTATATCAAATGTTTTTAGAAAAAATCAGCCAAAGGAGTTTGTATCAATTCATAGTGAAACCACATACGGTGATTCTTACAAACAATTAAAAGCTGCTCATGGAGTTCTTGAAAATTATGCAAAAAGCAAGAATGTAAAAATCGATATTTGGGATGCAAGACATGCTCTTGATAATGATGAATTTGTATCTCCGGTTATCGAAAACGACTTTGCATCAAAGCTTGAAATTATAGTAACAGACTTGAAAACAAAAAAATCTGATTGGGGTCTGGCATCTGCAAGAACAGATAAAACTCATAATTTTAAAAAGGATAGATACATAATGTGTGAGATTCCTTCAGATGGACTCCAGTATTCAAGACGAGCTGAATCCTCATTTGAAGATAGTTTTTTACGTCAGGTATTCAGACGTATTGATGATATAGTTAATAATATTCGAAGATCTGAATAATTCTTTTGTAACGTTAAGTTAAATATTTTGCCCTTAGAAAATATAACATGATACTCTATAGAAAATAGGGAGTATTATTTTATGTTGAATTTTATATTAATATTGGGGCTTTTTGTTTGGGTGATTGTAATCCAGCAAAAACTTGATAAAATATCACATTCTGTGGATTACTTGTGCAGGAAGAGTTCCTCTCTTTCCGGTAATGATGCGAAAAATGTTGAAAAAGTTCAACAGATAGAAAAATTTGTTGATACTAAGCCCGTAGGGTTACCTGAGGCAGAAAATTTAGAAAAGCCTGCGGTTTCTGAAAGTTTGGATATAAAATCAGTGCCGGAGGATAAAGCCGTTATGCCTGAAGTAGCTTCATCGGCTGATTCGGCAAGATCTCATAAATCTCAGGGCGATGATTTGCAAAGTGTA
>URYF01000060.1 GCA_900551965.1 uncultured bacterium
GGGTCCTGGTCGGACGGGGTACTATGCCACCAGTTGCCTCAAGACTTGTGGGTTGCTTTACTTTTCCCCTCGCCCTTTGCAAGAGAGCGTTTTTTAACAAAACTTCAAAAACCTCAGAATTTTGGCAATTTTTTATATTCACAAGACTTACAACTCTCAGAAATACTATCTATATAAGGATTTTTTATGAAAATAACAAAACTTACCCCGCAAATTTTGTCAAACTATTCCATTCAAAGTCAGGCAAATACTACCCAAAGCCAGCCACAAGATATAGCTGCATCTGAGAAATTACCAAGTGCCAACGCTGCACTTGCTATGAGCTATCACCCTAATTTCACAGGCGGTTACAGCCTTAATCTTGCCGATACAATCACCAATCTTGATAAACTTGCCGCAAAATATTCAGATGTTTACCCTAAAAATGTCAGAGAATGGGCAGGAATGATTCTGGAAGAAGGCAACAAGGGCAAAGAAACACTGATAAGTATTCATAAAAAATTATACCAAAGTATAAAAGACTGCTTCAGCCTTGATGAATTAAAAGCAAAATTTCCTGAATTTAAAGACGTTAAACCGTCCGCAAGTATTGAAGCTAAAGAAGGGTCTTTGTTTGACGATTTACAAAAAGGCAATTTAGAATATTTTACCCCTGATGAAGATTTGTCTTTGCAGATTATAAAATTATACTGGGGTGAAGGATTTTCATTAAATGATCTTAAAGCATATACAGGCGGGAAAGATCTTAACTACGTCATGAACAGACTAAATATCCCAAAAGTTAACCGCCATTACGGACACATATTAAAGTTTTCCGATCCGGAATACAATGAACGATTAACAAAGCAAATGACATTAAAACGTATGGAAACAATGGACAGAAAAGCCCAAAAACTTGAAGGCGAACCTGTTCATATCAAACGCGGGCCATTATCAGCCGAACACAGACAGCATATATCAGAAGGCCTATCAAAATACTATCAGGAAAACCCTGAGCGAATTTTTGCAATGTCCGAACGTCAGAAAAAATTCTACGAAGATAACCCTGAACAGTCTGCTATTTTGCACAGAGTAATGGTTAAAGCGTGGAGTGTCTTCGGCGCCGATAACATCAAAAAAGCTATGGCTAATTTTATGAAGAAAAACGGTATTAAGGATTTTAAAACAGATGAGCTGGATTATCCAAACAAACTTTCTCAGCAGAAATCAGCCCTGATGAAAAAATTCTGGGCAAATAATGAATGGGCTAAAAAGTCTTTCTCAAAAAATATGACATACGCTTGGAAAAAGGTTAAAGAAGAACAAAATATGTTCTACAAAATTGACCTTACTCCGGAATTATTCAAAAAAAGATTCTTTATCTGGTGTGAAAAAGAAGGAATCGACACTGCCGATTTAAGTTTTGATAATTTCAAATACTATCCGCACAAACCGGAATTAAACGAACTTGATTCTTCAAAAATAAGCCAATACACTCCAAAGTATATTGATTCCTGCCCCGGTGATGAAAGTCAGAAAATAGCAAACTCTTATCAAATGACATTGATTAAATTCGGTCACATTTTGAAAGATGTAGAAAAAACCAATGCATCTTCCGATACAAAAGATCTTGCAAAACTGTTAAGACGAATTATTCATTCATCATTATTTGACAACACACAAACAATAATGGGTATGCCTACAGCAAGATCCCTTGATGCTCAAGAGGTTCAACATATATATGTGACCGTGGCAACACGATTAATGGATTATCATGAAAATAAATTAATTCGTAAACTGGTTGACACTTTGAACGAATCGTATAATTATCTTGATAAGAACTGGAAAGCCGGAGAACCGATGATGCTCCCAACAAATGCAGATAAATTTTAAATTACATAAATAACTGAAAGGTGAAAAAAATGATTATCAACAACAATACTCAACCTAATTTTACATCAAGCTATGTCAAAACCTCCAAAATGGCATTGTCTAAATTAACTGACTCAATTGACCCATATTTTGAACTAAAAGGTTATGCTAATATGACAACCGATAAAATCCGAAATGCTATCAAACTCAATCAAGCAGGTATCGGCATTCAAGATAAGGGTTTAGTGATAGTCGGAAAAGATAGAGAAGCAGATGAATTTATTTCAAGAATGCTTACTAAAGCTAATATTGACCATAAATATGTCGAAGATACACCGGTAACCAAATTTGATGGCCCGACTATCGACTTAACTATATAATCTGTACCATTTACAAGTTTGAAAATATATTATAAAATTATCTCAAGAAGAAAGAGGTAATTATTATGCAAAAAACTGTATGGGACAAGTACGCGCAAGTGCTTGTAGATTATTCAACAAACGTAAAACAAGGAGATTTGGTAATTATTCGTGCCGAATCTCCTGATGCTAAAGAATTGGTTAAATCCGTTTATAAAAGAGTTCTGGAAAGAGGAGGAAACCCTTTATTGCGCACATCTTTAGGCGATTTCGGCGAAATATTTATGAAATATGCCTCAGATGAGCAGCTCGATTACGTTGATCCGATTACAAAACTTGAATATGAAGCCGCTGATGTTTACATTTCAATCGGCGCCCCGTTAAATACTAAAAATATGGCAAGAATAGACCTTTCTCGCCTTGCAAAACGCGGTAAAGCCACAAAACCGCTATCTGAATTACTCCTGAATCGTTCCGCAAAAGGGGAAGCAAGATGGGTTATAGCTGATGTTCCGACTCACGCGCTTGCACAGGAAGCAAAAATGTCACTTGATGAATATACAGAATTTCTGTTTAAATCCTGCTATCTTGATTGCGACGATCCTGTGGCTAAACTTCAAGATCTTGAAGAAAAACAGGCTAAATGGGCAAATTACCTGAACGGGGTTAAAAAGCTCCATATAACCGGTGAAAAAACAGATATCACCTTTAATGTAGAAGGCAGAAAATGGATTAGCTGCTCAGGTTTAAACAACTATCCTGATGGCGAAGTATTCACATCACCTGTTGAAGACGGCATCAACGGCGAAATCTATTTTGATTACCCACAAAACTACCGCGGAAATTCTGCTTATGGAGTTCACTTATGGATAGAAAACGGGCTTGTCGTCAAAGCTGAAGCTGAAAAAGGCGAAGAGTTTTTAAATGCAATGATTAATATGGACGAGGGTTCTCACGGTATCGGCGAAATCGCAATCGGTACAAATGATGAGATCCAAGAAATCACAGGCAACATTCTTTTCGATGAAAAAATCGGCGGAGCAATCCACATGGCTGTCGGAGCCTCATACCCTGAAACCGGTGGCAAAAATGTTTCTGGACTTCACTGGGATATGATTAAGAATATGAAAAACGGCGGAAAGATTTACGCAGATGATATTCTTATCTACGAAAACGGAAAAATGTTGATTTAGTAAAAGAGACCAAATATTTATAAATTTGCCTAAAAAATGTAATCTTACAAATTTTTAGGCAAATTTTATTTTGACGGGTTTTATATAAGCATAAAACAACAATGAAGGAAAAACTATGCAAATTACCAGAATTCAATCAAGTAATTTTACAAACCCTCAAATTTATACGGCGAAAAACCGGGTCAATAATTTAACCGGCGGCGAAAAACCTGGAACACAAAACAGAACATATGCTAAAGCCCCTATCGGATTCCATTACAGTGCAAATATCCATTTCGGTGAGTTTTTCGACCCGAACAGAAGCATTCCGCATATTGATTATGAAGAATACATGGTTATGCAACCTTATACTAAAAGAAAATTTAGAAAAAAATATCGAACATTTTTCAATAATTTAGGAACAAAAAGTCAAGAAATGGTTGATAAAAAATATATGTATATGCCGCTACAGTCAGAGTTTTTAATGGAAAAATTTTTAGAAACCGCAAAAATATATTCTAAATACAAAGATCAACCGATTATATGCCTTGGCAGAAGCCCAAAATGGTTTCTTAATGCTGCACTTTGGATGAAAGACGGTATTGATAAATATGATTTCGTTGCTTTTTCTCAAAATTGGTACAGATATGACAATAGTGAGAATACTGTTATGAGAATAGATTCGATGGCCCCAACACCAAAAGAAGAAGGTGCATATAGAAAATACTTAAAACGCATACAAGCTGATCCTCAAACAATCGTCGATAACATGAAAAAAACAGGCAAAAAAACCGTTATAACAGATTATATATTTAGCGGAAAAGGAATGACTTCTTTTCTTGATGTCATGTCTAAATATGCAGAAGACCTTGGAATTTTAGAAGAATTTTGTAATTCAATACACATAGTCGGTATTGGTTCTAAAGATTATATGGAAGAAATGCTAAAGATTGAAGACCATATTCCAAAGGTTAGAATGCCGGAGAGAATGCAACCTTATGAAAAAACAGGTCTCTGGACTTACAATATAAAACAAGAATTTTATGATATGGATTATACCATGTTCAAAGAAATGCTTATCAACCAGAACACAAACGAATGCAGATCAACTTATTATCCACACGAAGCTTGGACAGTTTACCAACCTGACAGAGTAAAAACAGGTTTAATAAAAGATCTAAAAAAAGCAAAACAAATGGTAAAAGATCTAAAAAGCAGCGGGGACAGAAGTATATCATCATTCACACCTGCAATGTTTGACTACAGAAATCTGCTAAACTTTAGAATACTTGATGGACTGAATGAAAGAGGATTATTAAAACTCATTCATAAATCTAAAGTCTAAAAAACTTCAGATTTAAAGTTAATTAAAATATATAAAAAAAGAACCGGCATTTCTGCCGGTTCTTTTGTCCGCTTCGTTTGGTGTAAAGATTAACGTTTTGAGAATTGGAATCTCTTACGAGCTTTCTTTCTACCATATTTTTTACGTTCTTTAACACGTGGGTCTCTTGTTAGTAAACCTTCAAGTTTAAGAACATTTTTGAATTCAACGTTTGATTTAACAAGCGCTCTTGAAATACCGTGTCTGATAGCTCCGCATTGAGAAACAACGCCGCCGCCTACAGCTTTAACTCTAACATCAAATCTGTCTTGAGTTTCAGTTAAAACAAGAGGTCTGTAAACCAACATTTCGATAGCTGGTCTGTTACCGATATAATCTGTTAATTTTTTACCGTTAACAAAAATTCTGCCGCTGCCTTTTACTAATTTAACAACTGCAATAGAGGTTTTTCTACGGCCTGTAGCTTTAATTTCAGTATCTGCCATTATTTAGCCTCCTTTTCTAAAACGATAGGTTTTTGTGCAGCATGCGGATGCTCAGCTCCGGCATATACTTTCAATTTATTAAATTGTTCTGCACCCAAAGTGTTGTGTTGTAACATTCCGCGAACAGCATGTTCAATAACAATTCTTGGATCTTTTTCCATTAATTCTTTGAAACTTGCTGATTTCAAACCACCCGGATATCCGGTGTGATGTAAATAAATTTTATCAGTTTCTTTCTTACCTGTAACTTTCACTTTTGCAGCATTGATTACAATAACGAAATCGCCGGTATCAACGTGTGGAGTGTATTCAGGTTTGTGTTTTCCTCTCAAAATGTTTGCAACACGAACTGCTAAACGACCTAATGTTTCGCCGTCTGCATCGATTACATACCATTTTCTTTCAACTTCAAGAGGCTTTGCTGAAAATGTTTTCATTGCATTTCTCCATTTATATTTTAGTACATTACTTTCATTAGCGTTAATCCATACGGACTAACAGTCATTCCCGCCTTTTGACGGTTTCTGGCTTCTAGAACATTTTTCATATGCTCCGGTTCCAGATTGTGCCCTTCTATTTCTAAAAGGGTTCCGACAATAGTTCTTACCATATTATACAAAAACCTGTTTCCTATAATATCAATAGTCACCTTGTCACCGGCTTTTGAAACTTTCGCTTCATAGATATTGCAAACTTTGCTTGGGTTAAGCGTTCCGGAACTTTTAAAACTTGAAAAATCATGTTCTCCTAATAGATAATTTAGAGAATTTTGCATTCTTTCAATATCTATCGGGTATTTCACCCTCATCAAATCTCCGTCAAAAGCATTTTTACAACGTCTGCTTATAAATTCAAACCTGTAATAACGTTTTTTTGCTGACTTTTGAGCATGAAACCTGTCATCAACGATTTTCAAATCCGAAACAGATATGTCATCAGGCAGAATTTCATTTATCTGGTAGAGAAACTTTGAAGCAACAATCGTTTCGTCTGTATCAAAATGAACTACCTGACCCAGTGAGTTAACACCTTTATCTGTTCTTCCGGAAAATATTGCTTTTATCCGCCGGGTATTATTTTCATCCACTCGGGATTTTATCAAAGTACAAAGTGCTTTTTCAAGTTCGCCCTGTATAGTCGGAGCTTCAATCTGGTGACCGTGTTCTAACTGAATCTGGCTGCCGGAATAATTCTTACCGATATACTGAACCTGAAATGCATACCGCATCAGCTATTACACCAATTGAATAAGTGCCATTTCAGATGCGTCACCACGTCTTGGCGGCAAGTGGTAAATTCTTGTGTATCCGCCTTTTTTCTCAGAATATTGTTTTCCGATAATTACAAACAATTTTCTTAGAACTGTTTGTGAAGCTAATTTTTTATCTTTTTGCGGAGCTTCGAAAACTTCACCTGTAGCAAGATCCATATATTTACCTGTTTCTTTGTTGTAAATATATCTTGCAGCTTGGCGAATTGAGTGAAGATCGCCTTTTTTTGCAAGTGTGATAATCTTTTCTGCGTATGGTTTTAATGCTTTCGCACGAGCCATAGTAGTTGTGATTTCACCGTGTACAAAAAGTTCAGTAGCTAAAGAACGCAACAAAGCCTTTCTTTGGTCTTGTGCTTTCCCAAGCGTATGTTTTTTACACATATGTCTCATTTTTCTGTATCCTTTACTTAATTAATTGTATTTCCCAGTTTGAGCGGAATTAACCGATCATATCTTCTTCCACAGGGCTTGGAGCTAAGTCTAAACCGAAGTGGTGTAATCTTTCGATAACTTCATCTGATGATTTTTTACCGAAATTCTTTATATTTAATAAATCATGTTCTGATTTTTTCAACAATTCAGGCATTGAATTGATGCTTGCTCTTTTTAAGCAATTGTATGCTCTTACTGACAATTCCAATTCTTCAATAGTCATTGTCGGAGCTTCTTCAACTTCATCTATAGCTTCTTCAATTTGAGCAACCGGAGCTGTTACAGGCTGACCTGTAATTGATGCGATTTGCATAAAATGTTCAATAAGCAAGTTTGAAGCTTGGCTTAAAGCATTTTGAACATCAATAGATCCGTTTGACCAGATTTCTAAAGTTAATTTGTCAAAGTCTAATGCATCACCAACACGAGCACTTTCTACATTGTAGCTTACTCTTTTGATTGGCATAAATGTTGCATCGATAGGTAAAACATCGATTGTAGCATCTTTTGCATCTCTTGGAACATCATTTGGAACATATCCTTTACCTGAATCAACAATAACATCAGCGTGGAATGAACCGCCGTCTGCTACTGTACAAATTAACCAATCAGGGTTAACAACTTTAACACCTGCAGGTAATTGAATATCACTTGCTAATACAGGACCAGGTTTATCCACGTCAATTCTTAGGTGTTGAGATTCTTTAGATTCTGTTTTAACAACCAAGCCTTTAAGGTTTAGCATAACGTCAATAACATCTTCTAATACACCCGGAATTGCTGTGTACTCGTGAGTAATACCTTCGATTCTGGCACTTGTTACAGCTGTACCTTCAAGGCTTGATAATAATACTCGTCTTAAAGAATTACCGATTGTTGTACCGAATCCTCTTTCTAATGGCTCAATAACGAATTTTCCGTATTGTGAACCGTCAGAACTTGTTGCTGTATTAACACATTTAATTTTTAATTCCATTCTTTTATTCTCCTAGTTATAATCTACTTAATTGCTAGTTATATAAGCTAATGCTTAACACTCACAATTCCTACTTAGAATAATATTCGATTACAAGTTGTTCCTTGATTTCCGGATCTAATTCTTCTCTTTCAGGAATTCTGTCAAATGTAATTTTCAATGCTTCTTTATCGATTGTCATCCAAGCCGGAGCACAAGCCATATCGATCAATCCCATTACATCGTTTAAGTATTTTGCACTTTTTGATTTAACTGTTACAACATCACCCGCTTTAACTAAGTATGAAGGAATGTCTACTTTTCTACCGTTAACAAGAACATGACCGTGGTTAACGATTTGTCTTGTTTGTTTACGAGTGATACCAAAACCTGCTCTGAATAAGATGTTATCTAATCTTGATTCTAACAATTGTAACAAGATTGTACCTGTAACACCGCTTCTTCTTGCAGCTTCGTTATAATATCTTACGAATTGTTTTTCACTTACAAGGTATGTGAATCTGATTTTTTGTTTTTCAGCAAGGTGAAGTGCATATTCAGAAAGTTTTTTTCTTACTGCACCGTGTTGACCTGATGCTGTTTGTCTCATAGAAGATGTTAATTTTCTGTTTGACAAATCTTTAACTTTTTTATTTCTAAATAATTTATTGGTTGGTCCTGTATATCTTGACATTTTTCTAATTTCTCCTTTATGTTGTGCGGGGCATCTATGGTTTGCGTTTGGACTAATTCGCAAGCCCCCGCGATTTGTACTGTTTTTATTATTAATCCGCCTATCTTGGATTATTGAGGGGCGCTACCTTAAATTCTGCTTCGTAACTTATTCCAAATTACTTCACTTCATCAGGTTTCTCCCCGGATATGCCGTGATAACTTTCGCTCACGCAGCACTCCTTGTCAAAATCCGTTATACACGTCTTTTCTTAGGCGGGCGACATCCGTTGTGAGGAATAGGAGTTACATCTTTAATAAGAGTAATTTCTAAACCTGCAGCCTGGATTGCTCTGATTGCAGTTTCTCTGCCTGAACCAGGTCCTTTGATATGAACTTCAACTTTTTTCATACCTTGGTCGATTGATTTTTTAGCTACCAATTCTGCTGCTGATTGAGCTGCAAACGGAGTTCCTTTTCTTGCACCTTTAAAACCGGAAGCACCTGCTGTTGCCCAAGCAATAGCATTACCTTGAGTATCGGTAGAAGTTACAATTGTATTGTTGAAAGTTGACTGAATATGTACAACCCCTTGCAATACATTTTTCTTTTCTTTTTTCTTAGTTTTTTGTGGTCTTGCCATTTCTTTATCCTTTATTTTAGTTACTTATATTTAAAATATTATCCTTGTCTTGGATTCTTACCAGTTCGCAATATTTCTCACTGAAAAGGGCTGGGCTCGCTTACGCTCACTCGGCACCCTAGTCAAAATCCATTATTTCTTTTTAGAAACCGGTCCTGTTTTCTTTCCGCGTTGAGTTCTTGCGTTTGTTTTTGTTCTCTGACCTCTGCAAGGAAGACCTCTTTTGTGCCTCATACCTCTGTATGAGTTAATTTCTTGAAGACGTTTAATGTTCATTGTTACTTCACGTCTTAAGTCACCTTCAATATTGTATTCAGACAATGCATTACGTAATTGTTTAATATCATCATCTGTTAAGTCATCTGTTCTTAAATCAGGTGAAATACCTGTTACTTCAAGAATCTTTTTGCTTCTTGCAGGTCCTATACCGTAGATATAGGTCAAAGCGATTTCTAGTCTTTTGTTACGAGGTAAATCTACCCCAACTAATCTTGCCATGTTTTCTTTCCTTTATATTTCTTGTACTTACTTATTTTTTACTCTGCGAAAATTAACCCTGTCTTTGTTTG
>URYF01000061.1 GCA_900551965.1 uncultured bacterium
GAAAATCTATGATTTTCGAAGCAATCCAGTATCATTTTGGAATTGAATAAAATTTCGGACTCCTTCGCTGTCGCTTGTTGTGACGTGCATTTTTTCATTTAGTGGAATTTGGTATATAAATACCAAACTTCAAACAACTACCCAAATGAACTATGCTTCAATAATTTTCGTTATATAATTGATGAGTAAGAAATAAAAGGAGTTTAGTGTGAAAAAATTTCTATCAATTTTGTTATCATTAGTAGTATTTGCAGGAGTTGCAAGCGCATACAACACAACTTCATACGATCAATACGGACAAAAAACAGGCTCATTCCAAACTTACGGAAACTCAACAAACCAATACGATCAATACGGTAGAAAAACAGGATCATTCCAAACTTATGGAAATACAACAAACCAATATGACCAATACGGCAGAAAAACCGGTTCCTTCCAAACTTACGGAAATACAGCAACCCAATATGACCAATACGGTAGAAAAACTGGTTCCTTCCAAACTTACGGAAATACAACAACCCAATACGATCAATACGGCAGAAAAGTCGGCAGTTTTAGAAAATAAATAATTAAACTACAATCTCCAGTTCATACCACCTTGACAGATAATACCGGTTCTGCCGATATTTCTTACTGTTGCTTGAGCATACATATTAAATCTGTCAGAGAAGGATTTTGTCATACCAAACCCATATTGCAAATATCCGTTCTGCATTTTCACATCAGGCAGGTCAATATTTCCGGCTATGCCATCCATTCCTCCAAAGAAATTCCAAGCATACGCGATTGTTGCATACGCACTCCAGCTTTCATGCTGCAAAATAAAGTTTACACCCGGAGCTACATTAAATCCGTTCAAGAAACCTGATGACATACCCATTTGCCCATAATCACTGTGCCAATTCTGCTGGCCAAACATATTATATGCCAAAGTCAAACTAGGCTGAATTTTGAAATGCGAACCTAAATTCCAATCATACGCAGATTTGCTTGCAAAACCTAAGAAGTAGTTAAACGCATCTTCTGAATTTCCGGCAACATCCATACTTGTACCGTAAGCCCCAACATAAGCAAGTGCGGTTTCTATAAACCTATCTTTCATGAAACTGCTCATAAAACCAATCTGAGCACCATTTTCATAAATTCCAACTTTATTAAATGTCTGGTGACCGCCATTATAAGCAATATATGCGGAAGGCATCCAGCTCCAGCCGTTGCGTAATTCTTTCAATCCAAAATCACCGCCGACAATAAATCCGTATGAATTATTACGAACCTTGCTAAGGCTGTTATTTAATTTAAGCGTCTCAAAGTTTCCATACATTTCTGTCCAAATTTGTCCCTCTTTGAGAGTTCTTTCATAACTTGTCTGCATTTCCAATAAAGCAGTTTTGTTCTTGAACAATTCACCGTAACTTGAACCGTAACGTCTGATTTGTGCACGATTAAACAATGTATCATTAACAACTAACTGGTTCATATATGAAGCAGCAGTTGCAACCTGGCCGCGGAATACCTGCGGATTAAACCTTGACAGATCAAAGCTGTAACTTCCATCATTGGCAGCAGACGGATTTAATCTATAATAACCGACAGGAGTGAATATTTCTTTATCAGTTGCAGTGAAAGTTATTTCTTTGTCTAAATCATCCGTTTTGAAAATTTTGCCAAGCCTGATATGCTTTTCAATCGGTGCATCATACCCGAATAAATCTCCTCCGAGGTTATAATCAGAAATATGTATTGTTCCTGAAGAATCCTTTGCCGCTAATCTGATTGAATTAGCACTAATTGTATCCGTAGATGATTCTCCGCTGCTTCTTGCATGAATATCTATAGCAAAATTGGCAACTCCGCCACCTGATTCTCCATTATTAATCGTCAAATTATTAATCACATTATTTGTTCTGACATTATTTGCCATATTGATTAAACCGGAAGTATCAATATTTATCAGCTCACCGTCAGCATATTGAACAAGCCCTTTCGATGCAAGATAATTCAAGACAGATGTATCATCAATTACAACATTTCCGCCGGTGATAGCCGCACCGCTGTTTTGAGTTACTGTTAATGTAGAATTATTTGTTAAATTAACATTTCCGCCTGAAATATTACTTGCCGAATCATTCAATGACAATGAAGATTTCGACATTGTAAGATTCCCGCCTGTTTGAATATAATTTCCTTCAGAATCAGTTACTTTTGTCAAATCATCTGAAATGTATAAATTACCTTTGTTTAATTCAATATGTCCATTAGCTTTATCTTTTTTATTAAAGGTAACATTAGCATCATCACCGTCAATTCTCAATTTTGAGGCGGATTCAATTGTAACTTCCGCATCAGAATCAATAGTTCCGCCGGTTGTAGTATATGAGCTTTTATTTTTTATTCCGAATTTGCTGCCTGAAACATTTATTTTTGAAGAATGTCCAAGCCCGTTATCAACATTAAGCGCAGAACCATCTGTAACATTAACTTCGCCGCCTGAAATCACACTATTTGCATCATTCATGGTTAATTTAGAGGAGCCTGAAATATTTAAAGTCCCGCCTGTTTGATTGTAAGTCCCTGTTTCGGTTGTAGTTTTAGAAAGACCGCTTGTTAAATTCAAGGTCCCGTCAGTAAGTTGCCCGTGTCCCGTAAATTTGTCATTCTTACCGTCAAGGGTGACGCTTGCCCCCTCACCATTAACCTCTAAAGTTGCATCAGACTCAATCACAACTTTTGAAGATTCATCTACACTGCCAGCAGTAGTTGTATATTTGCTGCCCTTACGGATTGAAAATTTTCCACCTGTAGAATTTAATCCTGAAGAATTTTCAGAAGAATTATTGATATCAAGCTCACCTGTTTGAGAAATATTTACAACCCCACCCGAAATCACACTTTCAGGAGTATTCAAGACTAATTTTGAATCATCAATATTCAGTGTACCGTCTGTTTGATTGAATGTTGAAGTTGAGGTTGTTACTTTATTCACTTTATTGTTAAGATTCAAAGTACCGCCGGAAACATTAACAGCACCGTTCCATTTGTCATTTGAACCGTCAATTGTAACATTACCGCCTTTAATATTTAAAGCACCCGAATCACTTATTGTTACAGCAGCTTTTGAATCTATTGTTCCGTTTTCAACATTTAATTCACCGGATTCATCTTTTGTCCCTATTACAAGACTTCCGCCCGAAATAGTATCACTTTCGTTATTAAGAGTATTGCCCGTATTTGTAACAGTTGTAGTTCCGCCAGTTTGTGTCAGAATTCCTGAAGGATTTTTATTTATTCCATCCAGATTTAAATTCCCATTTGACAGATTTACATTACCGCTCCAATCATCATCTGCATTCAGTGAAACCTTCCCGCCTGTAATATCTAAATTGCTGCCTTCTGAAATAATTGTCTGCGCACCTTTATCAATTTTTCCTTTAGAAACAGTAAGGGTAGAATCCGCTCCGATATTTAAAATACCACCGGAGATATCATCAAAAGAATTGTTTAAATCAAAACCTTCTCCGCTGATTGTTGTTTCGCCGCCGGTTTGAGTTAATACCGCATCTTTATTTTTACTTATACCAACAAGCGCAAGACTTCCGCTTGAAACATTAACTTTACCCTTCCAGCTGTCATTACTGTCTAAGCTAACACTGCCGCCGTTTATATTTAATGTAGCATTTGAATTAACGTTAGTAACAGCTTCTTCACTAATTGTTCCTTTTGATACATTTAATGAAGTCACGGTTGAACCATTACCGATATTAAAAGTACCGCCGGCAATATTATCATTTGAATTATTCAGTTCGAAATTATTACCGGTAATTGTTGTGGTACCATCACTTTGAGAAAATACACCATTAGCATCTTTAAAAGCATTTGAAAGATTAACAGTACCGCCTGTAACATTAAGTTCACTGTTAGACATAATATTTACGTTAGTATTATAGTCTATAGTCCCTTGAGATATTTTCATATCGGTTTTTGTTGTACCGTCACCGACATTTAATTTTCCGCCTGAAAATCTGTCAGATGAATTGTTCAAGTCAAAACCTGAACCGATAACAGTTGTAGAACCATTGGTTTGTGTAAGGATTCCGTTTTTATTGCTAAAGTTATCAATTGTAAAATCGCCGCCTGATACACTTATATCACCATTCCAGGTATCCCCGTTATCAATCGTTACACTTCCGCCGGATATATCTATTTTAGAACCGCTGTCAAGCAAAACATCAGCACCTTTTTCAACAGTTCCCTGTGAAACGTTTAAGGTACCCGAATTAGTAATATTTAAAGTTCCGCCTGAGACTTTGTCTTCTTTATTATTCAAGTTAAAGGTACCGCCTGACACAGTTGAAGTACCGCCGGTTTGAGTAAACTTACCTTCAGTATTTTTATTTATCCCGACAAGAGCAAGACTGCCATCCGTAAGATTAACATTACCCTGCCAGGAATCTGTGCTGTCTAATACAACATCTCCGCCTGAAACATTTAATGTACCGTTACGGTTAATATTTACAACAGCATTTGTATCAATATACCCTTGACTTACGCTCATATCAGACTGGCTGACTTTATCTCCGACATGCAGTGTTCCACCTGAAATAATATCCGATGAATTATCAAGATCAAACCCTGAGCCGGTAACAATAGTCGTACCACCGGTTTGAGTAAATGTTCCGTCAAAATTTTTCTTAGTATTATCTAAGGTCAATTTCCCGTCAGAAATACTAACATCTCCGCCCCACTTAGTACCGGAGCCCAATGAAACATTACCACCATTGATATTCAGCGAAGAGTTAGTTGTAATATTTACATTGGTATCTTTAGAGATTGCACCTTGTGAAACATTCATATTAGATGAAGTTACACCGTTGCCAATGATTAAATTGCCGCCGTCAAAATAATCATTAGCATTATTTAAATCAAAATTATTACCGGTAATTGTGGTATTACCTGCAGTTTGAGTTAATACAGCACTACTATCTTTATTAATACCAACAAGTGCCAAGCTTCCGCCTGAAACGTTAATTGTTCCGCTCCAAACATCATCAGAATCTATTGTGACATCACCACCGGATACATTTATTGTTCCTTTTGAATTAATATTAACTGTCGAATCCGTTGCTATAGTCCCTTTTGAAACATTTAGTTTTGAAGAAACCGAGCCATCGCCAACATTTAATATTCCGCCATCCACTAAATCATTTGTATCATTAAGGTCAAACTTGCTTCCTGAAATATTAATCGTTCCCCCGGACTGAGTCAGAGTCCCTGTTTTTTGGGTATTATTAACATTAAATATACCGCCTGTAACATCAACTTTCCCAGCCCAGGTGTCGCCATTGTCAAAATTTATTTCACCTGCGTTTAACGAAAGTTCAGAACCGGTAGAAATATTTGCAGTTACAGCACTGGCAATTGAACTTCCATCAGCGACAGTTAAAACACCGCCTGTAAGATTAAGACTTCCCCCGGTTGCAGTAATAATACCATTTGTAACAGAATTTGTATAACCGGAAACATTTAAAACCCCGCCATTTACAAGACTTGCCGTAACAGAATCTGCTATACCGTTTTGCCAGGTATAAGTATCTGTTGAAATAACAAGAGAACCGGTAGCACCATTAGCAGTCGCAGATGTATCTATAGAAATTATTTCAGAAAATGCCAAGTTACCCGTATTACCAACAATAGCAATACAAGCTGCAACAGACAAAAATTTCTTTATTTCTCTTCTCATTCAATCCCTAGATTATTGTTTGAATACACGTATCCAATTAATATTCTAATCAGGATTTAGAAATATTCAAGAAATTAACATTTTGTTAAAATTAAACAATAATTCGGTTTCTAAAATTTTCCTGTTGAACAATACAAATCAATTTATTTAAGAAAGCTTTGTATCTGGCACGCACCGCTTCGCCTGAAAGCACAATATCAGCATCATTTTTACAAGGTCTGATATAGATTTCAGCTTTTTGAGAAGCGTTTTGGTAAATACCATCAGCAGAATTTCCCAAATCCCTTTCTGCAGCACGAACATAAAAGCGCTCTTTTTGGACATGACTTCTTACATCTACATATATTTTGAAATCAAACGCATCTTTTATTTTTTCTGTAAGCGCAAATAATCCCTCCGAAATAATAATTTTGGAAGGATTAGCTAATGTATAATTATCAAATCTTTTTGCAGTACCAGACATGTCATATTTAGGAAGGAAAACAGATTTTCCGGTCAACAATTCTTTAATATGCTTGCTCATAAGTTCTAATTCAAGAGCTTGCGGCACATCAAGGTCATAGTTTTTTGCAAATTCAGCAAAACTGCCGGCAGCTTTTACCATTTCTGAACGATCATAATAATAATCATCTGTATTAACTCTTGTAATAGCATCTTCTATTTCAAATTCAGTTGCAAAAGATTTTATAGTTTCAATAATATCAAGAGTAATAGTTGATTTGCCGCTTGCAGTCTCCCCTGCAATCCCGATTGATGCAGAACGGCTTATATGCCCTGATAAATACTTTGCCAATTTTGAAATAATAGCAGGTTTATAACTAATAAGTATTGACCCTTCAGATTTTAATTCATCATCAAAAATCTTTTTTAATCTCTCTTCTACAGCCTGAACCCTGTTATACGGGGTTGAAACATACATTTTTCGGGCTTTTAATGATGTTTCTTCTTTTGTTTGTTGAAGTATATATTCTGCCATTACTAACCTTTTTAAATTTTATTATACTACATTCATAGTCTTTTCATGACTATACCAAAATTAAGTCGGAAATAAAATATTTTTTGTCAAAATATTAACTTTAGTAAATATAACTTAACATTCTTAAATATTTAAACAATTATTCTAAAAAAATAAACTTTATTACTGTACGGGGAAAATAAATAGGAGATTTTATTATTATGGAAAGACTGAACCACGTTGATTTTGAAACAGCACAGCTGCATCAATTTCAAAAAACACCATCAGCGCAAAAGCAATTAATAAACAATTTCATTCTTATCAAAAGACCTGACGGCAGAATTGCAATTATGAGCAAAGAACAATACATCAGATATATTATTGAAATACAAAAACGTCTAAAACCTCCCAAATCGGAATTTATAAAGCCATACGAATTAGGAGAAGAAAGAAACGGAATCCGAACTATCGGAGTTGAAAATGTTACAGACCCTATAAACAACGGAACATCCGCACCAAAACAAAATTCATGTTCACCTGATAAAATTCAAGAATACAAAGATAACATCACAAATGCAAACGGGCAAATTGATAATTTCAAACAGGGAATGCGGGGAGACTGTTACTTGCTTGCCGCTATAGATTCAATCGCCAACACAGAAGACGGGCAGAATATATTACAGAAGAATATCAAGAAAAATTCTAACGGCTCATATACAATAACACTACCCGGGGCCGTAGCTGCCAAAAATCATTATATAAAAACAGGTTACGAAGACAAATACTCAATCACAGGTCAATACACAATTACACCGGAAGCAATTGAAAAAGCAAAACAAATGTCCGGCAAATCATATGCCTATGGAGATTTTGAAATTATTGCACTGGAATTAGCAATGGAAGCTTTTAGAGCGGAAGTTGCCGAAACAAATAAAGCTTTAGGACAAAAAAGTTCGCAATATATTGCAGGACAAATAGGCCCAATGTCAGAATATGACACCTTATCAAACGGTCAAATGTATGATGCCGTATTTATTTTAACAGGACAAAAATCGGATATATACCAGGCTAAAAAACAAAAACGAAAACATGCCAAGTTATATACACCCGGCGAGTATGGTTACGTTGGAGACAAAAAACTGCAAAAAGAAATTCGTCTTAGCAAACGTGCAAGCGGCATTGTGGAAGTAAATAATGTTTACAACAAAGATTCCGATTTGCAAAAAATGCTTGATAAATATAAAGGTAAAGAAGACAATTTCTCCATAACCGTAGGAGTTTTTGTTGCTATAGACGGACCTGACGGGTCTACTAAAGCCGGCGGCGGACATGCTTTAACCGTAACTAAAATTACCGATGAATACGTTGAAGTTGTAAATCCATGGGATTCTACAAAAGCAGAAAGAATACCTCGCGGAGATTTTGAAGCTATGGCAATGGCATTAAATGTTGCCCCCGTTTCAAAAGAACACTCTGATAAATTTTATGCAGAAAACGGCTTAACTCCTAATCAAAACAATGTCGATTCAAATTCATTTATAGAATTTATAAAAAATTTATTAAAATCCGATACATTAGCAGCTTAGCTTTATACTCTCAATAAAACATTTTAACCTCTGATAAATATTTATCAGAGGTTTATGCTATAATCAAATTATATGATAACAAATAGGGAGTATTGATATGAATGTAAACACAAATTACCAAAACATTGCAGACAGTTATCTATTTTCTACAATTGCAAAAAAAGTCAACGAATTTTCATCAAACAATCCTGATAAAAAAATTATCAGACTCGGAATTGGTGATGTAACACTTCCGTTATGCAAAATTGTAGTTGATGCACTCAAAAGCGCATCTGATGAGATGGGCGTAAAAGAAACCTTTAGAGGATACGGACCGGAACAAGGCTATGAATTTTTAAAATCAAAAATCCAAACATATTATAAATCTCACAACATTGACCTTGAAGTTGATGAAATTTTTATATCTGATGGTGCAAAATCAGACTTAGGCAACATTTTAGATTTATTCGCAGTAGACAATACAGTACTTGTACCGGATCCTGTTTATCCTGTTTATGTCGATACAAACACAATGGCAGGGCGCAAAATTGTTTATATTGATGCAAATGCAGACAACAATTTCTTACCGCTGCCTGATGAATCAATAAAAGCCGACATCATTTATATATGTTCACCAAACAACCCGACAGGTGCAGTTTACAACAAAGAACAATTAAAAAAATGGGTTGATTACGCAAATAAAAATAATGCAGTCATTTTATTTGATTCAGCGTACGAATGCTTTATAACAGATGAAAATCTTCCAAGAAGTATTTTTGAAATCGAAGGTGCAAAAACATGTGCTATTGAATTTTGTTCACTTTCAAAAATGGCAGGATTCACAGGTACAAGATGCGGCTGGACAGTTGTACCAAAAGCGTTGGAAAACGGCTTGCTGCACAAAATGTGGTTAAGACGTCAAACTACAAAATTTAACGGTGTTCCATATATCATTCAAAAAGGTGCCGAAGCAGTATTTACACAAAACGGACAAAAAGAAATTCAAGAAAATTTGAATTACTACAAAGAAAATGCAAAAATCATCTCTGAAACACTTAAACAACATAACATCTGGCATATTGGCGGAACACATTCACCGTACATCTGGCTAAAATGTCCTAACAATATGACTTCTTGGGAATTTTTTGACTACTTACTGGAAAATGCACAGATAGTAGGAACCCCGGGTTCAGGATTTGGCAAAAACGGAGAAGGATATTTCCGCTTAACCTCATTCGGCAGCCGTGAAAATACTCAAGAAGCCTGCCAAA
>URYF01000062.1 GCA_900551965.1 uncultured bacterium
TGGTTCAGAACAATATTGGCACTGGGGCTTGCGATACCTATAGGGTCTTTAGATGCGGTTATTGCGCTATCTTTAAAACCCTATATGGATATTGTTATGGTTGATAAAACCGTAGAATCCCCATGGTATATTCCGCTTTTGATTGTTGCATTTACTTCGACTCAAGGTTTATTGAATTATCTTTCAACATATATGAATGCCTGGGTTGGCGGCAAGGTTACAAATGATTTTAAGAAGACTCTGTACAATAAATTAATGCACAAAGATGCAACGTTTTTTGATACAAAAACTTCCGGTGATATTATGCGTTGGTTCAATAACGATGTTAATGCTGCTTGCGGAAGTTTATTAAATAATCTTAAAACCGGGATTTCAAGAGTATTTTCATCATTATCGCTGATTGCGGTTCTTTTATATAATTCTTGGCAGCTTGCTATTATTGCGATTGTTGTTCTGATTTGTGCTGTTGTTCCTTTAACTAAAATGAGAGCATTAATTAAATCAATAACCGATAAATCCGAATCAGCAGGCGGACGTATTATCACCGCTTATAACGAGGCATTTGCGGGAAATAAGGTTGTAACTGCCTATAATCTTTATGATTATCAGAACAAAAATTTTGACAAAGATTTGGATAATGTTTTTGGGCTTAGTATGAAAATTACACAGAAAACAGGCTGGCTTTCTCCGATGATGCATATTATGGTGTCTGTTGGTATTGCGGCTGTTATCGGGCTTGGCAGTTATATGATTGTTAAAGGAACTATTACAAGCGGTAATTTTGTATCGTTTATTACTGCTTTAATCATGCTTTATACTCCGATTAAACTTTTGGGTAATAATGCAAAAAATATGCAAAATGCCCTCTTAGCGCTTGAGCGTGTTATTTCTCAATTGGAATCTGTTCCGAAAATTAAAGATAAAAAAGATGCAAAAGTTTTGGAAGGGCTGAATAATTCTATAACTTTCAAGAATGTAAATTTTGAATATAAGAAAAATAAACCGGTATTAAAAAATGTTTCATTCAGTGTGAAAAAAGGTGAAACCTTTGCGCTTGTCGGTAATTCTGGCGGTGGTAAAAGTACTGTGGTTAACTTAATTCCAAGATTTTATGATGTCAAATCCGGAAATGTTTTAATTGATGGTGCTGATGTTCGTGATTTGAGTCTTGAATCTTTAAGAGATAATATTTCAATTGTGTTCCAGGATAACTTTTTATTCTCAGGAACAATTAGAGAAAATATTATGATTGGGAATTTGAACGCAACAGAAGAGGATTTAAATGCTGCAATTAAGGATTCTTATTTAGAAGGCTTTGTGAAAAGTCTTGATAAAGGTTTAGATACATATATCGGAGAACGCGGAGTTCTTTTATCAGGCGGTCAAAAGCAAAGAATCGGGATTGCCAGAGCGTTCTTAAAGAATGCACCTATTCTTATTCTTGATGAAGCAACCAGTGCGTTGGATAACGAAGCTGAAAAAATTGTACAGCAGGCAATAGAAAACCTTATGAAAGATAGAACAGTATTTGTTATTGCTCATAGGCTTACAACAATTCAAAATGCTGATAGAATTGCTGTTATCAAAAACGGAGAACTGGTTGAACTTGGTAATCATAATGAATTGATTGGGATAGAAAATGGGGTTTACAAACATTTGTATGAGTCCCAATTTGCCAAGGTTGAAGCTGCTGTATAAAAAACTTACAAATTATTTTATAAATTGTGGGACTTATATACATTCCACTAAATGAAAAAATGCACATTACTGCGAGCGACAGCGAAGCTGTCCGGAAAATTTTATTCAATCCAAAAATGATACTGGGTTGCTTCGAAAATCATAGATTTTCTCGCAATGACGATAATGTTGGTGGAAATATATATATATAATTTCCTAAATTGTGAGATTGACAATTATTTATTATTGTAATAGTATAATTTTTAAAAAAGGAAAATTTTGATGCAAAATAACACTATGATGATGCAAATGATGATGATGCAAAGCCTGAGTTCAGGTGGTCATTGTTATGCAAATCGAATGTGTTAATTAAAGATAAGCAAAACAAGTAAGCCGCCTGAGCAGGGCGGCTTTTTTAATGGGATTCGATAAAAAAGATTTAGTAAAGGAAAATAGATAAATGATACCAAGTATAGATAACAGTTTACGATTTAATGACAGAAAATATAATACAAAAGGATTTACTCATAGTCAACAAACATTTACGGGTGCAATTAATTATTCAAAAGGAACAAAGTTTCTTGATAAATTTTTAAAGTCACAAGAAAATTTATCTTCAACAAGATTTATTCAAGGGACGTTGACAAATTGGTTTCCAAAAGCAGCGCTATCAAGAAGTTTTATTGATTTTAGCGAATTTACATTTTTAGAGTTTTTAGAATCAGGTATATTTTATTTTGCTGCTCCGTTTTTTGGAGAACATGCATTTAGAAAAGGCTTATTTAAAGCGATTCAGCCTAAAAAATTAAAAAATGTTATAACTGATAATATTCCCCAAAGTCTTGATGAGATTAGAAAGTCAAAAACCCTTAATAATGATTTAAAAAATCGGCTTATAACCTCAAAAGGCGGGTTGGTTCTGGCATGTACGGTTGTTCCCGCGATGGAATATGCGCTTGGGTTTGCCAAAAATTTATTTACATTAAAAGTTTTCAAGGTTAGTGACTTTAATAATGTTGCAAATTTAAATAAAGAAAAAACAGAAAATCTTGAGCAGCAAAAAAGGGTTGAAACGCATTCAAAAGAAGTTTTACTAAAAACGGGAATTTTATCAGCAGTTGGGATTACATCAGGACTTGCGCTTGCTGCGTTCGGGCATAAATCTAAGGCTGCTGTTAAATTATCTAAAGCTATTTTAGAACCGGGTGAACAGATTTCAAAACTTTTGCATAAAATTGGTTTAAAATCCGAAAAAACAGATAATTTCTTGAAAGAGTATTTAAAATTGGATTTTGTAAGAAGCAGTAGCGGCAATCTTGCGTTGAGCAAAGGGCAGCTTGCTTTAACTTGTATAACTGGGCTTTTTGGCTACTCATCTGCAGCAAAAGACAGAGGTAAACTTGATTTTTATGAAGTTTGGACAAGGGTTCCGCTTGTTGTAATTTATACAATTTTTGGTTCATCAATTTTAGATGCAGGATTTAAGAAGGTTTTGGCAAATAAAGGAAAGTTCCCGGAACTTATAAAACGTAATGAAAACGGGGTTATCGGGGCGGTGCCGGCAAGAAAAGAGCTGCCAAAAATTGCTGAAAAACTTGCTAAATTGAATAATACTACAGTTGAAAAAGAACTTGAAAAATTGATAAAACAAAAATCAATTATTACAGGAGTACCATATTTATTTAGTATTTTGGGTATGGGATTTTTATTAAGCGGAGTGTCAAGACTTTGGACAAAATACAGATATGATCAACAGCATAAAGCCGGACAAAATACCGTGAAAAACTAGAAACGTCATTCTGAGCAAGGCGAAGAATCTCAAAATAGAGCAACTAAACCAAAACCGTGTCATTACGAGCGAATGAAATGAGCGTAGTAATCCCATACATGGTGTACAATATGGCGATTGTGACAGTTGCGTTGCTTCTTTGCAATGACAGTAAAAAGGCAACGTAATAATAGACAACTAAATATTTAATATAAATTCTGCCAGATTTTTTGCGATGATTTTGTGGGAATCTATTGTGTAATGTAATCCGTCAGCTTCTGAAGGTGTAACAATTTCATTAAAGTCAAAATATAAGCATTTATTTTCTATAGCTTTTTGTTTATATATAGGGAAAGTTTTTTTTATTTTTTCAATAGAATCCTGGTTGAACATCATTGAAAATCCGCTTGTTAAAATATTTGGAGTGATTTTTACAGGCGGAATAATTATAATCTGTGTTTTTGGGTTTGCTTCATATACCGAATTTATCAAATTTTGTAGTCCTGCTTTTGCAGAGTCTTCATTGAGGTTGTAAAAAAACTGCGCGTCGTTTGTTCCAAGCGAAATTATACAAAAATTAATATCTTTGTGATTTTGTAAATATACGGATAAATATTTGCCACCGCTTTGTTTTAATCCTTCAGGGTTTTTGAAAAATCCTGTGCGGTTGTTCATTCCTTCTTCTATAATTTCAAATTTATCTTTCAAAAGTTCAGACAAAATCCCGCTCCAGCGTTCGTTTTTAGCATATCTGCCGCAGGTTTTCGGGACAAAGCCGTATATATTTGAATCTCCGTAACATAATATTTTTTTCATAAGTACATTATATAATATATGTTATCGGAGTTCAAATTTTAATGTTTATTTGTTAGTATTTTTCTTAGTTTTTGAGGTGTTATCTTTTTGGGTATCACAATCGGAATCAGTATCTTGGTTATCTGATGGTTTAATTATATTAATGTTAATTGCGTTACCTTTTTCCAGTCCGTTATAATATTGATCTTCGTGTTTCAATGCACGTTGTCTTGCTTTTTCAGCAGCTCTTGCTTGTGGAGTGAATTTTGCATTTGAACCGAAGTTATTTGTATTTATTTTTTGACCGAAACCATTGTAGGTTGATGGGGAACCTGCATTGTTATATTTAACAAATGTTGTAGCGTTTGCACTCAGGCTGCAAAACATTACAACTAATAATCCTGATATAATTTTCTTCATACTAAACTCCTTTTGCTATTATATACATTATACATTATAAACGATTTTTTTGCATAATTGTTCATATTTTTATAAAAAAAAGAACTGTATAATATTACAGCTCTTTTTTAAGTATAAATTATATGATAAATCTATTCGTAATATGTTATGCCGTTTCTGGTATAACTTTTTTGAGTACTAATAGTATAGTTTTTGTTGAATCTTGACATTGGGGCTGATTCTATACGGCGGGAACCGTTTACAACTGTTCTTGCACCTCTTCTGCCATAGCAGTCTTCATAACGGCAGCGGTATGGTCTTGCAGGTTTTGCCGGCCTTCTGACGATTCTTCTGTTTGCAGGGGTGAATCTTGCATTTGATCCGAAACTGGCTGTTGGGTTATGGTAACCGCGTCTTACGGATACTACAGAACCGCCCGGATTATAACGAACAAATGTTGTAGCTTCCGCACTCATTGCTGTGAATGCTATTAGAAGTACTGTTAATATAATTTTTTTCATACACACGATCCTTTTATTTGAACTTGTCTATATAATGACTTAAAAGGAAAATATTTGCTGTTATTTTTTTCAAAATTTTACTGTTCTTAATAATTTATTTAATAAGTGTGAATCTTAAAGTTCCATTTTTGTCAACTATTTCATTCCACATTGTTCTTGGACGTATCCAGATTTTTCCGTGCGGAACTTCTTGATATACAATCATATCTTCAAGATTTTCGGAATTTTTTCCAAGTGCGATTATTTTATAAATATTTCCTTTGTAGTGTTTGTATGTTTTACCTGTTAAAATTTCCTGCATTTGTATTATCCTAATTTTAAAACTGCACTGTGGCGCTTTGTTGTTGCGTTTTCGTTTCTGTATGAGAAAAATAAATCGTTGTTATGAACTGTACAATACGGGCAAACATCAATCTCTTTTATTCCGATTTCTTTAAGTTGACGTTTATTTATGTTCTTTAAATCTACAAAAATATTTCCTTCTCTGATTTCCGATAATCTTTCAAAATTTTGAACTGTTTTTGATAATTTTTCAAAAACTTCTTCTCCTACGTTGTAGCAGCAAAACCCAATAGCAGGACCGATTACTGCAGTTATATTTTCGGGTTTTGAATTGTATAATTTTACCATTTTTTCAACAGTTTTTGGCGCAATTTTTTGTGCTGTTCCCCGCCAGCCGGCATGAGAAACTGCACCGATATTTTGTTTTTCATCATACAAAATTATAGGGGTACAGTCTGCAAAATTTAAGAAAATTCCCAGATTTTTTTCGGTTAAAATTAACCCGTCACAGTCAGGATAGTCATGTCTTGTTGCTATTGCGGTGTCTATATTTGCGCTGTGGGTCTGAGTCGGGGAAATGAGATTTTTTTCAGGTATTTTTAAATAATTTGCAATTATTTTTTTGTCATTTTTGATGGCTTTTTCGTTTTTGTTTACCCCCTTGTCACAAATGCAAATATCGCGAGTTGTAAAAAATGCTTCTGCACCTTTTATCAAATCAGATTTTAAAATTCTTTTCCCATCAATTTTTTCAAAATAAAACATAAAATAATTATACCAGAATTTAATTATGCGGATATTTGTAATGAAATGTAAATATAAACCCTCTCCTGGGGAGAGGGTTTGGGTGAGGGTTTTATGATATGATAAACATATGGATAAAAGAAATATTTTAGCAAGAGAATTGCGTAAAAATCAAACTCCTCAAGAGCAAAAATTATGGAGTATATTGAGAAATCATCAGTTTTATGGATTAAAATTTCGTAGGCAATATCCTATTGGAAAATATATTGCGGATTTCGTCTGCAAGGAAGAAAAGATAATAATTGAAGTTGATGGTGGTCAGCATAATTTTGAGAAAAATATTATAAGTGATAATGAACGTACACGGTATCTTGAGTTAAAAGGGTATAAAGTAATTAGATTTTGGAATAATGATATTGATGAAAATTTAGAGGGAGTATTTAGTAAATTAAAAGAAATTATAATAGATGAACCCTCACCCTAGCCCTCTCCCTAGGAGAGGGAATATGTTGTTTGTTTTACCATACAAGGATTTTGGACATATTGTTCAAAATCCTTTAATTATGCAATGTTCACAAACTTTATACAAGGGGTCTTGACGGGTAAATTCAGTTATAATCAAACTTTCAGGTTTTTATATTTACCTCTGTAAACTTTTGTTAAGAAAAATAAAAAATTTTCCCGAAAAACATGCCTTATTACCTTGACTACTAAAATTGATGTAATATGATGGAGTAACATGCAAAAGTAAAGTTGGGCGAAGTGTGCCTAAATCTTGGAAGTTTGATTATGAGCGAATTTCACCAACTTTAGCAGAACCTTAAAAATTGCATTTATCTATCAAAATCAATAAAGATTTTGGCATGTCATTCCGAACTTGTTTTGGAATCTAAAAAAATAGATGCTGGAGCAAGCTTTAGTATGACAACAGAATTTAATATTTTAGGTAGAGGGTTTACAGCCTTAAGTTAGAAAAAAGAATTTTTATAGTACGTACACCATTATTAAATGAGGTGAATTGATGTCTAAGACAAAATATGCAAAAAGAGTAACACCAATGGGTATTCCTCATACTCGTTTGGATGATTTACCGGACCTTATTGAAGTGCAAAAAAAATCGTTTGAATGGTTCTTAAAAGAAGGTTTGAAAGAAGAATTACTTTCATTCTCTCCTATTAAAGACTATACAGGCAGATTAGAATTACACTTCTTACCGAACTATACTTTCGATAATGCAAAGTATACAGTAGAAGAAGCGAGAATCCATGACGCAACTTATGCTAAACAGTTACGCGTTATGATCAGGCTTGTTAACCGTGACAGCGGTGAAATTAAAGAACAAGAAGTTTACATCGGCGATATTCCTACAATGACTGACAAAGGTACTTTCATTGTAAACGGTGCAGAACGTGTTATCGTATCTCAAATCGTTCGTTCTCCTGGTGTTTACTTCAAGTGTGATCCATCACCTACAGGAAAACGTTTATATAACGCAACTATGATTCCTAACCGTGGTGCTTGGTTGAAAATCGAAACAGATTCTAACGATGTTATTCACGTTAAAATCGACAAAAACAGAAAAATCTTAGCTACAACTTTATTGAAAGCTATGGGTATCACTGTTTCTGAAATGGAATCAAAATTCACTCACTTTGAATTCTTGAAGAAAACTTTGGAAAAAGATCCTACAGAAACAACTGATGAAGCATTAATCGAATTGTACAAAAAATTAAGACCTGGTGATCCGGCTTCTCCGCAAGGCGGACGTCAAATCTTGGAATCAAGATTCTTTGATGAAAAGAAATACGATATCGGTCGTGTTGGTCGTTATAAATTAAACAAAAAATTAAACTTAAATATTCCGAATAACCAAAGAACATTAACTGTTGAAGATATTGTTTCTACAATCGAATATTTAATCAACTTAACTTACGATGAAGGTCAATTGGATGATATTGACCACTTGGGTAACAGAAGAATCCGTTCAGTTGGTGAACTTCTTCAAAACCAATTCAGAGTAGGTTTATCAAGAATTGAAAGAATCGTTAAAGAAAGAATGACTCTTCAAGATTCTGAAACATTAACTCCGTTGAACTTATTGAACACTAAACCTTTAGTTGCTTCATTAAAAGAATTCTTCGGAAGTTCTCAGTTATCACAGTTCATGGATCAAACTAACCCTCTTGCTGAATTGACTCACAAACGTCGTATTTCAGCTTTAGGACCTGGCGGTTTACAAAGAGAAAGAGCTGGATTTGCGGTACGTGATATCCACCCTTCTCACTACGGTCGTATTTGTCCGATTGAAACACCGGAAGGACCTAACGCAGGTTTGATCGGTTCATTGGCTACTCACGCTAAAGTTAACGATTACGGTTTTGTTGAATCTCCGTTCTTTGTTGTAAAAGACGGCGTTGTAACTGATGAAGTTGTTTATATGACAGCTGATGCTGACGAAAACTATCGTTGTGCTCCGGCTGACGTTAAGTTGAAGAAAGACAGAACGTTTGTAGAAAACATGGTTCCTGCAAGATACCGTTCTGAATTTATTATGACTGAAGCTTCAAAAGTTGACTATGTTGGTGTTTGCCCTATTCAGATTATCTCTGTTGCAACATCAATGATTCCGTTCATTGAACACGATGATGCTAACCGTGCATTGATGGGTTCTAACATGCAGCGTCAAGCAGTACCGCTTTTAATCACTCAAAGACCAAGAGTTGGTACAGGTCTTGAATCTCGTGTTGCTAAAGACTCAGGTATGGTTATTGTAGCTGATGTTGACGGTACAGTTGAAAGAGTTGTCGGTGAAGAAATTGTTATCCGCGATACTCACGGCAAACCTCATATTTATACATTAATGAAATATGTAAGAAGTAACCAGGACACTTGTATTAACCAAAAACCTATCGTAAATGAAGGCGACAAGGTTAAAGCAGGTGATGTAATCGCTGACGGTGCTTCAACTTGCGGCGGTGAACTTTCTTTAGGTAAAAACATTTTAGTTGCTTATATGCCTTGGGAAGGTTACAACTTCGAGGATGCTATTTTGTTATCAGAAAGATGCGTTCACGATGATATCTTTACTTCATTACATATTGAAAAACTTGAATGGGAGAAAGGAAATATTGGAGTTAAATTATTTGG
>URYF01000063.1 GCA_900551965.1 uncultured bacterium
GCCTTCTCCGCCGCCGCCTTCATCAGATGCAAATCCGGTAGGAACACCGGCAGCACCACCAGAAGAACCTTCAGCAGAAGCAGCTGTCATTGACGGGAATAATGATGTACAAATTGAAGCTGACATTTCTGCAGGAGTTGTATGATTTACTTTGAAAGTTGTCATAATAGGTTTTTTATCAAACTGTTCAACAACATTTTTTACAATAGCAACGTCATATTCCGTTCCGTAAACAATCAACTCGTTTGTTGCCGGGTTAGTAACAATTGACGTTTTCATTGATCTGCCCGGATTAGATTTACCTTTTGAAAATACGTTAGAGTTCATAAAATGAGCAAGAGCTGCAGCATTAACATATTTCACAGGGATAATAGTCATGCTTGAGCGTTTTGCCATTGACATTTGGTTTTCGCCTGCTGTAGAAATTACTAAAGTATTGCCCTGAATATCATAGAACAACTTTTGAGTTTCAATAACCAAATCAAAGGCTTGACTTAACGGAATATCAACTAAATCCATAGTAACAGTAGCACCAGCACCGTCTTCAGAATCTTCAGAAGGTGAGCCAACACCATTTGCAAAGATAATATTCATACCTGCCTGATCAGCAAACATTCTAAGAACCTGAGTAACATCTGCGTCACGCAAACTCAAATTCACTAAAGAATCACCGTTTTGGATTTGAAGCGGAGAACGTAAATCTAAATTAACGTCTTGTCCTGCTCTTATAGCCGGTGCTGAAGCGGCATTGTACCCGTAATAATCGTTCATTGCAAACGCTGCAGTCATTGAATTAGTTACCATGAATGCTGACAACATTACACTTGCAATAATTTTTTCTCTAATCTTATTTTTCATAGTTGCTCCTGCTTATATTATTTTATTATTAACCTTTTCTACCACCAAATCTGCTTCTCAAGTTGTATAAATCATTACGAGTTTTATCAAAATCGTCCCTTGAGAACAATTCGCCTATACTTGCTGAATATATATTAGAGCCAAGACCGACAGTAATCCATGATGGATTAATTTCCATAACTTTATATTCTTGTCCCATAATCTTGTCGCCTTGACGCACTAAATAATCCTTATCATCTACATTTATAATTGCTGACGGACTGGTTTTATTATACATAATTCCAACAACCTTTGTTCTTGTAATCTTTGCAGCAGCAGCTTCAGAAGATGCTAAAGAAGTCGGAGGAACCGGAAGATTAAAACTGTACGGGCTTATATCATCAGGTTGACGAACTGCAACATCTTTAAGCTTTGCTATTTCTGCAATTTTTGCATTATGAAGATTAGCCTCTTCTATAGCTGACCTCTTTGCTTCTTCAAACGCTTGGATTTCGCCTGAAGGCATGAATGGATCCGATCTGCCGACAGAAGTTACATCATAAGAAACCATGCTGCTTGCCTGATCCGTATCTACATCTAAATCAACATTACCTTCAGCCGGAACATTTACAGCATTTGGAGCAGGATTTACATTTGCCATAGGTTCGGCAGGAGCTACCGCAGTTTCTTGAGGGACAGCATCACCGCCGCCGCCCATATTTGGAAGAAAACTACAACCGCCTGCGATTATACCTACAGAAAACACAACAGCTAATAAGGATAATACCCACTTGCCGCGTTTGCTAAACGTATTATCTACCCAACTCTCATTCCTATAGTAATTTGTGTTCACTTTATCTCCACCCATCTAATTAGTTATATAACAATTACATTATATTAAAGCTCTCAATTTTTGGTATCATTTACTTAATGTATTTCCCAAAATAACTTTACTATCATACACAATAATATAATAATTTGAAAATTAAGTCAAAAATATAAATACTTATGTTTTTTAAAAGAACAAATCCGGCAAAACCGCGATTATAGTGTGTTTTAGCAAATTCACATTCCGTAACAAAAAGATTTACCACAAAAGTTCAATCTTTTGATTTAGTTCAAGTTAACGACGGATACTTATTCTTTCCAATTTTCTTACAAACCTGACAATTTTCGGCTCAGAATCCGCTGTAATTGAATCTACAAGAATAGTCTTACAACCGAGGATTTTACCGCACAAAATATCAGTCAACGGACGATCGCCAACCAGTACACAGTCTTTTTCACAAACTTCATATTTCTTCAAAAAGTCTTTTACAGGACCTGTTTTTGGTTTGCAGGCATCAAACAGTACAGGGAAGTTAGAAATTTCTTTAACTTTTGCAATATATTCTTCATTATTATTAGAAACAACAGCCATAAAAAAGTTATCTTGAACTTTTTTTAACCATGCATTCATTTCCTCTGAATACACACCGGATTTTGAAGCCATCAGCGTGCTGTCCAAATCAAAAAGCATTGCTTTTACTCCGTTATTTTTTAATTCTTCCAGATCAATATCATAAATATTTTTCAAATTATAATCAGGTTTAAGAAACATGCTCTTTAACTCCTATAGTTCTTGCCAAAGCTATTTCATAATCCAAAGGATTTTGTTCAAATTTTAGATATACATCTGCATTTGTATTTGCGACATCTAAATTGTTACCCTTATCATCCCAGATTTCAAGAATTTTTGTAGTGAATTGTTCAGACGGTGTAATAATTTCAACCTCATCATTTAACAAAACCTTATTTTTAATTTTCACAAAATATAAGTCCCCTTCATCTTGAGAGGTAAAATCAACCTCGCAAAGTTTCTTCTTGTCATGGAACTCAAATAAAAAGTCTGCACCTGCCAAACCTTTTGAAATGTCATAGCTGTAACTTTCTGAATTATTATCCCCAAGCGCAAAGCCTGTTGTATAACCTCTATTGCCAACTTTTTTAAGTTCTAAGAAATATTTATCCATATCAGCATCAGGATTTTTCAAGATTTCATCAATGGCATTTCTGTACGTTTTTGCAACAGCAGAAACATAATAAAGACTTTTTGTTCTGCCTTCAACTTTGAAAGAATCAACTCCTGCATTTATCATATCTTTCAGGTACTTAACAAGACACAAGTCTTTCGGACTCAAAATATGTGAACCTCGGTCATCTTGATTAATTTCGTAATACTGTCCCGGACGAGTTTCTTCAACCAGTTTGTAGCTCCAGCGGCATGGCTGTGAGCAGTTCCCGGAATTGGCTTTTCTTTCACCATTTGTAAAGTAATCACTCAATAAACATCTTCCGGAAAAAGATACGCACTGAGAACCATGAATAAAACATTCGATTTCCATATCAGGAACTTGTCTTTTTATTTCTGCAATCTCAGGAATTGATAACTCTCGCGCAAGAACAACACGCGTTGCACCCATATCCTGCCAAAATTTCACGCATTCATAATTTAAAATATTCGTTTGTGTACTTATATGAAGTTCTGTATCCGGCATATATTTTTTCAGCAAACGTAAAATTCCAAAATCACTGACTAAAATAGCATCAGGATTTGCATCTTTTAATATTTCCATACACTCTTCAAGATGTTTTATATCAGAATTGAACGCAAAAATATTTAGCGTCAAATAGGCTTTCGCGCCAAGTTTATGCGCTAAATCAACTGCACTTTTCAGGTTTTCAAGAGTAATAATCTCACCCTTGCGCATAGCTCTTAAACTAAAATCCACAACGCCAAGATAAACTGCATCTGCACCATATCTAACAGCGTACTTCAACTTTTCCAAATTGCCCGCAGGCATTAATAATTCAACATTTCGCATAAATCAATAATAAAGTAAACTAAATTAATAATCAACCAAACAGGTGATGTCGTATTCTTAAAAATATGGAAAATAGAATATATACAGAAAATAACATTTTATCGGAGAAATTACAATGCAGACAATTAACAATGCAACAAGCACAATAAAAGAAATCTGGGCATACCAACATCCTGTTATGCATACTTGGTTCTTATTTAGTGCTGCATCACTAGGCTGCATGTTCACACTTCTTTTCTTCGTTTTATAATAATTTGGGTTTATAAATGTACAACCCCGCAACGACAAGAACTACGGTTCTTGTTTTTCGTAATGCAATACTTCATACCTTTTGAGTTTGAAAAGCATAATTGCGCATAAAACTATCGCAGATAAAACAAGCCCAATCCAAAAACCTATTAATTGAAGATTATACTTAAATGCCAACGTATAACCAATCGGTACCGAAATACACCAATATGCAATAAAATTAGCCAAAAGAACAATATTTGTCTGTTTTATACCTTTGCAAATTCCGGCAAGAGCAATTTGCAGCCCGTCAAATACTTGAAAAATCGATAAAATATACATAATTGGAATTGATATCTTAAACAGATTATCATCAACAGTAAAAATGCCGACAATCGCACGCGGAAATGTTGAGAAAACAATTGCACTGAAAAGCATAAATCCAACAGACATCAAAACCCCAACCATTGAATACTTTTTCAAATCCTGCACATTCCCTGCTCCGTTTGAAAACCCGACCTTTACAGCAATAGCATTTGAAATTGCAAAAGGAATCATAAAAGAAATAGTTGTTAATGAACATACAAGATTTTGCGCAGCGGCATAAACCCCCGATACCCTGCCCATAAATATTGCAATACTGTTAAAGGCAATAAATTCAACTAAAACCGCTAATGATATCGGCATTCCTATACTTAACAGATTTTTATAATAACCTTTTTCATGATAATTATTAAATCTCATATTAATATAACAGTAAATTAATAGAGCAAACCCCATAACATACCTAACCAAAAAACTGGCAATTGCAAGCCCTATAACCCCCAACGAAGGAATAGGTCCATATCCAAATACAAGAATTACATTCAATGCCACATTTAAAAATACACATGCAATTGTCACAATATTTGGAAACATCACGATTTCAAAAGCCTGCAAAAATTCTTTTAAGCACGCATGTAAATAAGCTCCGAAAGTACTAAACGCAGTAATCCACATATAGTTTTGAATATCTGGAACCAATTTTTCTTCAAACCCCATTTTCGGAATAACAGGAATTGCAGCAATAATCAAAACACATGTTATCAATGCCAAAATCATAGAAAATCTTATTGACGGATAAAAATATTTTTTGATAGCTTTTTTCTCTCCGCGGTAATTTGATAACAGCGGCGAAATACTTGCTATCAAGCCAACTCCAAAAGTAAGAATACAATTAATGATAGCATTAGCAATACTTATTGCAGCAAAAGTATCTGTAGAATGTCTTCCCGCAACAATAACATCCCCAATACCGATAAGGATAAACCCAAGGTTACCCATAATAATCGGGGCAGCTATTTTTAAAAGCTCTTTAATATAATATTTTATATCCGGCTTGCACATAGAACAATAATATCATGAATAATTAAAATATTACGACATGTAATTATCCATAATTAAAAATTTCTAGTCCAATAAACAAAGAGCCTTAATGTCCTTGATACAACTTTTTAAAATACTCTTCATCAGTTGCAGCTTTATATGCACAGGTCATACCATTCCAGGTTTTTGCAGCATTCTTATTGCAATAAGAATCAACCGCAGCTGTATCTTTTCCCCAAAGAGTTTTTGCTGTCTGCTGTTGTCCTGTCCCCGGAGCTCCTAACGGCAATAATATACCACCCTTTATAAGTTCAAATGCAAAAAGATCATACCCTAGTTTGTTTGGATTTTTATTTTTACCGTTTATATCAACCATTACCATTAACCCATAAAGATAATTAGCAGGATTTTCAATACACATAAGCATACCGTTATTCACAACAAAGCACCCGTCATCTAACATATGCAATTCTTTCCCGCTTGAAAAAGCCCCGCCGTCAAGACGCTTATATGCTCCTTGCTGAGTTGTAGTATTTGTTGTTGAAATACAGACACTATCATTTGTTGCTGCATACTTACCACAGTCAATAGTTACACGCTGATACTTCTTAAATTTATCATAAAAAGAGCCTGCAGCCGTATAACTGGCAGGTTCTACAGAAACGTTATCAACCTCCATTTCAACAATAGCTTTTGCTACCATTGCATAAGCCGTATCAAATTGAGCTTTTGCAGTACCTGCCTTATGCCCGTTTATCAAATTTGGAAGTACCAGTGATGCTACAACCCCGATTACTGATAATGCAATCAGAATTTCACCCAAGGTAAATCCTATACTCTTTTTCATCATATAAACTTTGTCCTCTTTTATCCTCTTTTTAATTATAACATATTTTCCTTATTACCTCAAGGTTATTAAAAGTTTTCTTCAAAAATACGCAAAAAATAAAATTTACGTGTTTTATACAAAAAAACAGGAGTATTATATATGTCAATATCAAACATATCGATAACACCAAGAGAACGTGCTCAAAGTATGGGAACCGGTGCCGTTTTAGGGCTTGCCGGCATGAGCGCATATTACCTGCCCGTGACAAAAGACAGGTTTGTACGTACTGCATTTAACATTGTAAAAAACGAAGCCCAAGAAAACATAGAAACACTAGAAGAATCCGCAATTTCTCTGTCTAAAAAGAATTTAAACCACGAGCAAAAATTATTCTTGAGCAGACTTGGGGTAAGCGAAGATATTGGAGCTATAAACTCAAAAATCGCTGCTTTGAAACATTCTATAACCGATGACACAATAATTAAAAACCTAAAGCAGGGTTTTGCAGACAGCTTTGCTGATTGTAAAAAGTCAGAAGTATTACGCAATGCGGTATCATCTAAAGCTTTTTCCAAAATTCACTGGTCAAATTTTGCCTGGGGTGCCGCTATCGGCTTTATTCTCGGCAACGTACTGGGAATGCAAATTGGCCCTAAACAGTAGTTATTAAGATTTCAATGGAGTGGAATGACCGTCATATTTCTCCATCTGTCACCCTGAACTTGTTTCAGGGTCTGGTTTAGATTACGAAACAAGTTCGGAATGGCATGTTTCTTCTTCCCTCTCCTTTTTGGAGAGGGTTAGGGTGAGGGTGCGTCTAAATTGTAACGAACATTTACCCTTATTTTGCAAAATTGTTTTTTTATGATATTATTTACTCAAAATGAGATAGAATCACTTATAATAAGGGGAAAAATATGATTTCAGTAAACGATTTTAAAACAGGCTTGACTGTTGAATTAGATAACGGTCTTTGGTCAGTTGTTGAATTTTTGCACGTAAAACCAGGTAAAGGTGCAGCATTTGTCAGATCTAAATTAAAAAACGTTATCACAGGTCAAGTTGTTGAAAAAACATTCAGAGCAGGTGAAAAAGTTGCAAAAGCTACTTTAGACAGACGTGAAATGCAATACTTATATAAAGAAGGTTCAGCTTACGTTGTGATGGATAACGAAACTTACGACCAAATTCACGTTGAAGAAGCTCAAATCGGCAGCGGAATTAAATATCTAAAAGAAAACATGAACATTATGATCTTAACTCACGAAGGAAAAATTATCGGTGTTGATATTCCTGCTCACGTTGAACTTGAAGTAGTTGACACACCTCCTGCAGAAAAAGGGAACACTGCTCAAGGCGGAACTAAACCTGCTACATTAGAAACAGGCGCAGTTGTTAACGTTCCGTTCTTCGTATCTAACGGCGACAGAATCAGAGTAGATACCAGAACTAACGAATACTTAGACAGATGCTAATTGCGCTCAGTTTAGAGTTGTTAGTACAAAATATTTATTTTTAATTCGGAAGTGAAAAGGGAAAATAAAATGAAATTTGAAACAGATTATATAGAAAAATTAGCAAAAGTTTTAGCTGAAACAGGCTTGACTGAGATATCACTTGAAGACGGAGAACAAGCAATTACATTAAGAAAAGATGTTATCGTAGCATCAGCACCGGCTGTTGCAGCCCCTGTTCAAGCGGCACCGATTCAAGCTCAAACTGCACCTTCTGCTGCAGCTTCAGATGAAGCTCCTGCTAAAAAAGGTACACCGATTACATCTCCGATGGTCGGGACTTTCTACAAATCACCATCTCCGGATTCTGATCCGTTCGTTTCAGTAGGTTCAACAGTTAAACAAGGCGACGTTGTTTGTATCGTCGAAGCTATGAAAATGATGAACGAAATTGAAGCCGAAATTTCAGGAAAAATCGTTGAAATATGCGTTGAAGACGGTCAGCCTGTTGAATTTGGTCAGGTTTTGATGTACGTAGAGTAATATAATTAACTTGCAAGAAGTGAACAGAATTATTGATGTTCACTTCTTGTTTTAATAGGGATATTTGGAAGGGGTATCAAATTGTTTAGAAAAGTTTTGATAGCAAATAGAGGCGAGATTGCCGTAAGAATAATACGAGCGTGCAGAGAATTAGGGATTCCTACAGTTGCAATATATTCTCAAGCCGATGCAAATTCACTACACGTAAGATTGGCAACAGAAGCCTATTGTATAGGACCTGCAAAAAGTGCAGACAGTTATTTAAGCATACCGGCAATTATGTCAGCTGCAATGGTTTCAGGAGCTGATGCAATTCACCCCGGATACGGTTTTATGTCTGAAAGAGCCGATTTTGCAGAAATCTGTGAAAAACAAGGAATCAAATTTATCGGACCTACAGCTGATGCAATGAGAAAAATGGGCGATAAAGCAACTGCTCGTAAAACAATGATAGAAAACGATGTACCGGTTACACCCGGTACAGGAATTGTTCATACAGTTGAAGAGGTTCAAGCATTTGCAAACAGAGTCGGCTACCCGATTATATTGAAAGCAACAGCAGGCGGCGGCGGAAAAGGTATGAGAATTTGCCGCGGTGATGAAGATGTCGAAGTTAATATGAATCTTTGTCAATCCGAAGCTAAAAATTTCTTTGGAAACCCTGATGTTTACGCTGAAAAATATCTTGAAAATCCTCGACATATTGAGGTTCAAGTGCTAGGTGACAGCTTTGGGAATGTGGTCCACCTTGGAGAAAGAGACTGCTCTATCCAAAGACGCCACCAAAAATTATTAGAAGAAGCTCCATCACCTGCAATTGATGAAGAAACCCGCAATCAAATGGGTGCAGCAGCAGTAAGAGCTGCCAAGGCAATTGATTATGAAGGTGCAGGAACTTGTGAATTCTTACTTGATCATGACGGCAAATGGTATTTCATGGAAATGAATACGAGAATTCAGGTAG
>URYF01000064.1 GCA_900551965.1 uncultured bacterium
CCATCGGCGCCTTTTATTATATATTTCTAAAAATAAACATATTTTTTATCTTTCGGGTTAGTTATTTTTGGACTGTCAATTTCTCTGTTGTATTCTTTTATAATATCTTCTTTTCCTGAAAAATGTATGAATTTTTGCATAAATTTAAGCATTTGTGCTTGGTCTTCTTCCGGAACATACAGTGGTGAAAGGGTTAAGGTTATAATTTGGGGGCGTATGTTCTTTTTGTTTATGGTTTTTAAGAGTTTTGATGTTTCGGCTTTTATTTCTTTTTCATTTATGTTATTGATAAACCTTGCAGTTGTATCATATCCGGAGTTTGTTATGTAATCTGAGTCGATACTTAGTAAAATGTTTTTATCTTTAAAGTTTGGAAGTGTTTTTTCTGTGCAGGTTATTATTTTGATTTTTTTATATTTTGGGTTTGCAAGAGGTTTTTCATCTTCACTATTAATTATTTCTGTCATATAACCGCTTGTTTTGTCAATTAAGAAATATTGTATATATGGAGTATTATTTATATTAGGGTTAACTTCAGATTCCTTTTTTCTGGAGTTTCCAATCATAACATTTGAGTATCCGACTTTGTCCCTGTCCATAAATTCGAATTGTACATCTTTGTCTGTCGCTGCTTTTTCCGGCATTACCCAGTATAATTCTTCTGCGGTATCGTTAAGTGCAAAATATTCATTAAGCCAGTTATAAATATTTGAACCGTGGGTCATATTAATGTTTTGATATACATATAAATCGCTGTGTGTATCAAAATTTATAATTGTTTCAGGTATTTCAATATCCATTTCTTTGGCTTTTTCAACTACATCTAAAACCTGGTTATGATCAATATTTGCATCTATAAGCTGAAGATTTTTTGATATTGTTTTAATATTAAAACGGTCTGATTGGCGGTATATTCCAAGATATAGAGAAAGGAATACTGCCAGTGGTGTGAGTGCCAGTAAATAAAGTTTTAACTTTTCAGATATTTTATTCATATTTTAATTTCCAAATTTTGATTTATCTTTTTCAAACATTGCCGGATCGTAAACAAATTTACGTTTATAAGTTTTTAACATATCTTCGTTGCCTGATGTTTTAATCAAATAGTCAAAGAAGTTTTCCATGAATTTATGGTTTTTCTTTGGTAAATATTGGGGTGATAGTGATAACGAAATTATTTCCGGTTGTATATTTTTATTTTTTAAAGTTTTTAGCATTGATTTCAGAGAGCGTGTCATTTGGTATTCATTTTGTATGTTTTTCCACTCTTCAGTTGTGTCAAATCCTGAGTTGCTTATGTAATCTGCATCAATACTCAGGAATACTTTTTTATCTTTAAAATCCGGCAGGGTATTTTTTGTGCAGGTGATAACTTTTACATTTTTATATTTTATTTCCGGTTTATAAAATATTTTAGAGATTTTTAATTCCGGAATATATTCATTCATTTTCCCTGTCGCCGGTTCTATAATAAAATCTTGTGAGTAAGCCTCTACATAAAGAGGTTTGAAGATAAAATGAGTTTTGTTTATGTTGTCTTTGATTACGTTACCGTATAACGGGCTGCCTCCGGGCAGCTCCTTAATATTATTTTCTGTAAATAATATCTGCAACAGTATATTTGCAGCTTCTTTTGTCGGCATAACCCAGTATATTTCATCAACTTCCGGGTTTTTGGCTATATATTCGTTTATCCAGTTTTCGATACCGGCTTGTCCCCAGTTTAAAATCGGAGCATTTAAATATATATCGCTATGGGTATCAAAATTTATCAGGATTGATGGTATTTTTACCCCTTTTGACTTTGCGTATTCAGAAACATCAAGTGCCTGATTATGGTCAGTGTTTTGGTCTATAATTTTTGTGTTCTTAGTTATTTCTTTTATTTCAGATTCTAATCCTATATTTTTATGGAACGGATAATATAAGTTAATAATTATACCTATTGCCGTTATTGATAATAGTATTGATAGTCTTATAATTTTTGTTTTGAATTTCATTTTCTACTCCAACCTATGATTATTTTAAGATATAAATATCCCTCCGGTCAAATATTTATTAATTTTACAAACAATATTTTTCGGCTAAGATAAACATATATAGTTGAAATATAAGAGGTTTAATAATAATGAAAAAGGTTTATATAGAAACAATGGGCTGCCAGATGAATAAATCTGATACTGAACGTATGTTTGGGATGTTGTCAAATTTTGGCTATGAAGAAACTACAGAGCCAAAAGATGCAGATTTACTTATGGTCAACACGTGTTCAATCAGGCAGTTAAGCGAAGATAAAGCATTTAGTTTGATTGGTACGTGGGGCAAGTGGAAAAAATCAAATCCTGATTTGAAAATCGGTTTTTGCGGTTGTGTTGCACAGCAGAAGGCTGAACAAATTTTCAAACGTGCGCATTATGTTGATTTTGTTCTTGGGACACATAAAATTTATTCTTTGCCTGAAATTATTAAAGCTGTAAATAACGGTGAAAAGGTTTGTGAATGCGAAGAAACCAACGCGACAGAAGATGATAAAGCTGTTCAATTTGACATTAAGCGAGTGAAATCGGTTAATGCGTGGATTCCGATAACTGAGGGTTGTAATAATTTCTGCACATATTGTATTGTTCCATATACAAGAGGCAGAGAACGTTCAAGGCTTCCGGAAACTATTTTGAAAGAGGTTAATGATGCTCTAAATTCGGGTTTTAAAGAAATTACTTTAATCGGTCAGAATGTTGATAGTTACGGTAAGGATTTTAAAGATAGAAATTATAGATTGGCAGATTTGCTAAGAGAAGTTAATGCGATAGAAGGTAAATTCAGAATTCGTTTTGTGACTTCTTATCCGACGGATATTACTGATGATTTAATCAAAACAACGCTTGAACTGGATAAGGTTTGTGAATATTTCCATATACCTATGCAGTCAGGTAGCAGCGAAGTCTTGAAAAAGATGAACCGCAGATATGATAGGGAAACTTATTTTAAAATTGCTCAAAAAGTTCGTGAGATGGTTCCAGATGTAACGATCACCAGTGATTTTATAGCAGGTTTTCCTGGCGAAACCGAAGAACAGTTTGTAGAAACCTTGACGGCTATGGAGGAGCTTGGCTTGGATTATTCAAATACTGCGGCATACTCTCCTAGAGAAAAGACTGTTGCTGCAAAGTGGGTTGATAAATATATTGATGAAGATACAAAATTTGAACGTCTTGCCCGTTTGAATGAACAGAATAGAAAATGCTGCCTGGAATCAAATAAGAAATTTTTAGGCCGAGAGATGGAAGTTCTTGTTGAGAATTTTGAAAATCATAAAGGTAAAAATGTTATTACAGGCAGAACAAGAAATAATAAAATTGTTCATATTCCGTATGATAGGGATTTAACCGGAGAATTTGTCAATGTTAAAATTACAAGTGTTAAGACCTGGTATTTGAACGGAGAAATAATATAAAATACGGCGGAGAATATTATGCACTTTGAAGATTCCGATAATGCTGATATTTATGGTGAAACTTTAAGAATGAATCTTGAGTTAAAAAAGTTCAACTGGGGTGCGTTTGGGTTTACGTGGATATGGGGGCTTTTTAACGGGATTTATGCGATAAAACATACATTTCCGATAGTTATTATATTTTGTATCTTTTTACCGTTCTTTTTTACCGGATGGTTCAGGGTTGTAATTTTATGTTATATGATATATTGCGGAATTAAAGGAAATCAATGGGCGTACGAATCTGCAAGATGTATGGAATATAATGATTTTGTAAGAAATCAAAAACGCTGGAGTGTGACGTTTGGCATATTTTGTTTTATTATAGGGGTTGTTTTCATAAAACACTTTTTAAAATTCTAAACGTATTTTATCTGTCAATTAGTGTGAAGTCTTCGCCAAGTTCTTCTTCTAATCTTTTGGCAAAGTCTGAAAATTTAATGCCTAAAGCTTCAGATATTTTCCATATAGTAACAATTTTGGCATTTTGTTTTCCTTTTCGGATTTTATTGAAATTGCTGTCATCTATATCATATTCATCAGCAAAGCGGTTTGCTGATATGATATTTTTTTCAGCGCAGATTTGATCAATAATTTTTCCTAGCACTTTAGAAAATAATTCTGTGTTTTCGTTTTTATATTGCATTTGTTAATAATAGTTGATATAATGGTCAAGTGTTCGGCATGTATGAGTAAAGGTAATGTATAATGAATTCAAATAGTACAATCGAAAAAATTATGTCATTATTGGTCTTTGGCTATAGTAATGTAGAAATAGCAAAGGAGTTAGGGTATAGTCAGCACACCATCAAATTTTATGTTGGTCGTATTATTAAAGCTTTGAAGGCTAAAAATCGGATACATGCGGCTTGCATAATCAAAGATTTGGAATATGAAGAGGTTTTGTATAAATTATATCGCATAAACGCATCAGAGCTGCCTGTTACGCAGGTTCGGCAAAATTCTAAATTCGGGCATTTGTATCCTTATATTTTGAATATTGATTGTTCTGAATCTGTCAAAGAGCATTCCGACAATTCTGTTGATTGAATATGTGCCAATTGGCGGAGTCGGGATTTTTAATTTTGTATAGGGGCGGCTTTTTTGTATGAGCCAAGGTATCTGAAAAATGAAGTTTTTGGTTTTATTTCATTTATGGCTTTGAGCATGTTTGAACCTTGTAAATGCCCGTCAAAGACAACTATAAATATGTATTCATCAGGCTCAACTTTTGAGGGTCTTGATGATATGTATGAAAGATTTATATTATTTTCTAAAAATATTTTTAATATTTCTAATAAAGCTCCGGGTTTGTTGTTTGTTCTAAACGCAACTGTTGTTTTATCTTTTCCGGTTGGAGAGGTTTCAATATCGCCTATTAGAATGTAACGGGTTTTATTATTTTTATCATCGTGAATGTTTTCTTTTAAGATATTTAGCATACAGGTATCTGCAATTTTTTTATTACCGATAGAGGCGTATGTCAGATTGTGGTTTTGCAGGTCATGTGCAGCTTCAAGCATTGACGGAGTTTCAATAATATTCATGTTCATAGGCATTTCTTTGTTGATGAAATCCTGACATTTTCCGATAAGCCTTGGGGTTGCAATAAGTCCTGTTATACTGTAAAATTCTGTAGTTTTAGATAGCAGACAGTATTCAATCGGTATAACTATTTCACCAACGATTCTTATATTCGGGTCTTTTGATTTAATTAGGCAGTCTAAAGATTCTCTTATTGTCCCGTCTAATGTGTTTTCTACCGGTAAAATTCCTAGTGTATCAGGATTATTTTCAACATATTCAACAATTTGCTTTATTGTGGTTAGCGGTGTTGAAAAGCAATGAATATTGTTTATTCTGCAAAATTCATCTTTTGCCATTTCGGAAAAAGAGTTTATAGGTTCAAGGTATGCAATATTTTTTACCGATTCGAAATTTGACATTTACTTAACTCCGTTTTTCAATTAGAATTATAACAGAAAACAAATAAGAAGGGAAGAAATGACAGGTATAAAATTTGGAACAGACGGTTGGCGCGCTGTTGTAGGAAAAGATTTTAACGAAGAAAATGTTGGTATTGTTTCAAAAGCAATCGGGAAATATGTTTTTGATAACTATGGAATTTATAAAACTATAATAATCGGTTACGATCCGCGTAATATGGCACGTGAATTTTCAATGCAATGTGCAAATATTTTAAAAGACATGGGGTTCAAAGTTTTATACAGCGATAAAGTTATCCCGACTCCGGTTCTTGCGTTTAATGCAAAATATCTTGATGCTTGTGCAGTTATGTTTACAGCATCTCACAATCCGCCGGAGTATCTTGGTATAAAGTTTATACCTGATTATGCGGGGCCTGCAACAAGTGAAATCACTGATGAAATTGTTGCAAATTTTGGAAAAGATACCCCTTCTTGTGTTAAAGGTAAATTGATTTATACGGATTTTTCAAATAGTTATTTTAAACATATTAAAGAAATTATTGATTTTGAAAAAATAAAAGATTTGAATAAACGTATAATTTTTGACGGGCTTTATGCCGCAAGTATAGGTTATTTTGACAAGTTGTTATCATCTAACGGGATTGAGTTTGACAGTATTCACATGTACCATGATCCAAATTTTGGCGGCGGTATGCCGGAACCAAAACCTCAATTTATGGGTGAAATGATTGATTATATAAAGGCTCATCAAAATTATGTAGGGTTTGCAAATGATGGGGATTCAGACAGGTTTGGCATGATAAATGAAAATGGAGAATACGTTACTCCAAATGAAATTATTGCAATTCTTTTGATGCACTTAAAGAAAAACAAAAAATATGAAGGCTGTCTTGTAAAAACTGTAGGGGCAAGTTTAATGCTTGATATTGCTGCTGAAAAACTCGGGGTTGATGTTGTGGAAACTGCTGTCGGGTTTAAGCACGTAGGTGAAGCTATGAGAAAATATAATCCGATTATTGGTGGGGAAGAATCAGGCGGATTGAGTATTCAAGGACATATCCCGGAAAAAGACGGAATACTTGCAAATCTTCTTGTGCTGGAAGCCATGGCTTATGAGAATAAATCTCTTGCTATGCTTCAACGAGATTTGGAAGCCTTTACGGGTTGTCATTTCATTAACACTCGTGTTGATAAAAAACTTAAATCTCAATCCGAGGTTAAGCCTGTGATTGATGAGTTTTCTGCAAAAGAAGAGCTGGCAGGTCAAAAGATTGTAAAAAAAGATTTCAAAGATGGGGTAAAACTTTATTTAGAAGATAACAAAACTTGGATTTTAGTACGACCATCCGGTACAGAACCGTTATTGAGAATTTATATTGAAAGTGATTCTCAAGATAAAATTGAAACTATAAAAACTTTTTTAGATAAATAATGTTTGCATAATTGTAAATATTTGTAAGTTTAAATTAATAAAACCGATAAATTTTTAAATTTGCCGGTTTTATTTGCATTATGAAATGCAAATAATCGTGCAGATGTTTTGTTACAAAACTAAACAAACATGGAAAAACACGGTTGACAGTGTGTTTTGTTTATTCTAATATAAGTATGCTTGAAGTATAGTAAGTAAAATATCCGAAATATTTTAAAATAGCGAAACCTCAAGTGTAGACAAGGTTTAAGGACTTTGTTAAAAGTAGTACATAGAAAAAAGAAAAAGGAATGCAAATGGCAAGTAGCACTAAGAAAAACAGAATCAGAGTTTGTTTAAAAGCTTATGATCACAAACTAATTGATGTATCTGCTGAAAAAATCGTAGAAACAGCAAAAAGAACAGACGCTAAAGTAGCTGGCCCTATTCCTTTACCTACAAAAAGACGTATATATTGTGTATTGCGTTCACCTCACGTAGATAAAAAATCTCGTGAACACTTCGAAATGAGAACACATAAACGCATTATCGATATTTACGAACCAACTCAACAGACAATGGAAGAGTTACGTAGATTAGATTTACCGGCAGGTGTAGATATCGAAGCAAGATAGTTGCCACGATTCCTGTCAATGAAAATTGAATAAGCATTATGCATAAGATAATGTGATCTACTACCGTCAATCTGGTTTATTTCGGATATCGGCGGAGAAGGTGAAAGTCCTTCAAAGGTAAAGAACAGCAAGTAAAAGTAGCGCTCGCAAGAGAAAATGCAAACTCGAAGGTTAATCCTCGTGATTATACCGTTACGAGCGAGCTAGAAAGGTAGAATATGACACTAGGTGTAATAGGAAAAAAAGTTGGAATGACTCAAATCTTTGACGAACAAGGTTTGGCTATCCCTGTAACTGTTATCAAAGTTGATGAAACTGTAGTAACTCAGGTTAAAACAGTTGAAACTGACGGATACAATGCTATCCAGGTTGGTACTGTAGCAGCTAAAGAAAAACACTTGACAAAAGCTCAATTAGGTCATTTCAAGAAAAATAACTTATCAAACTACAGACATCTTCAAGAATTCAGAATTGAAAATCCACAAGATTACAAAGTAGGCGATAAGGTTGAACTTTCAGTATTAGAAAATGTTGAAAAAGTAGACGTAACCGGTAAATCAATAGGCAAAGGATTCCAAGGTACAGTAAAAAGACACAACTTCGGAAGAGGACCTATGGGTCACGGTTCTAAAAACCACAGAGAACCGGGTTCAATCGGTGCAGGTACAACTCCTTCTCGTGTTATCAAAGGTAAGAAAATGGCTGGTAACATGGGTAACGAAAGAGTTACTATTACTAAATTGAAGTTAGTTAAAGTTGATTCAGCTAACGGTTTAGTATTAGTAAAAGGATCAGTTCCTGGATGCGAAGGCAGATTGGTAACAATCGTTCCTACAAGAATCAAATGGAATTAGTTCATTTTTTCAAGTGAGGGGTAAACCTTCAAGACAAGGCAAAGTCTTAAAAACCGGCTGGTCTTGCCAAATAAAGCAAATGCAAGCGGTAAGCAGTCTTAAACGAAATGATATTAAACAATAAAGGAAAAACAAAATGTCAAAAGAAATATTAAGTACAAATGGAGAAAAATTAGGCGAAATTACTTTAGAAAAAAGCGTTTTCGGTGTTGAACCTAATTTGCACGTAATGCACTTAGCATTAAGAAGACAATTAAATAATGCACGTCAAGGTTCTGCTTGTGCAAAAACAAGAGCAGAAGTTCTGAATGCAAAAGGTGTTGCCGCATCGGCTGATAAGATAAAAGGCACAACACTTATTGTTGAAAATGCAGAGAAACTCAACAGGGATGTGGTTGAAGAACTTAATCAGTTTATGGAAACCGATACAGCTTCAATGCTTGTTATTTTTACAGGTGAGGAATTTGCATTAAAAAGACTGTTTTATAATTGCGAAAGCCTCAGGGATAAATTTGATTACAAGCTGGAACTTAAGCACTATTCCGTTAATGAACTTGTTGACGTTGCAACGGAATATGCCAGAGTTAAAGGATATGCTATTGACGAAAGAGCGCTTTCAGGGTTATATATATCAATTGATGAACTTAATGGCGATGATGAAGGTACAGAAATTGAAAAAGTCAAGAAGATAGTCGATTCCGCCATAATAAAGTGCGGCAAATCATCCA
>URYF01000065.1 GCA_900551965.1 uncultured bacterium
TTGATGATTTCCGGCGCAAAGCGGGCGGTTGTCCAATGACGTTTGCTGCAGATTTCACTTTTTACATATTGACAGGGGCGTGACAGATAAACGACGTTGGGCGAAGGATCACCGAAAGCCAGTTCACGTACCAGCGTTCCGCGCGGGGTCGGATCGTTTGTTGCCCGGCCGCGGGCGTTGAAAGCATGGCCGTCGCCTTCAATGTAGATTTTGTAAACGCCGTCGGGGTCAGTAATTTTTTGCCAGGTTGCTAACGTAAAATCGCGGGTCTGTATTTCCCGGTAAACGAATTCCGGCGGAGCTTTGACAGCGGCACAGCCGGTCAAAAGCAATATCAGGACAATCGCTTTTCTCATGATTTTGTTTTCCTTGTTGAATATTAATTTTGGAATGTTCATTGTTCTGTTCTTTCTTTTGGAAACAATATAACCTTTTGCCGGGTAAAAATCCACTTTTTGTATGTTCCGTCCACACGAAAACAGGGTGGAGCAGGGCAGAGGATTGGTAAAATCACGGCGGCTGTGTTCAAACGGGCCGGGTTTGATGTTTGCCGTTTTGGAGTGCCGGTGTTTGAACCGCCTGATGATCTGCGTCTGAAAAAGGATTGAGGCGTTTGGCCGTTGTCTGTTTTCCCAATTGTAAAAAGAATAAATTACCCATATCGGATGGTTAGTTTTTTCTTTTTTTTGTCGTGGCGATAATTTTTCTTTTTGTCAAAGAACAACAGTAACAGGTGAAATACTGTATTCCGTTCGCCGCGGCTTTGAGGATCTGTCCGGGTGTTTCGTCCCGGGTTCGTATTTGCCGGAAACAATATCGTTGGCCGGATATTTTTTAATGAGTTTTTATTACATTCCTTTCCGAAAAAACATTGCTTCCTCAATGAGGTGAATGCCAAGGCGTTGGAATAATGACGTTCGCTTTTGATTATAATCAAACCGTCAGGTTGGCAGTTGTGTAGTCCCCGATTGGAGAGGCCTGTTTACATTTCTTTCCGAAAAACTTTGCTTCCTCAAAGAGGTGAGTGCCAAGGTGTTGGAGTAACGGTGTTCGTCTTTGATCATGATCAAACCGTCAGGTTGCGGCTGTTTTAGTTTCCAGGTCGGGGAGGACTGTTTACATTCCTAGCCAAAAAACCGTGATTTATCAATAGAGTGAGTGCCAAGATGTTGGAGAGTAACGACGCTCGTCTTTGATCATGATCAAACCGTCAGGTTGCGGCTGTTTTAACTCCCTGATAAGAGGAGGCCTGTCTTTTTTCGGCGATATGCCGACACGAGATGTCGGCATTTTTAACGTGATAAAAAAACTCTTGCCAAAATGAAAAATATGGCATAAATATACTTCAGCCGTTTCAAATGCACATCTGTACATGAAACAGGATTTTCTTGGGGTGTCGCCAAGTGGTAAGGCAACGGTTTTTGGTATCGTCATTCGTTGGTTCGAATCCAGCCACCCCAGCCAAGACGCGTAGAGGTTAGATTTTTAGGTCTAGCCTCTTGTTTTTTAAGGATATTTTACGGTTCGTATAATATGTTTTCAAACCTAGCCTTTTTTACTATCCATACGAACCAACTCTCTCAACTATCTTTATTTTTCAATAACTTAACCAGTTCGAATATAGTTTGTCGTTTTGGGATTATTTTTTATCCATAGTTGGATTTGAAACTTGCTTAAAATGAAAGTTTTTGACGTTGACGACAATTTATTTTTGCTAAAATAAGCAGGATATAGCTAGGACAACCGTTTCATCTTGGCTTTCCTTTTTCTCTTAAATTTTTTTCTACTTAAACAGTATCTCTTCAAAAAAGGCTATTTTTTAACTAGCCCCTTATAACGCGTGAGATAAAAAAATTCACCTAGCCTTTTTCAGTAAGCCATATTTTTGCGACTTATGACATAGCTAGGTCACAGGAGCTACTTATGTATTTTTGGTTTTACTTTTTCTTAAACTTCGATAATATAAAATAAATTAAGGAGTGTACTGTATGGATAATTTAAGAGAGGATTTTAAAAATTGGTTAGTCAGACAAGGTATATCTGACAAACTTATTAATGGGAAATCCAGCACTGTTTACGAATATATTAGACAGCTCGATATTTTATCAAAGAAATTATATAATTCCGATGATTGGAATTTACTTATTAAAAATGCGACAACGTTAGTCTTTTTCTATTTATTATGCGGAAAGGCTAAATATCGGAATAATAACTACACATTTGACAAGCTACAACAATATATAAAGCTGAACAAATTACCCGAAATACATTCATGTATTCTAGCGGAATTTGCTAAATATAAATCCAACGAAACCTTTTTGCTGCAAACTCTTAATAATAAAACGTTTAACGAAAAAGCAGGAGTGTCATTCTTAAAATTTTACCAATTTATGAGTGAAGAAAAAAAAATTTTTAATATTCCGCTTCAAGATATAAAGGATTTTGTTTCTCAACTCTTAAAAATATTGATAAAACTTAAACTAAAACCAGTTTCTGCTTCTTCTCCCGCTAGAATCGAAATGTCATCTCAAGGTATCTCTCAAACTGTTACTATTGACGAGCTAACAAATTTCTTAGAGTGCTCTCGAAGTACGATTGAACGTTTATTAAGAAAAGGTTTTTTTACATTGGATGTCGATTCCGTAAACGCTTATTTGAAGGAGCATTATCATCCGTCAGGAATAACGTTGGTAGCAAACCCTGATTTTTTACATGAAAAGTGGTATACAATCGCTGAAGCTGCAGAATTTCTTAACTGCTCTCAAACCACCATAAAGCGATTAATCAAAAATAAACAACTTAGCTATACGAATTATTCTGCTCGTAAAATTAAAATTCTAGGCCATGATTTAAAATTTTACAAAAAATAAAATCATTAAAAACAATATGATGGCAAAATTTCACAAAAAATGGTCTATAAGATGAATTTTTCCTATTGACTTTTATTCAAACCTCTCTTATATGTATTTTCGTGGTCGTTGTGACGCATAAATTTTATTAACTACAAGAGAGGCATAAAATGTCTGAAATTAATTACAACATAAATCTGGACTATGATCCAGAAAACGAAGAATTGGCCGTTATTCTTAATAATGCTGACAATTTTTGTAACGCGTTGGAATTGGCTGATATTTATTTCGATTCCATCAAAATTTGTATTGATTCACCTAAACATTATCGAATCTGTAAAAGAGAAGCACCTCTTAAGATAACTGTCCCAATACAAGAAGATGACTGGGATGAAGACGATGAGGAGGAATTTTTCGATGCAGATACCTGTTGGGAAGAAGAAGATGATGATGATGACGAATTCGATATCGATTCTGATTGTTACTGCTTTAATGATATTAAATGGAAAAATTAAATGATGGCAAAAGAAAATCTGGCCGAAATGCCTGAAAACTATGATATGATGGACGAGGTTAAGGCTTCTGCTGTCATGAATGAAACCGAAGAGCAAAAAATTGTTGCTTCAAATGTTAACGATAACCAAGAGGGGGAAAATCCCCCCTCTCCGAAAGGAGGTGCTGCAACAAAAGCAGTTGAAGAAAATACAGTTAATGAAAATGCCCGTGATATATCACAGCCTTTGACTGTTGAAGATATTGTCAAGAGTAAACAACTTTCGCCAGAGATGCTAGCGGAAATAATCAACGCGGCTAAAAATGACAACTTATTCCCTGTTGACAACTTAGATGGCAAAGAATTGACTGATAAAATCAATGAACTTCATGAATGGGTTAATGCTGAAGAAAGTAGATTAAAAAGTATTCCTTTCTCGATAGAGCTATACAACCAGAAAAAAGCTGTTTTGCAAGCTAGAGCTGCGTATGTATTAATCCTTGAGTGCTTGATTGGTGAAAAATTACGCGAAATTCCTAGGCAGAATGGGACAAACGAAAATTCAGAAAGTCGTGCTTCTGGTGAAACGCGTACTAAAAGTCAAATTATTAAGGAAGAGTACGGACTTTCTCCCCGTTTGGCTCGGGATTTTCAACACTTAACTTGGGACGGTGTAAAAGCAGCGATTGGACTTGCTTTTAAGCAAAAGGATATACCAACCAGAGCTTTGGCTTTGTCAAAGTCGGCTTCAATTAAAGCAAATCAAAATAAACATAATAAGGGACTTAAACATACAAAGTTTGTACTGGACTATATCGAAGAGACGGAAGCTAAAACTTTAGAGTTGGAAAAACCGATGTATATAACAACTCTGTTTTCAAACATTTCCATTGGAGTAGCCAGAATTCACGAATTAAACTTGCATTGTCGGGTGGCCGCGGAATGGGATAAAACACGAGCTCATTGGCACGAGCTTTTATATCCCGACTGTCACATGGTGCAAGGTGATTTTACTTCCGATAAATGTTTTAATGAGGCATTGGAATGGCATAAAAAGCAAGGCTGTGATATTATCATGGCTAGCTGTTGTTGCGAGCCCTTTTCTAATTTAAATAATTCACCCAATAAAGGTGATGTACCCGAGGCTAAGCAATTTTATTATGCTGCTGACTTCATTCTTAAAGCAAAGCCCAAGTACTTTGTGTTTGAGAATGTTCCGGGATTTGTTGATGCCAGACCTAAGATTGCTCATGACATCTTGAAAAATAAAGACGGTAAAATTCGTTGTATCGGACAATATTTGCGCGATGTTTTAGGCGAAGAATATCATCTTAATTTTGGCATCTATACGGCAGCTGATTATGGGTGTGTTGAAGACAGATCTCGCTTAATAATCCTTGGTTGTCGCAAAGATATAAGTACCGAACCGTGGAAATTTCCTAAAAAACACTCGGTCAGAAAAATGTTATGGGAAGTTATTGGTGATTTAATGAGCTTAGGTAACGGAGAAATCGATCCAAATGACCCATGGCATTATGCCAGAGAACTGTCTGAAAATATTATTAAAATCTTGGCACATACTCCAACTGGCTGTAGTGCTTGGGATAATGAAGCAGAATACCAACCTTTAACTGATAGCGGCGAATATAGCAACGGTAACTATGGCAAAGGATTCACGCGTAACGAATGGCAAGATCAATGTCCAACGATTACAACCGGAAATGGTAGTATCAGTGATGTGTATTCGCTTCATCCGGGAAGATATAATCCTGAAACACAAGAATACACAGACTGCCGCGTTTTTTCACTGAGAGAATTGCTTAAAATTATGGATTGCCCAAATGAATTCTTCGACAAACTAAATCTTAAAAGAGAAGAAAACGGTATGTTGAATGAAACAGAAGAAAACAATCTCCGCAAAGCAATCGGGCAACACTTCTGTCCTCTACATGTAAATGCTTTATACAGCACTTTGCCTCTGCCGGCAAATGACAATAATAAACCTGATGATAATGCAGATTAAGGATTATAGGAGGTAGTTTCGGCTGCCTCCTTTTTACTTTTAAAGTTTGTGACGTGAACGACAAAAACTTTTTATACAACCGCTTGTCTGCTTTCCTTATATATACGTTGCAAAATATCAAAAGTACGCAAAAAAAATCGTTTTGGAAAAATTTTTTATCAAATCCGCATGAAGTGACAATTCTAAATCAAAAAAGGAAAGGAATTGTTCATGCGAAAAAAACAGAAAATAAATAAGAAAAAGCAGAGCCAACGTGCTTACAAAGGCTTTATTTTCTTGGTTAATTGGCACAAAAATAAATTTGATGTCATACCGTATATAAGTAATATATATGAGAATGAAGATAAAAAAGAAGTTTCCGTTTATAGGTTACCGTTATGGAGAGAGTTAACTCCGGTACAAAAACTGGCATACTTTTTTTATTTTATGGCAGAAACAAAACCTTTTGAGAATATTAAACCGTTTACGTTAGACTTAAGTAAGCTATTCCGAGATAAACATAAAAAATTAACATACAAAGAACTAAAAGCTGTTATTATCAAAAAGATATATGGTAACCTAGATTATGCATTACAATTATCAAACAAACCGATGATGTCATTTATCTTGGAGAATAAGACTAAGGATAAAAGAAAAGATACAGACGATAAAGAGACACATATACACGGCATTAGAGAAGTATTTGATGAAAGCATTGACTGTAAAATAAGATTAGCCTTAAAGACATCTGTTTGCAATGGAAAGAAAGAGTATAACAAGCCGGAATATCGTAATATGCTTCAAACCAAAGACAAATATAGTAAATATGGTGCTAAAGGTTGGTTATGGTATCTTAATAAAGGCGTATGTTGTAATAATGGACTTTATATATCCCAACCTCTTTTAGAAAAAATACGTAATGACTACGAGCAGCTTTACAAAGAATATAAAGACAATATCAAGTTGTTAAAAGAGAGAGGTTTCAAGATAAAATACGAAAAACCGGAGAGGATCACTCAATCTGCAAATGCTTCAAATCTGCCAAGCTAAATAAAAACACTCACATAAAGGATCCTAAAACAGCCCGTAACAAGCCGATTTACAAAAATCTAAGCAAACCTATACCGAATGAGACGGCTGAGACCTGCGATCAAAAAATGAATCCTTATGGATGACAGCAGTAAAATGGTATTATCCGGTATATTTTTTCTTATCCGGTTACGTTCTAGAATTTATGAAAAAGCGTAACCTAAAAATAAATGACGATTGGAAAACTCCTCAAGATTTATACAATAGCTTGGATAAAGAGTTTCATTTTGACTTTGATCCTTGTCCTTTTAAGCACGACATAACTTTATGGAATGGATTAGAGATTGATTGGGGAAAAATTAATTTTGTTAATCCTCCATACAGTCGCAAACTAAAAGAAGATTTTATCAGAAAAGCCTATCATGAATATCAGAAAAATAAAATTGTTGTGATGTTACTTCCGGTTTCGACATCTACTAAGATTTTTCATGAGATTATTTATCCCAACTGCGAAATACGATTTTTGAAAGGCAGAATAAAATTTGAAGGAATTAATTCTTTTGGCGAGCTTGTTTGTAACAAATGCGGAATGTTTGACAGCATGGTTTGCATTTTTAAGTCTAAAACCTATCCCATTGAGTCATAAACAACCCGTAAACAAGCGGATTTGAGAAAAGAAGTAAAAGATAAGCCCGACCTGAAACCAATCAAACCGGGCTAAATTTTGGACTTTTGTTATTAATATTCGCTTGCCAACATAATGGTTAAGACTCTGTTTGTTATATCTGGATTTGCAGGATTCTCTGATAAATAGCAATAACTCTTGTCATAATAATCGATTTTCCAATATATCTTTTCGCCATTATAGTCAAAACTGCCAAAATCATGTTCGTTGTACGGATCGTTAGCTTTGGTAAAATTGTTAAAATTCCTGACTTTTGCTAAAATTCTCGCAATATCTCTTGGCATTTTGACATTGATACCTTGGGTTAAGATAACTCTTCCACCGATAAACGTCTTTCTAAGATTGTCATTTAAGGTTTTAATATCTGTCATGACATACCTCTAAGCCAGTTTTTCAGAAGCAAGAAACATTTGGAAACGTCTTAAAGCTTGACGAACTGAAGTATGCGAACGTTTGCCATAACAGGATTTTTCACCGGTAGTTTCATATTGCGGCAAAATAGAGGAAAGATTTTCAACGAGATAAGCAAGCGTAAACTGTTCGTTTCTGCAAAGTCTTTCAATTCTGCCCATATAATCTGCTGCGGTGGTTGGTTTATAATTGTTTTGCAAAAGCCAATTTTCAAAATTCTTCAACATAACACTATCTCCTTACTTAATCAAAACCGGTTCAGTACAAACCGCAATCATCGTTTGGTGCAATCTTTGGCACTCAGCCAGACAGTCACTAAAAAACTGATACGGAGTTGGGAGAATGGTGTTATTTAATTTTACATACCACATAACTTTTCCTTTCATAAATAGTTGTTTTGCTCCTTAACTATTTATATTATGCGGTGTATTTTCTAATTCGGGAGCCCCTAAAATGCTACTTGCCAACGACATTTTGTTACGATTTGAACGGGATTGCTAAGTTATATACTAAAACTATCTTGTGTAAAACGTCTCATTTTTTATGTCTCTTTGATATTTTCGTATTATTGTACAAACAATGGAGAACAAAATGCAAAATTTAAATCAATACGAATTACTAATAAATGCGGCTAAAGACCAACAGCAACTTTGGGAAATAATCGCAAAAATCAGCATTGACTATCAGCAAGGATTGAACAATCTGTATAGAAAAAACTCTGGTATTTTCTATACGGGTTTGGATTTGGCTGAGTATATTTGTAATAGCCTTATAGAACATATAATACATTCAAATAAGAATATTCAATCTTTAAAACTTTTAGAGCCTTGTGTTGGTATTGGTAATTTTGTTTTTGCTTATCTGAAAAATATCAAAAGGTTAAACTTAGATAACCTTCAAATCAAAGAATTACTCGATAATATTTATGTGTGTGATATAGATAATGATGCTTTATTACTTTATAAGCTAATACTTAGTAAGTTTACTAAGATATTTTTTAATATAGAATTATCTGATGTATACTGGAACAAACACATTCAAAACAAATTATCATTTAACATATCTGATGCAGATTGTATATATACTCCTTTTGAGCAGTCCTTTGGTTATCTTAATGAGAAATTCGACATTATTATAACAAATCCTCCTTATAAAAATCTAAAAGCAAATGAAAATACTTATCATAATAAGGATGAATTTATAAAAGATAAATATACATATAAAGCTATATCTGATTATGTAAAAAAATATTTTCATTATGCTAATGAAGGGGTTTTAAATTTATATAAAATATTTGTTGAGGATATAATATGCAACTATAGCAAGGAAAATGCTATTATAGCATTGCTTATACCAAATACAATATTGACTGATAAAACTTGCAATAAGTTACGATCTTTTATCTTGAATAGACATAAACTTATTTCAATATTAGAAGTTAATGAGAGCAATAAAAATATTGATGCCCAACAAGCTATGATAGCTATTTTAGTCAATAAAAATCTTCCAACTTCAATGATTGATATTGAAAACTTTGAAACACACGAAAAGAAACAGATAAATTA
>URYF01000066.1 GCA_900551965.1 uncultured bacterium
AGATTTTAAGTACAATATCTATATTTTTAATTATAATTTTATTTTTGATAATTTTCATTAATTCATTTTATGTTGTAGCTTCAGAAAGCATGATAGAACTAGATTTGTTAAATAAGTCAGAATATAAAGCTAGTGAAATTTTATATTAACTATTTTCAAGAAACAGGTAAATTAATGCCTATGATAACGTCTTCAGAATTGCAACAGGTAAGGTTAGAAGATGTAAAAGCTTATGAGGTTGATTTGAATAATGATAAGCAAAAAGAGGTTATAGGAGTTATTTACTCCCCTCTTACTATGGGAAAGTTGGGTTATGAACTTTTTATTTTAGAAAAATATGGTAAAAATAAATATAAGAATATTGCCTGGAGTTTAGTATTTGCTCCTTATGAAAAAGTTTATATATTAACAACGAAGCATAACGGATATAAAAATATTATATTTCGTAGTTCAAAATTTTTAGGGTCAAAAATGTACATGACCGAATATGAAAACGAAATGTATTATAATGACTTTCTTTTTTCTGTTTATATGTTTTTTGCAACTCGACCATAATTTTGTTAGAGATAGTATTTTAGCATTTAAGTAAGATATATGAATTATCTTACGATATTTTATTGGTTAATTTACAAAATAAAAAAGGAGAAAGGTATGCAAAAATCTTATGATGAATTTTTACGTGATTTAGGTATAAGTGAATCTAGTGGAAGATATAATATACAAAACGAATATGGTTATTTAGGTAAGTATCAGATGGGAGAACAAGCCTTAGTTGCGGCAGGGTATTATAAACCAAAATTAAATTATAATAATAAGTGGGATGGAGAGTTTACTGGAAAAGATGGAGTTTATAGTGTAAATAATAGGACTTCTTATCCAACAGGCTATGCATCAAATATTTCAAATACCACCCATATCTTCACCCCAGAAGAAATAGGGAAAATGACACCTGAGGAATTTACGCAAAACGAGGGTGTAATAATGAACCAATTAAAACAAGGTCAAATACAGCCCGGAAGAATACAGAATTATGCAGGCTATGTAAACCCAGTAACCGGAGATAATATAAATTTTTAAGTTCAAGAACTTTACCCTGCTTGCTTTTTTTTTTCTATAATATTATAATGAATTCTGTAAAATAAAGGAAAATAACAGGATGAGTGAGTCGAGTTTGGGAATAATCCTTTCAAACTGGTTGATAGTTTTTATATTATTGTTAGTAAACGGGTTCTTTGTTGCTGCGGAATTTGCAATTGTACGAGCAAGAAGAACGAAGATAGAACAACTTACAAAAGATGGTAATGTTGATGCCAAATTAGCTTTAAAGGCGCTTGAAGATATGAATTTCTTCATAGCGGCTGTTCAAGTTGGGGTTACTATTGCCAGTATTGGGATTGGTTGGTTTGGTTCTCCGACTATTGAGATGATGATGAAGCCCTTGCTTGATGATTTCCCGTCAGCTCATATGTATTTGACTCCATTAACCGCTGTTGTTGCGTTTTTAGTGATAACTTTCTTACATGTTGTGATTGGAGAACAGGTTCCAAAATGTATTGCTCTTCAATATCCTGAAAAAATTTCTCTGTATGTCGCAAAACCTATGGATTTATTCATGACTATTTCAAAGCCGTTTGTATGGAGTTTGAATGTCGCTTGTAACGGGATTTTGAAACTTTTTAGAGTTCCTATCAGCCCTGCAAGAGTTGTCCACACTATTGATGATTTAGATTTGCTTGTAGATACAAGTTATGATGAAGGTGTGCTTAACGAAACAGAGAAAGATATGCTTCATAATATGTTTAATTTTTCTGATTTAACAGCAAGAGAAGTTATGATCCCTCGTACAGATATGATTTGTGTTCCTAATGATATAACTTTAGATGAACTAAACAAGGTTGCAACAGAAAATCAATATACAAGATATCCCGTATATGAAGGCGATATTGATCATATTACAGGTTTGGTTCACGTTAAAGATTTGTATTCGCTTTCTATAAAAGATGAGGTTTGCCCTATTGAAAAACTTCAAAGAAAAATAATGATGATTCCGGAAACTATTACTATGGATAATTTAGTTCGTGAATTTAAGAAAAATAACAGTCAAATGGCGGTTGTTGTAGATGAGTTTGGCGGAACTTCCGGTATTATCACTTTGGAAGATGTTATTGAAGAAATTTTCGGTGATGTACAAGATGAATTTGATGAAGAAGCTGAGTTTGATATAAAAGAAATTAAAACAAATTTATACCTTGCAAATGGAATGCTTCGTCTTGATGAGTTGGCAGATTTTTTTGATATTCCGGAAGGCAAGCTTGAGGTTGAAGATGTTGATACGATAGCAGGTCTTGTTGTGAAAGAACTTGGACGTTTGGCGCAGTTGGATGATGTAGTTAAATATAACGGATTTACTTTTACTGTAAAAGAAGTTGACGGTGCAAGGATTACCAAACTTTTAATTTTAAAAGAAACCGAAACTCAGGAAGTAAAAATCGAAGGATAGAATGTTCTGCATTTTGTTATTTCTCGTATAAATGTTCGGTTTACTTTTTTAAAAAATTCATTATTATAAGAATATGAAAAAGTTTTTAATTATTGCAATGGTTGGATTTTTAATATTGTTAAGCCCAAAAGCTATGGCTGATGATGTAGATATGCCTGCTACCGGTGATTTGTGGGATAATTGGGGTACGAGCCAGGATTTTTACGGGCAGGATAAAAAGGGTGTTTCTGATGAAGAATTTAACAAAACGGTTGACAAATTAAAAGAAAAGCAGAACAAATTTGGCAAGTTATTTAAGAAAAAGACGGTTCCAAAAGGAGAAGAATTTAGCCAAAGTAATGAAACTGAAATTATAAATGAACATTCAGAAAAAGATACCCTGCCGGTTGTTTGTGTTCCTGTTGAATTAAGTGCCGGGGAAGGTTTTGTGCCTGTTGGTCATTATCAGGTTAAAGGAGAAAAAGACGGCGATAATATTGTATTAAAATTATACCAGTCTCAATATATGATGGCTCAGTTCCCTGCAGTTGAGACAAATGATGATTTTGGACAGGATACAATTTCTTTTGCCCAATTACTGGAAGCTGAAGACGGGCAGATAAAATTAATATACGGTTCGTTAGATTTTAATGCGTATTCAATAATAAAAATAAAAAATTAGGATAATTATTACGAAATATTACAAAAGATTGTCAAAACCCTAAAGTTTCGGGATAAAAATGCCGTAGACATGATTAAGCGAAAAAAGACTACATGTCGAAAGGATTACGAAAAATGGGATTGGCAGCTTCACAAGCTAGATTTTTATGTTTAACAGCAAGAAAAGCTGATTGTGAATACAAATCAACTGAGCTTGCTCAGCAGAAATTGGAGATAACAAACCAGTTATCAGATATTTCTAATGAATATTCTTCTGCCATGAACGCTACAAAACTTATGTGGTCAAATGATGCGATTGATGGTGATTATGGTTTGTCATACAGTTTGCTTATGATGCCATCTGCAATGAATGATTACAATCCGTATATGGTAACAACACCGTCCGGAGCAATTGTATTAAATTCTCAGTATGCAAAAGCAGCAAAAGCAGCCGGGATTTCAAAAGCCGGTGGTGGCGGTACTCAAGAATCAAGGGATAAATTTATATCTGCTCTTGTTGGAGAAGGTATTGTAACATCTGATACGGCAAAAGCTATTACCAAATATGATTATGAAATTGATGAAGAGTTATCAACAGACAACAAGGTTGTATTCAAGGATAATGTTCAAAAAAATGGCGGAATAGAGTGGAACCCTGCAGCAGGTATGGGTGCAGAACCTAAAAATAAAGCCTCTGTAGATGCAATGACTTTGGCAGATTTATGTATGAGTGAACTTATCGGACAGCAGACTGTCGACTGGGCAAAAATAATGGTGCCGGATGGTCAAATGACTGCTAAGGAAGTTGAGACTGAAAAGAAACGTTTAGGAGATTTGGTACAAAATGTATCAACGGGTACATTTGATCAAAATGTTTCTAACCAGTTAAGCAGAGATTTGGCAAATTATAAAAACACTAATAGTGGTAAAATTGGACAAGCTGGTGGTCCTACCCAGGAGCAGTATGATAAAGAATGTGCCAGACTTGAAAAATTGATAGAATATACTAATAATATTGAAAATGTTGATAATCAGGGCTTTCTTATAGATGCTAATGACGCTCGTATTAAGGATGCAAATGGCAACGATATTAGTAAAAACGGAGCCATGAGTTTAATTCAACAGCAAATCAAGAGTGATTATGATAACTTTACTGCTACCGGTTCCGGTGTAGATTTTACTAATTATTTCAATGTTGGTAGTTATGATCTTGATAAAGCTCAAAATGGCAACAAGACATTCACTGTTGTACAAAATGGTGTAATTAATCATTATAAAGATGAAATTGCAAATATGACTCTTGGTGATATTTTATCCGGTAATATTGTAATTATGTCAAATAATGGTGGCGCATCTAATGCTGAAACCTTTTCAAAACAGATGTTAAAAATGTTGGATTCTTTAGTTGCAATTTTAGGGTATTCAACCACAGAAGATTTAACCGGTAAAGGTTTAAATGTTGATGAAGCTTCAGCTAAAGCTTTAAAATTTGCTTATGAAATGGTTAAAAATACATTCCTAAGACCAACAGACGTATCAGATACAGGGTCAAGATATAATGATCACTCTATGACTGAAAACTCAGCATATTTGAATGCTGAAAATAGTAACAGAATTGGTTCTGATGGTGATAAAAAATATTATGGCTTGAGTTTATCAAATATGATGTCTGCATTTTTGACATATTATGATAACGCATTAAACGGTGCTGATTCTCAGTACGTTGTTGGTAAAACGCTTGATACATCTATTTATGTAACAGATAATTCAGGTTATTACTATATTGCGCAGGGTGATGCTGATGCTGTAACCACAGCCGCGGGTAAATCTGCAGATTTCTTTGATGAGTTATACAATAATATTTTAGAACATGGCTGGAGAGAAGATGCTGCTATTGATGATTCCGAGTACCTTGAAAGTGCTATAAAAGACGGGCGTTATTCAATGAGTTCTCTTAACCAAGATGGATATTACTACCAGACAAGATATAATGAAACCGGATATATGGTTGAAGTTTCAGATACAGATGCGATTGCAAGAGCTGAGGCTGAATTTACCTCTAAAAAAGCAGAATTAACTTATAAAGAAGATTCTATCGATTTACAGACAAAACAATTAGATGCTGAAATTTCTTCAATATCTACAGAATATGATACTGTTAAAGGCTTGATATCGAAAAGTATTGAAAAAACATTTGCAATGTTCTCAAGCTAATAGGTGATAGATTTTATTCCCGGGTGTATTTTCTGTTAATTAGTTCATCCGGCAGGAACTGCTGTTCAACATCAGGGGCATCATGAGAATAGATGTAGCCTATTCCAAATCCGTATTTTGATGCATCTTTATAATGAGCATCTCTAAGGTGTATCGGCGGCGGGTAATCTTTTCCGCTTGTGATATCAGAAATTGCTTCATCTATTGCGCAGGCTGCTTCGTTTGATTTTTTAGCACGAGCTACATAAATTACAGCTTGAGCAAGTGGAATTCTTCCTTCCGGCAAACCTAATAGCTCGACAGCTTTATAAGCATTCATCGCTATATTTAACGCATTTGGATCGGCGTTACCGACATCTTCTGCGGCACAGGTAATGAGTCTTCTTGCAATAAATCTTGGGTCTTCGCCTGCTGTTATCATTTTGGCTAGATAATAAATTGCTGCATCAGGGTCACTTCCTCTAAGACTTTTCTGAAAAGCTGAAGCGCAGTCGTAATGTTCCTGGCGGGAATATCTTGTGTTTCTTTGCTGGCAAATTTCTTCAATTGTTTTGACGGTTAAAAGCCTTTTATTGTCTTTTAAATCACTTGCAAAATAAGCGTTTTCGGTGATGTTAAGCGCGTATCTAGCATCTCCTCTGGCAAGATTTATTATGAAATCCAGAACTCCGCTTTCGCATTCCATCGGGGTGTAATTTGTTGCAAGATATGAAAATCCTTTTTTGATAATTTTTGCCATACTCTCATCGTCAATGGAATTAAGTCTGATAACCTGCAGTCTTGATAAAAGTGCCGGTACAACCTGAAACGACGGGTTTTCGGTTGTTGAGCCGATTAAAAATAATGTCCCGTTTTCAAGGTGCGGTAATAGTGCATCTTGTTGTGTTTTTGAATATCTGTGGATTTCATCAATAAAAAGAATCGTTTTTTGACCTGCACGTAGGGATTCTTTTGCCTTGTCGACGGCTTCTTTTATGTCTTTAACTCCTGATGTAACGGCTGAAATCTCAATAAAATCTGCATTTGTTTTTGTTGCAATGAGTCTTGCCAGTGTGGTTTTTCCGCAGCCCGGGGTCCCCCATAATATCAGGGAAAACAATCGATTTGTTTTTAATAAATTTAATAACGGACTTCGAGATGATATAACATTGCTTTGTCCCAAAAAGTCTTCAAGAGTTTTTGGACGCAGAGTTTCCGCCAGTGGAATTTGTTTATTTTGATTTTCGAGTTCCGTAAATAAATTGTTCATAGTATAATTATAGCAGGGTTAAATCAATTTTACAAAGGGATATTAATTTGAACAGAAATTTTTGGATTGTTATAGTTACGACTTTTATTCTTATAACATGTGTGTTTTTTATTTTTGGAAAGAAACCCGGAAATAATAACGAAGTTGTATTTTGGACTCTTCAAATGAATGATTTTGCTCCATATATAAACGGAGTTATCTCAGAGTTTGAGAGTGAAAATCCTGATGTGAAAATCAAATGGGTTGATGTGCCGTTTTCTGAAGGGGAAAAACGGACACTGGCATCTGTGTTAAGTGATAATCCTCCTGATTTGGTTAATTTAAATCCGGATTTTTCCGCTACTCTTGCCCATAAAGGAGCGTTGTATGAAATTCCTGACAGTGAAGTTACACAGTTTAATAAAGAAATTTTAAATTCGCTTAGGTATAATGGAAAAATTTATTCACTTCCGTGGTATGCCACAAGTGCGATAACTATTTATAATAAAGATTTGATACATAATGCGGGAATTCCTGTGCCCGTGAATTATTCTCAAGTCGCTCAGTATGCACCTATTGTAAAAGCAGAAACAGGAGCATATATTTTGCTTCCGAATATCACCGAAAACGATACAATGTTGAAAATTTTGAATAAATACGGTGTAGCATCATCTGCTCTTTTAAACTCAGAAAAAGCGGTTGAAGTTTTCGATTTATTTAAATACTTGTATTCAGGTAGACTTATTCCAAAAGAAACCGTAACGATGACTTTGCAGGAGGCTTTGGAAAAATATATGTCAGGAAATATTGCAATGATTGGTGCGGGGGCTAATTTTTTAAATATGATTAAAGAAAATGCGCCGTCAACTTATGCAAAAACAGATGTTGCACCGCAATTGACAGGAGAACTCGGGCAGAATGATTTTTCCCTGATGAACTTTGTTATTCCGCTTAGGGCTAAGCATAAAGAGGAAGCTTTAAGGTTTGCTTTGTTTTTAACCAATGATAAAAATCAACTTGAGCTTGCAAAGTTGACAAATGTTTTGGTTGTGAATGATAAAACTTTAAAAAACGATTTTTATACAAAATATGACAAAAATGATTTGATGGCAAAAGCACGTGTAATAAGTGCTTCCCAGTTAAATAAAATTCAGCCTGTTTATAGAACACAAAAAGGGCAAAAAGACATAAATAATATTATAAATTCAGCTGTCCAGGAGGTTTTACTTGATAAGGCTTCGACTAAAACCATATTGGATAAAGCTGCAAAAGATTGGAAAAATATAGAAGAATAAGGAGAAATATATGAAAGCTGTTGTATTTACAAAAGATAATGAATTAAAACTTGTTAATGATTATGAAAAACCAATTCCGCAAAAAGGGGAAGCACTGGTCAGGGTGACCTTGGCAGGGATTTGTAATACTGATTATGAGATTACCAAAGGTTATATGGGGTATGTTGGAATCTTAGGTCATGAAGCTGTCGGTGTTGTAGAAGAGGTTAATGGAGATGATAAATCTCTTGTCGGCAAACGCGTTGTTCCTGAAATAAGTTATGGCTGCAAGGATCCGGAATGTCCTTGGTGTGCTGAAAAAATGTACCGCCACTGTCCTAATCGTCATACTTTGGGTATTTTTCATAAAGATGGTGTTTTTGCACAGTATTTTACAATGCCTGTGGAAGTTTTGTTTGAAGTTCCGGAAAATGTTCCTGATACTCAGGCTGTGTTTGTAGAACCGCTTGCTGCAGCGCTTGAAATTACAGAACAACATCATATTAAACCTTTTGAAAAAGTGGTTGTGCTTGGTGATGGTAAACTCGGGCTTATAACAGCGTTGGCATTGAATGCTCAGAATCTTGACGTTACATTAGTCGGAAAACATCAGAATAAACTTGATATTGCAAAAGCTCAAGGGGTTAAAACAGCACTTTTAGCTGATTTTGCTATTGAGAAAAAATATGATGTTGTAGTTGAAGCAACCGGTTCGATTTCAGGATTTGAGACAGCTTTAGCTTTGACTAGACCGCGCGGGGTTTTGGTTTTGAAAAGTACGGTAGCGGCATCAAAAGAATTTAATTTAGCACCGATTGTAATTGATGAAATAACAGTTTTAGGTTCTCGTTGCGGTCAATTCCCTGCAGCTTTAAGACTTTTAAAATCAGAAAAAGTTGACTTTTCATCACTTATTTCAGCACAGTATTCAATAGATGATGCACTTGAAGGGTTTGAAAAGAATAAAGAAAAAGACACCCTGAAAGTTTTGTTAAAGTTTTAACTTGAAACGGCGGGC
>URYF01000067.1 GCA_900551965.1 uncultured bacterium
TCTGCCGACACCAACAGCAACAGCACCTGCTTCAATATATGCCTTAACTTCATCTAACTTAACATTACCTTGCGGTATAACATTTAAAAACGGCATTGGTCTTAATAAGTTTTCTATATATTGGACACCGCCCATTGCTGTAATCGGATAGATTTTAACAACCGGAATACGTGATTTCCAAGCATTATAAGCCTCATTAGCAGTAGAAGTTCCCGCAATAAACGGCAAGCGTTTATCTTTTGATATCTTTAACAAATTTGCTTGAAATATTGGAGAGGAAATAATCTTAGCACCGGAATCCAATGCGGCTTGAGCTTGAATTGAGGTAATAATACCGCCTGCACAAATTATAGCCTTATCCGAGACTTCCCTTATGGCATTAAAGATGTTTGGAGTTTCAACATTAACCTCCATAACATCCAGCCCGCCATCAAGCAAGGCATTCACTTTATCAATAACATCCTGCTTATCTGTACTTCTTATAATTGGCAAAACTTTATTTGTTTTTAATTTTTCTATTAAGTTTATGTTCATAATCTACCCTTTTTTCAAAATTTATTATATCATAACATTAATATCATCAGGGGAGCATATTATGAAAAAGATTAAAAACAAGTTATTTTATTTGAATTCTTGTTTAATATACATATTTTTTGCAACAGCAGCCTTTATTTTGTCATTTATATACTTAGAACCGGATGTAAAAAGTTTTTTCATATCCACATTTGCAGCAAATAAAGTCGGCGCAGATAACATTGTAGAAGTAATAATTGATGATTCCAGCACAAAATACCCATGGCCATGGCCAAATTACATGTACACGGAAATTCTTGATTACTTTTCAGAGTATGCTCAGCCAAAAGTAATCGGTCTGGATATTTTCCTGCCAACAATCAATCAAATGAGCAAAGCTGACACCGATTTTGTGAAACAGGTTAGCAAAATGGATAATCTTGTTGTAAGTTTTCTGCCAAAATATGACACAGAAGAACTTACAACAGATGACATTGAATTTATGAATAAATTCAAGTTAAAACAATCACTTGAGGTTAATGAAGCGGCTTTAAAACTTCCGTCAAAATACAAAAAAATTTCCAGAATACAAGATTTTTATTATGATGCTGCAAAAAACTTCGGCTCTGTGAGAATAGACCGGGATATGATAGCCGGCAGAGTTTTTTCAGCTACAAATATATTAAAAATAGGTGATGCTTACTATCCATCATTACCTCTGAAAATGTATTTATATGAAAATTCTACAAACAAAGTAGAAATAACAGATACGCATGTAAAAATTCCAAAAACGGGGATTAAAATCCCGCATAATCTTATAACTGAAGGCTTGGTAAAAACTGATTTAAGATATTACAGCAACCGAATATTCAAAGACGGCGACAAATATGTCAATACAAATACAGCCCATTATATATGCCCAGCACACAAGATTATAGACTCATACAGGAACTTAAAAGCTGGGAAACCGCAAAAAGGGGATATCGACCCTGCAATATTTAAAGATGCTGTTATATTCATCGGAATAAATGTATCAGGGCCATCTGCAGATGTATTTAGAACCCCTATGGGTAACAGGCACCCCGGAGTTGATATTCAGGCAACAGCTTATGATAACATTGCAAACAATTATTTTCTAAAATCTGCAGGATTTTTACCGCAATTTTTGCTGCTTTTGCTATTACCACTATTCACATTCATTCTTATAATCAAATGCAGGTTTATAAAATCATTATTATCGGTATTATTACTTGATTTTGCATTTTTCATACTTTGCGCAGTTTGTGCATATTGCGGATATTTAATGAGTTTTATTAATCCTATTACCGTACAATTGGTAACCCTGATTTTTGGATACTCGTTCAAATTCATTTCAGAAAACAGAAACAAGGAAAAAATCAAACAAGCAATGGGCAAATATCTATCACAAGATATTATGAAAAACGTTGTAAGCAATATTGATGATCTTAAACTTGGCGGGAAACGTGCTGTGGTAACAGTTTTGTTTTCTGATATAAGAGGATTTACAAGCCTGAGTGAAAAAATGACAGCAGAAGAAGTTTCAATGATTCTGAATGAATATTTTGCAGAAATGGAACCTATTATTACAAAATATAACGGTGTTATAAACAAATTTATCGGGGACGCGGTAATGGCGATTTTCGGAGAACCTATACAAGATATTAACCATGCGCAAAATGCAGTCAAATGTGCTTATGAAATGCTTAAAAAGGTTGAATACCTCAGAGATAAATGGTTATATGAGGGAAAACCTAAAATTGAAATTGGTGTCGGAATAAACACCGGAGAGGTTTTTATCGGTAACATAGGAACAGAAACGCGTATGGAATACACGGTTATCGGCGATACCGTGAACCTAGCATCAAGAATTGAAAGCTATAACAAGGTTTATAAAACAAACCTATTAGTCAGCAACACAACATACTCACATATTGCAGACATAGCTGATGTTATAAAAATAAGCGAAGTTCAAATTCGCGGAAAAGCTAAAAAAATGAATATTTACGAGGTTTTAAGGATAGATAACAGTACAAAATAGAAATAACAGAAATTATGAACATATCAGGAATATTTTATAAGACAACAGGTCTTATGAGTAAAAAACACATAGCAAAGACAGCCGAAAATATTGGAACAGATTTAATCAATATAGGTTTATCAAAGCCTCAAATTGAAGTAAATGACATTAAACAAGTAATAAAAAGTAGAATTGGAGAAAAACAATCTTCACAAATTTTGATTTCAGATAACTTTAAAGATTTCAGAGATTTTACAATGACAAATCTCAAATTCACACAAGAACAATCCGAAAAGTTTTTTAAAGGGGTCTATGCCGCAGCAATCCCGGGTGGTGGAAAAATTAACAAATCACTATTACAATTAGATTTGAAAAAATTTGAATCTTTGAACACGCTTGTTAACGCTGTTTCTCACGAATGTGAACATTTGTTATACCAAAGATTTGGAATATTTATGGGCCTGGTTAGAAAGCTTGCAAAAAATAACAATGATGATCTGCCTGCAACCTTTGCTGGTAATATGAATGCCAAATTACTTGAATTTCAGCAAGAACTTATAAAATTATCAAACTTAAAAGCCCCTGTGATTGGAGGATTTACAAGATTTAAAAAAGGAGATTCAGGAATACTGGAACAAACAAATCTTAAAACGCTATCCGATCTTCATAAAAAAATAGAAGATATTTTAACATCCAAAATACTTGTAGTAAAAAATGACCAGGACAAAATTCCAATACTTGCAGGCTTACTGACAATTATTCAGGATGAAATACGCGCATACAAAGTAGGCGGCATTGTTGAACGGAAACTATTCCATAAAAATGACAGGCTAACTAGATCTGAAATGCTTGCTCAAGTATATTCAGAAGCGTTAAAAACCATAAAAAGTGTATTAAAAAAGGAAATTATATCTTCCGGAACCAATAAAAATACAAATGAAATATTTAAACAAGATTCAATAAAATTACTTTCAAAACAGCAATAAAAAACCGGCAATCACGCCGGTCCTTTTTATTATCTATAGTTTGTAAATTGAAGCGGATAATCATATTTATCTTCATTTTTGCGTAGAGTTTGAATAACCGCCTGTAAGTCATCTTTATCTTTCCCTGTTACACGAACCTGCTCGCCTTGAATTGATGCCTGAACTTTTAATTTAGTAGCTTTAATATCAGCAACAATAGTTTTAGCAAGTTCCTGCGTCAACCCTTTTTTTAGTTCAAAAACCTGACGAACATTTCCGCCTAAAGCGTTTTCAATAGATTTCGGATCTAAAATTTTTATACTAAGATTTCTTTTGATAAGTTTAGATTCAAGAATATCCACAATATTTTTCAATTTCATCTCATCATTTGTAGTAATTGTGATTGCCTTATCAGCCTCCAAATCGACTTGAGAATTAGAGTTTTTCAAATCAAATCTTGAAGTTAATTCTCTTTTAACCTGATCAATTGCGTTCACAAGCTCTTGTTTATTGTACTCTGATACAATATCAAAACTGCATTCTTTTGCCATAACATATTTCTCCTTATTTATAATATCAACCAATATAACATAAAAAAGCAGGATTATCAAATCCTGCCTGCTACACACTACTTTTACCTATTACAAGAAATTTTATTTTTTAAACATTGTTTTAATCTTGGAACCCAAAATTTTCATACCGTTCCAGATTTTTGAACCTAATTTTTTACCATACTTCCAGCAAAGAGCACCGCCGACAACTAAGGCAGCACCTTTAAATACGGTTGCCCAGATTTTTTTATCTTTTTCACGTTGAGTTTTAATTTCGACCCTATCTCCGGCCAATGAACCCATCATTGTAACACCGTTCATTGTTCCGGTAACACCGGGGATAAAACCTCCGCCAAGCCAAGAAGGGGCACCAGGTAACATACGGTGCATATTTGCTTCACCGATATCATCGGTAAACGCCGGATTTGTTAAATTATATTTAACACTGTCGAACATAAACAATTAACTTTCTATAACCTACCTGTATTTATATAAAGTATTTTTTTGTAAAATAATTTACTTTTTGTTAAAAATTTGGTTTAATATTCTTAACAATGTGAGGGTTAAAGTATGAACATGTTTAAAAGGTGGTATGATGCTGATGCGGCAGTAAGCAGAGCCGTAAACGAACTGGAGAAATCAAGTGAAGATATTCAGGTACGATGTGCGGATTTTATTATTGATTTGCTAAAAGATGTTGAACTTGAAAAACTGAGTCTTGAAGATCAGTACAACTACATTATGCGCAGATGGTACGACAAAAACATTAAAGTATCTCACGCTATTGAGTATTTAAGACTTTCTCCAAAAGATGTCAGACGCGAAACAGCATTAAAAGTTCTTGATTATCTAAAAGAACTTAAAAAGAAAAATTCTTAACATTTAGACATTTTAGTTATTCTGTTGTTTAATATTATATGGAGGGATTATTGTGTCTGATGAGATAAACAAAAAGGTTATCAACCTGTTTTCAAACCATAATAACAACCGTATAACACCCGAAGTTCAAAAACGGGTCAAGTTTTATGCCGGATTCAATTATGTTAAGCTCAACAAAGACTCAAACGGAAACAAATTTAATAAAGAGAATTTGTTAAACTATTCCTCAAAATGTCATTATATGGTTACTGTCATGCGCGAATTAGACGGCGAAGTTATCCTATACAGTTATGATGTGCCAAATAACGAACTGTTTAAATTTATGAAGTCGTTTGATGAAAACAAGCTTGACGGTAAAATTATCGAAATTGACAAATATTTTCCAAATGATTTAGCGTAAGAGAAAAGGATCATGTGTTTTTTTAAGAAATACCACGAAAGTTTATTTAAATGTACTAAGCCGTATCAATATGTAGGAGGGGAATATCTATCCCGAAATAAAAACTTTGACAATGCAAAAGTCAGAATAGCAATGGCATTTCCCGACAAATACGAAATCGGGATATCAAACCTCGGAGTCCGCGTTTTATATGAATTTATAAACAGAGAATCGGATTATATGTGTGATAGGGTTTACGCACCGGAGCCTGATTTTAATCCTGAAACACTATACGGTGTTGAATCAAAACGCGCGATAAATGAATTTGATGCTGTGGGTTTTTCACTTCAGTATGAGATGGCATACCCAACAGTATTAAAAATGCTTGAAATGTCAAATATTCCTTATAAAAACACTGACAGAACAGACAAAGACCCGATTATTATAGCAGGCGGACCTTGTGCGTATAATCCCCTTCCTCTGGCAGATTTTATTGATGTTTTTATGATTGGAGATGGTGAAGATTCAATCCTTGAAACATGCAAAATCTTGGAAGAAACAAAAGGGCTGCCGCGCGAAGAAAGAATAAAAAAACTTTGCGAAGGTGAAAACTCAGGACGCTGGTCAAAATTAACAGGCGGCAGAGTACGAAAACGCATCGCGCAATTAACTTACGATACAGCTTTAAAATCTTATCCAATCCCTTATTCTTCATCAATCCAGGATAGAGCAGTTGTTGAAATCCGACGCGGCTGCGGCAGAATGTGTCGTTTTTGTCAACCGGGACACGTAACGCTGCCTATTAGAGAGAGAAAAGCCGAAGATATTATAAAAATTACAAAAGAACTTGTTAATAAAACAGGATATGACGAATACTCTCTGTTATCACTATCATCAAACGATTATGCAAATATTAACGAAGTAATTAAAGAACTTGCTGTAGATTTTAATGATAAAAAAATATCTGTTTCATTGCCAAGTCAAAGAATTGACGGGTTTAACCTTGAACTGGCAAACCTTGTTCAAAGTGTTAGAAAATCAACAATGACACTGGCTCCTGAAGCAGGAAGTCAACGACTTAGAGATGTTATAAAGAAAAATATTACAGAAGAGCAGATTATGAATGCGGTTCTAACCCTTTATGAAAACGGTTGGTCACGGGTTAAATTTTACTTTATCTGCGGGCTTCCAACAGAAACCCTGCAAGATATGGATGAAATGGCAGAATTATTTAGAAAAATCCGCTACCGTTCAAGGCTAATCAAAAAAGAAAAAGGGCTTAAACACTCTCTTGATTTGACCTGCACTTTATCAATTTTTGTCCCTAAACCTTTCACACCATTCCAATGGTACCCACAAATGGATCTTGAAAAGGTTACAGAACATATTCACTACCTTATGGAACAGGTTAAACATATCAAAGGTGTCAAAGTCAATTATCACGAAAAGTTTGTTTCAATTTTGGAAGCTATATTAACACGCGGTGATGACTCGTTATGTAAATATGTTGAGGCTTTATATAAAAAAGGCTGCTATCTTGATGCTTGGGGTGAATATTTCAATAAAGAAATTTGGTTTGAAACCGCAAAAGAGCTTGGTATTGACTTAAATGCTCTTGCTCAAAAACAATACGAATTAGAAAAACCACTACCTTGGGATTTCATTGATATAGGGATTAACAAAGAATGGTTTATTGAAGAATATCAAAAAGCTTTCGCTGTTGATGAAAATTCTGAACACATTGTTCCAACCTGTCAGCACCACTGTGTAGGCTGCGGAGTCTGCCAGAATCTCGGAGTTAAAAAAGTTATGGATAGTCCGTTTAAAGCCTCAGAAAAAGCCCAAGAGGTTCTTAAAACAGAACCGGTCGATCCGTCACTAGCACCAAAAGAGGTAAAAGAAACTTTCAGATATAGAATAAAAATTACCAAAACAGGAACTTTGAAATATTTTTCACATCTTGATTGGCAAAATACATTTTTTAAAGCAATTTCACGCTCTGATTTAAAAATAGCCTTTTCTTACGGATACAATCCTACGATGAAAATTTCAATGGGAGTAGCTCTTCCTCTATTTTGTGAAAGTTTAACAGAACTTGTTGATATATGGTGTACCGAAAATCACACATCTGATTTTATCAAAACTGAATTAACAAGAGTTTTACCGAAAGAATCTGAGATTCTTGCAGTTGAAGAAATTGATAAATCAGCCTCATCAATTGACCAAACAGCCTGTTGGGCAGAATATAAAGTAAAGATATTTAACCCTGCTCTTTACGATTTTGAAAAATTAGTATATAATACAGAAAAAGTTTTATCTTCTGATGCAATTTTAGTCGAGAAGAAAAACAAAAAAGGTTTAGTAAAAGAAACAGACATAAAAAAATCCATAGGATCTCACCGATTTGAAGGTGATTGTCTGTACATAGTATTAAAGACCGGTCAAGGATCAGAAATCCCGCCGCTCAGAGCCGATGTATTAATGAATATTATTGCGCCTGAGGTGGTATTTGATATTACACGGGTTAAGTTTTTAACCGAGTCTTTGCATGAGTTATAGTAAAGGAATTCTTATGAACGAGAAAAACAACAGAAATTCAATTCAGAATGTAGAAAAAAAGATTGTAATAGCTGAAAGAGATAACATTGCAGCTGTTTTGGAAAACAAAAAAGTTACAGATTTTTTCATTCACAGAGGTGAAGTTTTATTAGGCGACGTTTATCTTGCAACGGTAGACAATATTCTGCCAAGTATTGATGCGGCATTTGTTAATGTCGGCACAGATAAAATGGGCTTTTTACACGCTCAAGATGTTATGGGCAAAGGAACTCTAAAAGAAAAATTATCCCCAAAACAAAAACTGGTCGTTCAGGTTGTTAAAGAACCAACAGGACACAAGGGTCCGCGTGTTACAACAGAAATAAGCCTTCCTGGCAGATTTCTTGTACTTATGCCAAACGAACCGGGTGTAAGCGTTAGTAAAAAAATCGAAAACTCAAAAGAACGCGCAAGACTAAAAGCTATTATTAATCTGATTAAACCTGTAGGTGTAGGTGTTATTATCAGAACAGAAGCAGAAGGCCAGTCAGAAGCTGATATTCAGGAAGATTTAGAAATTCTTCTTGAAAAATGGAACAATATCATAACTTCTGCAGAAACTCTTACTCCTCCAAACTTGATTTACCGTGATCAAGATTTGTTATACAGAGTAATCAGAGAAGCCTGCACTGATGATGTTAAAGAAATTATTGTAGATACCCCGTTTGCACTTAACAGAGTACAGTCAATTTTACAGAACTGGCACATGTCAAAAGGTATTCAAGTAACTTTATACAAAGGTACCGAGCCATTATTGATTGCTATGGATATTCATAAAGAAATCAAAGCTGCATTGAATATCAAAGTTAATATGCCATCAGGCGGATACCTGTTTATCCAGCAAACAGAAGCTTTGACGGTAATAGATGTTAACAGCGGGAAATTCATAAGTTCTGCAACCCAAGATGAAACAATTCTAAAAACAAACATT
>URYF01000068.1 GCA_900551965.1 uncultured bacterium
TCTATTGAGAAAACTGAAGAATATTATCAATAGATTTTATTTAAACATCTGCAAGACGTAAAAGGACTTTGGCATAATCCATACATCTTTTGCCTTTAACACCTTCTGTTTCCATTTGAACAGTTCCATCGGGGAACAGTCTTATTTTCATCTTGCCCATCTTTACAAAACCTCATTAAATATCTATGGTTAATACGATTGAATTATCGTCCATAACAGCTTCACTTTCAAGTCGCATATTCTCTTTATCCAGACGTTCTTTAATTTTATTATAAGTCATTTCCTGAATATTCAATCCGTATTCATCATTCAAATCATCAATAATATCCTGACATTCAGCTTTATTTGAAACCTGTGTAACATCAAGAGTATAACCGTTTGAGCCATCTTTTTTATAGTAAATCATTTCCATACCAAACAATTTACAAGAAACCTCATCACCATTTTCTGCAATTTCTTCCGCACCATGCTCTGTTAAAGTATTCAAAAGGGTGCCTTTATCAGTGTAATTGGTTGAGTATGTGTAAACCATAGTTGAAACATCATTGATATAGCGCAAATCTCGGCCTGCAGCCATATTTAATTTTCTAAAAATAATTTCAGCTTCTTTCGTAATTGCAGCATTATTAGTTCCTGAAAATTCAGCGGTATAGGTACCGTTTTTAAGTATCCAATTCAAGGTTGCATCACTGTTTTTTAAAGGTGTTTGACAATTTGCGGCATAAAAAAGATAGTTAGATTTTTTCAAAAATGTTCTAAGTTCTTCGGGTCTTATATTTGTTTGAATTTTGAGATTAGTAAGCCCAAAAGATACATTTGTACCCTGAGTATCACCGTGCATACCTATATTTAGGATTGTAACCTTTTGTTCAACCTCAAGTTTATAGGTTTTATCTTTAGATGTTTTGTAGTATTTAATGCTTTGCCCGTTCAAGTTCGCAACCACTTCATTATCTGAAGTCGAAAAAATCTGTCCGGCACCTTCTTTTTTCAACGCTGAATAAATTTCAGTGACTCTGGTATATGAAGTTGCATAGTTGTAATAGAAATATTCATTTGATTCGACAAGTCTTATGTTTCTTGCAGCAATATTATCTAAATCATTAAAAAACTTTTCACCATGAGATTGAAGCGCCTCAGAATCAAGCTTTCCAAATAAAAGAGCCTGGCAATATTTTCCTTTTATAATCCATTTGACAATTAACCCTGAAGGGAATTCAAAAACAGCAGAATCAATCGGAGTACAGTCAATTTTCTCCATAAAAAAAGGCAGCTCATCATACTGGACATTTGTCAAAACTCTGATAGATTCGAGATTTTTACCAGCAACAGATTTATCGACAGCAAAATTATCCGCTGCAGGACGTAATTCTTCATTTTTAGCTTCATCGGGACTTATTAAAAAAGCCATCGGATACGCCATAAGAGTAATCGACATTTATAAAATCCTTTCCGTGCTATACATCCAGCGCTCTGCCGCCGCGAGAATTATTAACATCACCGGACTCATCAGTATCGGAACTGTATTGCTCCATATCATCTTTTCTGGTTGCAGCGACAGCTCTTATGTTTGCCCATTGACGAAGAGATAAAATCTGTTCTTTTTGAGTTACTGAAAGCGGGACAACATTTCTTATTGTATTTTCCAAATCAACAAACTCTAAAGGCCGTTTATTGAAAAATGCTTCATACAAAGCTGTGATAACAACTTGTTCAATTTCAGCACCGACAAAACCTTCCGTCATATCGGCAAGTTTTTCATAAAGGGCATTATTTATTTCAAGCTTACTGGCGACTTCTTTATCTTTAAGTCTTTTTGCAAGATGCAGTTTAAATATTTCCTGACGCTCGCGATGGGTTGGAAGATCGACAAAGAAAATCTCATCAAAACGACCTTTACGCAAGAGCTCGGCAGGAAGCCCGCTGATATTATTTGCAGTAGCTATAACAAAAACCGGAGCTGTTTTTTCCTGCATCCATGTTAAAAATGTACCAAAAATTCTTGAAGAAGTCCCACTGTCACCGTTTGAATTCATTCCGCTCAAACTTTTTTCAATTTCATCAACCCAAAGAATTGAAGGAGCAACAGCTTCTGCTGTTTTGATAGCTTTACGCATATTTTCCTCAGAACTGCCAACAATACCGGAAAATATTTTACCAAAATCAAGTTTTAACAAAGGCAATTGCCAGGCAGCACTCATCGCTTTAGCTGTTAAACTCTTGCCGCAACCAGGAACCCCGGTTATTAAAACACCTTTTGGCGCCGGCAGACAGTATTTTTTAGCAGCTTCTGACCACGAATTATTACGCTTATTGAGCCAGCTTTTAAGATTTTCCAACCCCCCGACATCTGAAATTTTTATATCAGTATTAATAAATTCCAAAATTCCGGTCTTTTTAATAACCTGCATTTTTTCACTCAAAATAATCCCAAGGTCTTTACCATCAATCTTGCCGTCATTCACCATAGCAAGCGCAAAGGCATTTTCAGCTTCCTGCAAAGTTAAGCCTAAAGCAGCTTTGCAAAGACGTTCTTTACCCTCATCATCAAGACCTGTGGTATCAATTTGATTATTTTGGGTAACCATTTTATCAAGTTTTGATTTTATTTCTTCTAATGTAGGCAAAGGCATATCAAGAATTGTAATTTCTTTTTGCATAGATTCCGGAATCAAAAGCTCAGAAGCTATAAAAATAACATTCTTTCTGAATTTACTTGTTTTCAACTCAGGAATAATATCGCGTAAACGCCTTACTACATTATAGTCAACCTGACGACCTTTCACACCGAAATAAACATGAAAATCGCACATAACAAAAACCGCATTCTTATTACATTCTTTAATAAACTCAATAGCTTTATCAGGACTATTAGTGCCATCTATTTTCTGCCCGTTAAGAACAAACCCGTTAGTCTGTGTCCAAACATAAACTTCTCTGGGAATCCTTATGAGTTTTTCAGACTTTGCTATTTTTTTTATTAACGAAACAGCACGCTCTTCTTCCCAGGTAGTTATATACAAATACGGAAATCTTGCTCTAAATAATCTTGATAATTGAGTTATAACACGGTTATCCATCTTCTAAAATCCTCATTTCTTAACCTTTATTTTACAACATCTTTTCCAAGTTGTAAACAAAAGTCTTTATTTATCTTGTCAAAATCACCCATACCGTTGATTTCCAACTTTCCATCAGGTGAAATTCTCGCTTCTATCTTATTTCTATAAGATTTTATATCTTCCTCCTTATAAAAATCCGTCAGAAAAATATAACGCTGATTTGATGAACCAACCCAGGGACGCGAAATATCAAACTTTTCTATTTCAAACCCGCCATCAATTAACAAATCTAAATTACCAAGCAAATTATTCACATATTTATCATTTTTTGCTTTTAATTCATCAAATGTATAACCTGTAAAACACAGGACCGACAAACCTTTTTGTTTAACCCTGAGCGCTAACTCTGACAGTTCTTGCGCCTGTTCAAACGGCTCACCACCAAGAAAAGTTACCCCTTCGATACCATTTTCCGACTCTATAAAGTCAACCAATTCATCTATAGTATAATCCTGCCCGGAGCCAAAACTCCAGGTATCTTTAGCAAAACACCCCGAACAATGTTTCTTACAGCCTTGAACCCAGATACAAAACCTGACTCCCGGACCTTCAACTTTAGTCTTTTTCAGTATTTTATATACATTTATCATTAAAAATCTACAACTCTGCCTTCAAACTGATCGTCATCATCATTATACTCGACAGGCTTTCCTGCAACAATCATTGACTTAATTTTCTTAACAAAATGCTCTTTAACATTTGCAGCTTTTATAAAATCGTCTTCTGTATTGAATAACCCGTTTGTATTACGATATTCAATAATCTTTTTAGCCATAACAATATTTATCCCCGGAAGCACAGATAATTCACTGGAAGTTGCACTATTAACATCAATCTTGTTTGGCGATTTTGACATAATATCAACCATTTCATGAAACTCATCAGCCTGTTTAGGACGCTCTACTGTCGGTTTTTGCTCTTGAATACTATCAATTTCCACAAACGCTGCCCCTTTATCATTTGGTTTATCAGTGCCGACAACATAAGTATCAGGGCGAATATTGTCCATCTCTACAAACTTCGGACCTTCATTAGTTTTTTCAATAATAACTTCTTTTTTAGCAGTATGAACAACTTTTGCTTCCAGCGTAATTATATCAATCTTTGTATCATAACTGTAAAACGCAGCAAGGGAATCCAATGTAATAAAGCTATCAAAAACTCTGCAAACTCTATTCCATGATTTATTAATATTAACATTACGCTTTAACAGAGTAAACATACGTTTTGCATGTGTTCTATCTGCAAGATTATCCATAACAACAATTTTTTCATCAGGGGTATAAATAACCGTACAATGATCGTTATGAAGAGCATTATCGCTTATAACAAACTGCCTTGAAACCATTTTTATACTATGGCGGTATAATTTATTAAGAAAAAGCTGTCTCAAAATAATCCCTGGAATAAGCAGCACAAAAAATACTGCAAGTGCAAAGTTTGCTATTTGTGCAGACACAAAATATAAGGAAATATAGCTTATAGCTACTGCTGATATAAAATTTTTCAAACGCCTGTTCATACAATTATACAATACCATATATATATAAATTTCAATGATTTAAATAGAGGATTTTATGCTAAAATCAAACTATGCAAAAGAAAATATTAAAAAGAATAAAACCGCTTAACGGAACAATCGAGATTCCATCCGACAAATCCATATCACACCGTGCTGTGATATTTTCATCGCTTGCAAAAGGTAAATCTGTTATAAAAAATTTTTCAGACGGACAAGACCCGCATTCAACCTTGAAAATTTTCAAACAGCTTGGAATTGAAACAGAACAAACAGATAACAACACTATATTGATAAACTCCGGCAGCAAGCTTGCACCTTCAACAAGCCAATTAGACTGCGGAAACTCAGGCACTACAATGAGAATGCTTGCAGGAATTCTTGCAAGTCAAAATTTCAATTCTATATTAACCGGAGATCAAAGCCTTTCAAAACGACCGATGAAAAGAATCATTGAACCTTTAAGCTTGATGGGAGCTCAAATAAGTTCTCAAGACGGTAAAGCTCCGCTTCAAATTTTTGGAACACCTTTAACCCCGATAACATACGAGTCAAAAATAGCATCAGCACAGGTTAAGTCCTGTATTTTACTTGCAGGGCTCGGGATAAACGAAGGCATAACAACATATACAGAACCTTATGTTTCGCGCAACCACACAGAGCTTATGCTAAAAGCAATGGGAGCAGATATAAATATTAAAAATTCAACAGTTACAATTAAAAAATCAGAACTTTCACCAATTGAAATTGAAATCCCCGGGGACATATCATCAGCCGCATATTTTATTGCAGCGGCACTAATTGTTCCAAATTCTGATATTATATTAAAAAATGTAGGTTTAAACCCGACAAGAACAGGGATTTTAGAAGTTGCTAAACAAATGGGTGCAGAAATTGAAGTTCTTGACAAACACACAATTTGCGGAGAAACTTCTGGGGATATACGAATTAAATATACCTCTAACCTAAAAGCCTGCGAGGTTTCAGGTGAAATAATCCCAAGACTTATTGATGAAATCCCGATAATTGCAGTTCTTGCAACCCAAGCTCAAGGAGAAACAATCATAAAAAATGCTCAGGATTTAAGAAACAAAGAATCTGACAGAATTACAGCAGTTGTAGCCGAATTAAAAAAACTCGGTGCAGATATTACAGAAACTCCCGACGGCATGATTATAAGGGGTAAATGTACACTCTGCGGCAATTGTGAAGTTGAAACATATCACGACCACAGGCTTGCTATGAGCTTCTTTGTTGCAGGTTTAATATGTAAAAAAGAAATTTTAATTAACGGATTTGAATGGGTAAACATCTCATTCCCGACTTTTGAAAAACTTTTTGAACAGTTATAAAACCCTATTCCTTAACTCCGCCTTGCAATATATCGTTTATAAAATACTTTTTGCCAAGCAAAAAGACTCCGACAACAGGAATTGTACAAATTACCGAACATGCCAGCAAATCCCCCCACAAAGTAATCTCGCGAAAACTACCCTTAAATATTGCTAAACCTACAGGCAAGGTTCTCATTGATTCGGTATTTGTTACAATAAGCGGCCACATAAAACTGTTCCAGCTTGTAACAAAAGTGAATATAGCAAGAGTTGCAACAACAGGTATGGCAAGCGGTAAAGCTATCTTAAAAAACGTAGTAAAAATATTACACCCGTCAATTTTTGCAGATTCTTCCAAATCCTTAGGCAGTCCTAAAAAATACTGCCTCATCATAAAAATCCCAAAACCGCCGAAAAGACCCGGCAAAATTAGAGCCTGATATGTATTTATCCAGTGAAACTGACGCATAAGAAAAAATAACGGAATAATATTAACCTGCGGCGGGACAAGCATTGTAATTAAGATAAGCAAAAATAAACCATCACGCCACCTGAATTTCATACGAGCAAACGCATACCCGGCAAGCGCTGATACAATAACCTGACCCGCAGTCGTAACAAGAGCTACAAAAAGACTGTTTATAAAATACTGGCACAGCGGAATTTTTTCAAACACATTTGAATAATTTTCCAAGGTTAAAGGCGAATATAATAATTTACCCCCCTGATTAAAAATTTCACCATTTGGGACAAGGGATAAATTTATCATCGCAAAAAACGGATACAGCATACTCACTGCTATGGCAATCAAACATAAATAACCCAAAATTCTGCGCCAATTTTTCATAAGACAATTATATCACGCGTAAAATAAATTTTAAAAAAGTAATGTATTTTTTTTATATTTTGGAGTATAATCAGCCTATGAAAATTCTGGATAAAATAAATATGAATTCTGAATCCAAGGCATATATTACAGGTGTTATTTGTTCAATAGTAACACTGTTTATTGTAACCGCAGTAATATTTCTGTTTCTTATTGCAAACAGACTTGATACCGTGATGACCCAGCCGGCAGGGGAAACTTACACTTACTTTATGGTAATAATGGATAGAATACTTATTCTGTTAATAGTGTTTGGTCTATTACCGCTGACAACATACCAAATTTATTCAAAAGCTAAATCAAAGATTGACGGAATAATCAGCGTTATTGCTTCAATTCTGTTAATCGCTTCAACTGTAACTTTCTTTGGCGGCGAATTTCACTATATGGAAAAATATAAAACCGGCAAATTAAGCTACTCAAAAATGTTCTGTAATCCAACCATTGAAACAAAAATATTTGATAAAATACTCACAAAACAAGGTGAAGAAATTCCTAAAATGTGTCTTGATCGTACGGCCAAGACAAAAAAATAGTTTTGAACAAGTTCAAAACTATTATGGAGTTTGGGGTAAATTAAGTTTAGTATGGATATATTAAAAGGTGAAAAGAGTTAATCGACAACAGCTGAAATAAACATTGCCAAGCCTGCAACACCGGCTACAGCTGCCAAAGTTTTGGTTCTCTGAGAGGTTCTGCAAACTTTTCTGTGTCTGTGAATATCATTATGATAATCATATCTTTGTTCAATATGATAATGAACATCATTATGACGATGAGTTTGATATGGATAATGCTTATTATACCTGCCTGCTGCAAAACAAGGTGATGCCATTGTCAAGCATAAAAATGCCGCAATAAATTTTTTAACCATAATGAACCTCCTTTTTCTTATTTCAACCTACATTTATATAACGAAACAAATAAAAAAAAGTTCAAAAAATATAATTAATAATGAGATTCTTCGCTTTCGCTCAGAATGACGAGCATTTTACGATAGATTACCATGCCGATAAGTCGGCTCGTAACATACTCTTTACAAACATTAAGAAATGTAACAAGTATATACAAAATAGATATAACTTACGCAATTTTTAAATCTAAAAATACTTTATATAAGTGTAAGGGAAATCAAAAAAAGAAAATTTTATAAAGGGGAATGAATTATGAGAAATGATTACGAAATGGTTACTTTAAAGGCTTATGTAGACGCATTAGACGATGTAAAATACACAACAGTAAGCGAAAAAGAAATCGAAACACAAGTTGAAAAATATTTATTAAATGTAAAAAGAGCTCAAACTAACGCTAAAATCGTTGAAGCTTTACTAGCTTAATAAATTATAAAATTAAAAGATATAAAAAAGAAATAT
>URYF01000069.1 GCA_900551965.1 uncultured bacterium
TTTGTTATAATTATTAAAAATTATTAAGAAATATGTATGGAATCCCGCAAAAAAAAATTTTCAGCGGAGTTATAAACTCATAAGATATAAAAACGGTTGTAATAATATGATTTCCAGAATATATAATATTAATCCTGTTTTGAATACAAATTCTTATAATCCGCAAAGCCAAAGCGGCTCTGTGAAAACTGCATTGATAAATGGTTTAAACCAGGATACTGTTTGCTTTACAGGAAAATCGCTTTCCTCAAAATATTCAACTGTATTTGAATATTTGGCATCGGAGATTCTTGGCGGCAGTAAAAAATATGGTGTTGACGGTAGTCAGCTTTCGGCATCTAAGATAGGAGCTGCTGTTGATGATTTATTCGAGCAGGGTAAAATGTTTATACCGTTTAAAGAGGTTATTACTGAAAAAATTAAATGGAAAAGCTATATTCCGCAAGATATCAGACAGTATTCTATTGATAAAATAAATGAAGCTCGCGGGGTTCGAATGGATCAGTGGAAGAGGTTTTTACAAAATCCGGAGGCTATTCTTAATAACAACTCTCCTTATAGTTCAAAATTGGTTTCAAAGGTCGAAAATGATAATTCATTAAAGCTTGTAATTTGGAATGCTATATCAAGCGAGATTAAAAACAATAACCGGCATATTCCTGTACCTTTTGATGAAAAAGCTCTGCTAGAAACAATTAATGGTTTTGAGAAAATTGCACCAAAAGACAGGGCTGTACGCTGTGCCTCACCTTCTTTTTTGGAAATCTATACCCATAGATTACGAGATAATTTGTTAATGGATATGGGGTTGTCTGGAAATGAAGCCGTTTGGGTTAAAATTCCATCGATTGCTCATTCTGGTGCTAATCGCGATAAGAGTATTGCAATGCTGGAAACTTTAAGCTGCCGAAACTGGTGTACACGCTCAAGCGTAGACAAAGCTGAAGATGCATTGCTTGATGGTGATTTTTATATATACCTAGCGCGGGGTAAGTTTAATCTATGGGAGCCGCTTGTCGGAATGACAACCGCAAAAGGTAAAATTGACCAGATTCAAGGGGTTGAAAATAACAATATTGTGCCGCTGGCTTTAGTTAATGAGATAAAAACATATATAAAAAATAATAATTTGAAATGTCATTCTGCAATAATTGATGAAGGTCCAAAAGCTTTGCAGGCAATAATGATTAGTGAAAAACTAAGTGAAGTTGATCCGATTTTGAAACGTAATTTTGCAAAGACTATTAAATTAAATGACGATTTTGGAATGTTTAAAGCTTTAAATGTTGATATAAAGGTTTTAGAAGATGGGATGTATGAAATCGGAACTTATCGTCCGGTGTATAACTTAAACCAGAAACATGGGATTTCAATTCCTTATTCAATGTTTGGATTGGACGAAGATATTTTGCTGCAGAATGTTCGTAAAATTAATGGTAATTTAATTTTAGATAATAAAAACTCATTGTTTAATTCCAGAATAACAAAATTTCCGCCAAAACTTGAATCAGTGAGCGGTCGTATTTCTTGCAATAAAGAGCAATATCAAAAATTTGGCGCTGATATAGAACGGGTAATTGGCGGAGATAAATCAAAACTTATTATTCACGGATCTTAGTTTTTATGCTAAATTAATATTATGGCAGATGAAATAGTGAAGGTTGAGATTAAACCTAATAAGAAGCAGCAAGAAGCAATTGATATTCTAAACGGTCAAGTTATGCTTTTGGCAGGGCCGGGAACCGGTAAGACTTTTACGGTTATTCATCGTATTGAAAAGATGCTGTCAGACGGTGTTGATCCTTCTTCTATTTTATGTCTGACATTTTCAGATGCGGCAGCAGGCGAAATGCGCCAGCGTTTGATTAAAAAAATGGGTGTGAAGGCTTCATCGGTTGATATTTATACTTATCACTCGTTCTGTAATGATTTGATAAAAAGTTATCCTGATAAATTTGAATTATCGTCAGGAGTTTCATTGATTACAGATGCTGAAAAAGTTTCGCTTATGAAAGATTGTATTGACGAGGCGAAATTGGAATTTTTTGTTCCGTCGCGGGCTGATAGGTATTACTTCACGAAAGATTTTATATCTTATGTTGAAAAATTAAAGACCAAAAGGATTTCTAAAGAAGAATATTTATCATATATTGATACAAATTCTGCTTTTATGCCGCGGTATAAGGAAGTTGAAAGTGAAATTTATGAGCGCGAGCAATCCGGTAAAACCCAGAATAAAGGACGTTATGCTGAACTTGAAAAAATAAAGGTTAATATTGAAAAGGCAAAAGAACTTTGGACTTTATTTGAGTTATATCCTGCAAAAATGATTAATAAAAACCTTATTGATTTTTCGGATATGATTAATCTTGTCTTGACAGGGTTTGAAGAAGATGAAGCTTTTTTGAAAGAAGTTTCAGATAAATACAGTTATTTTCTTGTTGATGAATACCAGGATACAAATGATTTGCAAAATCAGATAATTTTTAATCTGGTTGATGCGAACAGTAGAAAAAATATTTTTGTGGTAGGTGATGATGATCAGATTATCTACGGGTTTCAGGGTGCAAAAAGCGATAATATTGAGAACTTTTTGATGAAATATCCTCAAACTAAAGTTATTTGTTTAGAAGAAAATAACCGTTCGACACAGACAATTCTTGATTTTAGCAACCTTGTTGTAAGTCAGGATTTGAACAGGCTTGAAAATAATGAATATTTCAAAAATACCTATAATATTTCAAAAAAGCTTGTTGCAAAAAATTCTAAAATTATTTCAAAGGACTGCAAAATCAAACGTGTTCAGTTTGGAGAAACTTTGCAGGAATTTAATTTTATTGCAGATGAGATTAAAAAAATAACAGAAGATGACAAGTTCCCAATAACTGACGATGGTAAAAAAGATTATTCACAGATTGCCGTGATTTCCAAGAAACGGGCGGAATTACAAACTTTTGCCGAACTATTGAAAAGTAAAAATATTCCATACCAAATTGATGAAGGTAAAAGCATTTTTGCTATTCGTTCATCTATTTTGATCTATTTTTATTTAAAAGCGCTCAATAATTATTTATTATCAAGCGATAAATTATTCGGGCTATTATTATCAGAACCTTTAAAAATTGATTTGGAAGATTATAACAAAATTTTAGCTCAAAAGCGTGTTTCTAAAAAAGATAAACCAAACGATTTTATTACTATAATGAAATCTGAAACCGGTTGGAAAAATTCTGAAAAAATAACTGAGTTTTTAGAAACTTTTGAATATTTACAGAATTATGCTGCAGCAAATACTCTTAGAAATACTATTGTAGAGATTGTAAATCGTACAAATATTTTGCCGTATTTTTATTATCACGGTAAAAATCGTAGTGAAAATATCAACGGGATAAAGAAAATTATATCAGAGGCTGCAGATTTTCAGAATTCTGATATGACAAAAGGTTTGTCGGATTTTGTAAAATATCTTGATGATTGTTTGGATAATGAAATTGATATAAATCTAGATAAAGACTCATCAGTCCAAAATGCTGTGCAGTTGATGACTTATCATGGTTCAAAGGGGCGAGAGTTTGGGTATGTTTATCTTCCGAATTTGATAAGTTCAAGTTGGGAAAACTTTAGAATGCCGGGTGAATACAAACTTATAACAGATGAAACTCCTGATAAGGATATAGCGCAAGAAAAGAAAGATTCAGAGCTTTTGAAACTTTTGTTTGTCGGGATCACAAGGGCGAAGCATTCTTTGATGATTTCATTTGCTGATAATAACAATGGAAAGTCGCAGCAGATTACAAAATATTTATCCGAGATTTCTGATTATGATTTTGACTCAGCTCAGTATGAGTGTGGTGCCGAAGATTTAACAAAAGAAGTTTTCAGAAGTGTATCATCTGAAGTTTTTGATAATCAAAGGGCATTCCAAAATGAGATAGAAGAACAGGTTAAAAATGTTATACTTTCTCCATCAAGGCTTAATGATTACCTGGCTTGTCCTAGGAAGTTTTTCTACCTAAAGGTTCTTGGAATTGATGTAGAAGAGGCTGATTGGGACGGGGCAAATTTTGGTTCGCTCATTCACTCTTTGCTAGAGCGGGCTGTTAAATATGCAAAAGAAAATTTGGTTTATCCTGATATTGAAAAAGTTTTGAAAGATTTCAGGCTCGGGATAGAGGCTATGAATTTTACATCAGAAGCTGCGCAGGAAAAATATTTTAAACGCGGGCAGGATATAATTTTAAATTATTATCCTTATTTTTCTCAAATTCCGCCAAATCGAGTTGAAAATGTGGAATTTAGTTTCTACGGAGTTGACGTTGACGGGGATTTAATCACCGGTAAAATAGACAGAATTGAAAAAAACTCTGACGGAACTTATGAACTTTACGATTATAAAACCGGAAATTATACATCAGAGAAAAAAGTTGCACCGGGTGAAGAAAAAGAAAATTATTATAATCAGCTCTGTTTTTATAAATATGCTTATGAAAAATTAACCGGTAATAAAGTTTCAAAAGCAGGGATTATTTATGTTGAAAATCATCAAAAAAGTGTTGAAAAGATTTTGACAGATGGTGATATGACCTATATTGAAAATTTGATAAAGGAAACATATTTAAAGATTAAACAGTTGAAATTTATGCCTATAAAAGAAGATAAGCAAGGGCTTTGCAAGATGTGTGAGTACAGACATCTTTGCAGATTAGATATAATATAAATTTATATTAACCTCCTAGCAAAAAAATATATGTTTTGTTTTCCTATAAAAAAGGAGAAAAGAATATGCAAATTATACCTCAAAACAACAATGTACATTTTGGAGCAAGGTTGATTGGTTCGGCTAGTATAAAAGTTAAAAACGCAGCAAACAAATGGGTGCAGGAGCCGGTAAATCTTATAAAATTGGAAACTAATAAAACCGCAGATCTTGGCGTCTTGGATTCGGTTGATTATTTGTGGAGCGGTAGAAATCTTTCAGGAAGTATCGCTGAAGAAGCACATATAATGGGCGGCGGAACAGGAATTTATGCCCTAACCCGTCAACAAAATGGTTTTGACAGAATAAAACCGTTGGATATTCTTGGAATTATGAGTACTAACAGCCTTTATAAAACAAAACCGGATTCTGTAGAGATTTTTAAAATCGGAACAAAGCCATTGTATGCTTATGAACAAAATCACAGGCAGCGTGATGTTAAAAATGTTGCAAAAACTATGGTCAAAAAGTTTGTAGAGCATTTGAAGAAAGATACAAAAGCAGGTTCCGTTGTTGTGCATGCCGATCCTGGAGATGTGAAGTTTTTAAGCCGTATTGGTATGAAAGAATCAGGTTCAACTCCGTTAGTGCCAAGATTTGAATTAAAACGTGCTGATTTTGATTCTTTTGTTGGATAATAAAATATTAAAAATAAAGAAACAGGCGGAAAGTGTGTAGGCTTCCGCCTTTTTTAATGTACAGTTGTGTTGTATTTATTTTGTTTTTTGGAGGTATTATTTCTGTAGCCTATTCCCGCACGGTATCCGGATACGGAGTAAAGAATAGGCAGAGAAGGTTCAATCCATTTAAGTCCTGATAGTAATGAAACAGTTGCAATGTCATCTGTGTGTAAGCCTATATCTAACAGTTCAGGAGTTCTTTCTTCAAGTTTGTTTGTTTTAGATAATATTGGGTTAATCAACTTTTTGCTGATGTAATTTGCAATAACGCTGCCTCCGACAACTCCTGTTAAAATAATTCCGCTGACCATACCGACACATCTTGCAGCCTTTGATTTAATATTCATCTTTTCAAGAATTGCAAGTGCTGCTCCGGCTCCGATGTTGCAGAGAAATATATTTGCAAGATACTGATACAAACCTTCGTTTATCTTGTTTGGAATCCTGTTTTTCCAATTCTTTTCGGTAATTTTGTCAGCGGCAATTCCTCCTGCAATTCCTCCCACAACCGGAATTGCACCATATACGGATAAGTACCCGATTTCTTTAAAAATGTCTTCTGCCTTGATATTTTCAGGCGGCGGAATAAGTTTGTTGACAAAATTTTGGTGTTCTTTTGTGTTTATTTGCTCGATTTCTTTAGGAGAAAGAACTTTTGTTTTTGCCTTATTTAAAATAGTTTCAATGTTTTTAGTTATTTTATTGGAGGAAATATATTCATCAATGAGTTTGGTATTATTTTCAATAATTTCGGAAACCGATTTGCCATAAGGTCTTTTGGTAATATATGACGCAATTTTAGGTGCATTAATTGCTGATAATCCTGTTGCTGTTAATACTATTCCTGTTTTAACTGCGTTTTTTGTCCGCTCGTTGCTTGAATCATTGTTTATATGGTTAAGCAGTAATGCTCCTCCGCCGATTGTTAATACGTGGGGAATGTTTTTACTGATTTTTGCTGTGAGAATCGGTTGGTCTAAATATTTTCCGATTGACGATATTCTAATCATTGTGTCCTTTTTCCTATTGATGTATTTTTTCAGGATAAGAGTCGGTGAAAATAATCATTTTATTTAAAATCTCGGAGCTGATTATATGTTCAATTTTGCAGGCATTTTCTTCTGCGATATCAGTTGGTATATCTAAAACTTTTTCAAAAAATTTCTTTAAAATATTATGTTTACTATAAATGTTTTGAGCGGTAGCAATCCCCTCTTTGGTTAATGTAATAGCTTCATAGCTTGAGTATTTTATTAATCTTTTTTTTACAAGTTTAGACAAAGCTTCTGATACTGATGCTCTGGAAATTTTCAGCTGCCTGGCAAGTTCAGCACCTTTGAGCGGAATGTTGTTTAAGTGTGCTATATAAATTGTTTCAATATAATCTTCCAATCCCGAGGACAAATTTTGAAAATTCTCTGACATATCAAATCCTTTTGAAAATATTGTAAGGCATACCTAACAGTTTGTCAAGCAAAATTTTTTAAGGCTGTCCTATTTTAGTGAGGACAGCCTTTTTGAGATTGAAAATTATAAAATTGACTAGAAATTTCTTGGATTTACCCCATGGAGCCAGTTGGATTCGATTTTTTCAAGTGAAATTCCTTTTGTTTCCGGGACACAGAAGTAAACGAAAATTATACATAGTAATGATACTATTCCAAATCCCCAAAATGTCCATGCTCCGCCTATTCTATGCAGTAATATCGGGAAACTGCTTACGACAAAGAAGTTGAATGCGAAGTTTGAAACTGTACAAATACTCATTGCAATTCCGCGGATTTTTAACGGGAATACTTCAGAAACAAGTATCCAGCCTATTGGGCCGAGACTCATTGCAAAACAGATAATGTAAGTAACAAGACTTCCAACAGTTACCCACTTCAGGTTTTCTCCGAAGAAATTGGCAAATTGAAATGCACAGCCTAAAGCTATTAAACTCAGCATTACACCTGTTAAGCCAAAGTATAATAAAGGTTTTCGGCCAAGTTTATCTGTGAAAAACAGTGCAACAATTGTCATTAAAAAGTTTATAACTCCTATCCCTGTTGTTGCATATATTGCGGTTATATTGCTTTCAAATCCTGCGTTTTTAAATATTGTCGGGGCGTAATAGATAATGGTGTTAATCCCTGTGCAAATTTGGGCAAACATTATTCCTATACCTACGACAAATGGCATTATCATCCATTTTTTCAGGCGGAATTTTTTTGTGTTTGAATTATCTTCGTTTTGCAGGGTTGCTTTAACTTCTTTTATTTCATTATCAACATCAAGCTCAGGTTCGATTTTTGCAAAAACTTTTTTAGCTTCGTCTTCTCTGTTTTTGCTAATCAGCCAGCGCGGGGTATCGTGCATAAAGCACATTCCGATAAGTAAAATCAATCCCGGCACAACTCCGGCAAATAACATCCAGCGCCAACTATATACAGCTTGTGCAAATGCGGCATTGATAAAATAAGAGAATAAAATTCCGGCTGTTATTGCCCACTGGTAAAGAGATACAAGAGTTCCTCTAAGATGCTTTGGTGAAATCTCGGATAAATACAGCGGAACGACAAAATTAACGATTCCAACCGCAAATCCGACAAAGATTCTTGAAATTATTAATACATAAATATTCGGTGCAAATGCGCATAATATTGAACCTAATATAAAAATAACAGCAGTAGCCATAATTATTTTTTTTCTGCCAAAGATATCGGCTAAAATTCCGTTTGTTGCAGCACCTATTACGGCTCCTATGAGTACAGAGCTGACTAACAGTCCCTGCATTGTATCTGCCA
>URYF01000070.1 GCA_900551965.1 uncultured bacterium
AAGGAGCTATAGCTAAAGGCCATTTGATACCCCAGTCATCGTGATGAGCTTCTACAGCTGCGGCAGCTGTTCTTGAAATTCCGATACCGTAACAGCCCATAATATATGGTTTTGCTTTTCCATCAGCATCAAGATATACGGCATTCATCGGCTGAGAATATTTTGTTCCCAATTGGAAAATGTTACCGACTTCAATACCTCTTGTAACCTTTAACGGTTTACCGCATTGCGGGCATAATTCACCGGCTTCAGCGAGTCTTATATCAGTGATAATTCCCGGTAATTCAATTTCAGAACCAAAGTTTGCGCCAACTAAGTGCTTATCTGTTTGGTTTATACCGACTACAAAGTTTTTCAATTCTTTAACTGTTTCATCGGCAACAACTGTAACCTTATTTTCGCCGTATTTTGATATAGGCTTTTTATTAGCTCCAACCGGTCCGATAAATCCGGGAATTGCATTAAATCCGTTCTCTGCCATCATTTCTTCTATTTCACCTGATGTAGCAATTCTAATATCAATTCCGCCAACTGCATTCATAAGTTTTGTTTCTTCAACTTGTTTATCCCCTCTAATTAGGGCTAATACAGGTTTTTTATCAACAATATAAACAAGTGTTTTTAAAATAATTGTAGCCGGTATATTTAAAAATTCGCTTAATTCATCAATAGAATGCGTATTTGGCGTATCTACGACTTCGGCTGTTTTGAAATCACCTTCAACTACTGCTGGCGGCAGTTTTGATACTGCGTGGTTTGAGTTTGCGGAATAATCGCAATCATCACAGTAAAATACGTCGTTTTCCCCAGAATCAGTGTCTGTAATAACCATAAACTCATGAGAAACACTTCCGCCGATTGCACCTGAGTCAGATTGAACCATTTTTGTATTCAATCCGCATCTGTTGAATATGTTTGTATAGGCTTGAGCCATATTTTCGTATTCTTTTTCAAGTTCTTCTTGAGAGGTTCCAAAGCTGTAAGCATCTTTCATAATAAATTCGCGCCCTCTTAAAAGTCCGAATCTTGGTCTTACTTCATCTCTGAATTTTGATTGAATTTGATAAAGATTTGTCGGCAATTGTTTGTAGGATTTTAGTACATCTCTTGCGATTGCTGTGATAATTTCTTCGTGAGTCGGTCCAAGGCACATTTCGCGATTGTGACGATCTCTCAATCTCATTAGTTCTTTACCGTAAGCTTCCCATCTGCCTGATTCAATCCAGAGTTCTTTAGGTTGAACAAACGGCATTAAAAGTTCTTGAGCGCCTGCTTTGTCCATTTCATCTCGTACAATGTTTTCAACCTTTTTTAAAACTCTCCACATAAGCGGCAAATAATTGTAAACGCCTGATGTTAATTTTTTTATATAACCGGCTCTTGCCAGCATTTTATGAGAAACTACTTCTGCATCAGAAGGAAATTCTCTCAATGTTTGTACAAATAATTTTGACATTTTCATAATTCAATTATCCTCTTTGTCTTTTTTGATAATTAAATTTTATCACAAACATGTTATTTGATTTTGTTTAATTCATCTTTTGCCAGTTTGACAGGTATTGAAAGTGTTTGGTAATTTTTTATGGCATTGCTTAGGTAGCTTTTATAGTTAGATGTATTTCCATTATTTTTATAAACCATTGCTGCCAAATAATTCAAATCTCCGGTCTCTTCGCATTGAGAAAGAGCCATTCTTATTATTGATTCAGCTTGCTCCGGTTCATTTTGTTTTAGTAAAATTTTTGTCAAAATTTTATAAGCCTCAACGTCATACGGATTCATTTCTATAGTTTTTTGAAGATTTTCAGCGGCCTTTTCAAGGTCATTTTCTTCGTTATAGATTACCGCTAAATTATAATATGCCCAACTGTAATCCGGTGATAGCTCGATTACTCTTTCAAATTGCTCTTTAGCTGATTCTAAATCTCCGAATTCTTTTAATATATTCCCGATATAAAAATGGGCGTATAGGTCCTCATCGTTTAAATCTATCGTCTTTTGAAAGTTTTCAATAGCCGGAAGGTATTCTTTCTGCTTAAAATATACCAGTCCTAGGTTAAAATATGTGTTTGAGTCTGTGGAATCCTCTTTTAGAATTCTTTTAAAACACTTAATTGCGTTTTGGTATTCTTTCAATTCTGTATAAACCAGACCTAAATTATATATGGAATCTATAGAATTCGGTTCAAGCTCTATGGCTTTTAGGTAAGATTCTTTTGCTTTTGGAAAGTTTTTTAGTTTTTCATATACAATTCCCAGGTTGTAAAAAATGCCTTCATCATAGCTGAAGTTTTTTGACAGATACAGAAGATGCCGCAGGGCTTCGTCATTGAATCCGCAGTCCATTAACAAGACAGCAAGCTGCCGTCTTGTTTGGAAATCTGACGGATCTTCTTTTATAAAACGTTGTAATTCTTCTATTTTATCAAGTTTTGACATAATATTGTCTTTTAAATAACTGGAACATCAATTGGGTCAGCAAGGATTACATTAATAATCTCGTCCTTTTCGATATTAACGTGTTCCCCTCTTTTAATCATATCAGCAATACTTCCGTAAACGAAATAACCGGCAGTCCCGATAGCTCCGCCAAAGGCACTGATTGGAACGGTTACGTATTTCCAGCCGGATTCATTGACTACATCTTCACCCCATGAGATTGCGTTTTTAGTAATTTGTCCGGATTTAGAACAAGTCTTTTTCCAGGCATCAAAATAACCTTTTGATGTTGTTATTCCGCCATCATAAGTCATATCAGATCTGTCTGTTAGGTTTAATGTAAGCGGCAATTGTCTGCCGTTTGGAGTTACTACATGGTCAAAATTCATATATAAAACTGCCCCTTTTGACATTCTTTTCGGATCAACAACTCCTTTTACATCACCCCTAATGATTGAGCCTGCAGGTAATATAACATCATCTTCTGCAGTTTGATCAGTTAGAAGCATAGCAGTAAAATCATGTCCTGAACGGCTGTATGATGTATTTAGTCTATTTAGCATTTTTAATTCAAGTTTGGTACCGGCAGGGATACGTTTTGTTTTAGCATTTCCGTTAAACGGTGCTGCTAAACTTACCTGAGATGCCAGTAATACTGTTAATATAGATGCAATAATTTTATTTTTCATAATAATACTCCCTTCATTATCTTTCGTATTTTAACATATTATTTTGGATTTGTTAATAGTTTGAGTCAAGGTTGTCGTTATTTTTTATTTTAATAATTCCTATTGTTAAACCTGTTTCATATTTTACGATAAAAAAAGAGCCTTTTAAAGGCTCGTTAGAATTAAGAATAGCTGGAAGTATGAAAAAGATTAATTATATTAAACGTATTAAATACCCTTTTTGAAATTGCATAGGTGTATAGTTTTGTATTGACTGTATGGTCTACGTCTTTATGAAGTTTTATTTAAGGTTTGAAAAATTTTTTGGCTTAATGTAGAATACCTGTATTGTATTATAATAAATGATGCTGTAATATCGGCAGTCAGACGGAAGGGTGGATATAATTATGGAAATATTAAACAAAGCAGATATCGGGGTTTTTGGAGGTTCAGGTTTTTACAGTTTTCTTGAGAATATTGAAGAAGTAAAAGTTGATACACCGTATGGTGAAACAAGTGACAGTGTATTTATCGGTAAAATCGGTTCCTATAGAGTTGCTTTTATGCCAAGACATGGAAGAAAGCATTCAATTCCGCCTCATCTTGTAAACTTTAGAGCAAATGTTTGGGCAATGAAACATTTGGGTTGCAAAAGAGTTATTTCACCATGTGCTGCTGGAAGTTTGCAAAAAGATGTTAAACCCGGCGATTTTGTTATTTGTGATCAGTTTGTTGATTGGACAGATGGAAGAAAAACAACTTTTTTTGAAGGTCCTGTTGTTCAGCACCCGTCACCAGCGGATCCTTATTGTCCGGAATTAAGAAATCTTGCGATAAAAACAGGTAAAGATTTAGGTATTACAATTCACGATAAGGGTACTGTTGTTGTTATTAACGGTCCTAGGTTCTCTACAAAATCAGAATCAGCTTTTTTTACAAATCAAGGCTGGCAGGTTATTAATATGACAGCTTTCCCGGAAGCTTACCTTGTTAAAGAGTTAAATATGTGTCCGTTGAATATTTCACTTATCACAGATTATGATGCTGGACTTGTCGGTGATGTTCCTCCGGTTTCACATGAGGCTGTTATGGAAGTGTTTAATAATAATGTGGCTAATTTAAAATCTTTATTATTTACTATGATTGAAAATATTCCGTCTGAAACAGCTTGCTGTGAATGCGGGAATACTACAAATCTGGATATATAATGAGGCAGTTATGGCAAGGTTTATTATTTTCCTTAACAGTTTGATTAATTTGTATTTATATTTTGTTGTGGGCGCGTCATTAATGTCGCTTGTACCTAATATAAATCCGGATTATCCGCTGTTTCATTATATTTTTACAGCGACAGGATTTTATATATTGGATCAACCGTTTATATTCCCGCCTATGATAATTATGATGGGCTGTGTGCTTGTTCAAATTGCATTAAGGAAAATATATGATAAATACTATAAGTCAAATGAACCAAAGGTTGTTATATTGACGCCTGAGGAACTTATTGAAAAATTAAAAGAACAAAAAGAAAAGGATATCAAAAATGATAGCGATAAAGATAATAGAAGCGATAGCTAATTGTTTTTATGTATTCTTACTGATGATTTTCGTAAGATGCTTATTAACATGGATTCCGGGTTTAAATTGGAATAATCCTATTTTAAGGGCTTTGAAAGAGTCTGTTGATTTATATCTGGATTTGTTCAGGAAGATTATTCCACCGTTAGGACCGTTTGATTTTTCACCAATAGTTGCTTCTTTTGTGTTGATATTTATTCGTAACGCAGTTTTGTATGGTGCAGTCTTTATAATGAGTGCTATGGGACTTATAAGGTAGTAAGATTATGAAAATAGTAATATATGGTGCAACTGATATTGGTTGTCTGCTTGCAACAGAATTTTTTGAAGATCACGATATAACGGTTATTGATAAAGAAGAGAATCGAACCGAAGATTTTGATAAACTTGATATCAGCTTTGTGCATGGTAATGCCACAGATATGAAGATTTTAAAATCTGCAGATATTTTAAATGCTGATGTTTTTATTGCATGTACGACTCTTGATGAAGCTAATATTGTTGCTTGTCTTTCTGTTAAAAAATTAAGCGGAATAAGGACAATTTGTTTTGTTTCAAGGGAAGAATATCAGGAAACTATGGCGCTTGAGCATAATCAGGATTATCTTGGAGATTTCTTTATTGATTTTGTAATTTGGCCTGAGGCGCTTTTGACGCAGGAATTATTCAGGATTGTTACGGTTGCGCATGCACTCGATGTTGAAAATTTTGCTGACGGGAGAGCTAGGCTTTTGGAATACAGAGTTAATCCATCATCTTCTATTGTTGGGAAAATGGTTAAAGATTGCGGATTTACACCGGATACAATTATTGTTGGGATAAAACGTGACAGTATGTTGTTTATACCAAACGGCTTAACTGAAATTAATGCTGATGATAAGCTTATATTTATGGGGACATCTCATTCTTTGGATATTTTAGCGGGAACGTTTTTCCATGAAAGGGAACAGGTTAAATCTGTTGCAATTATCGGAGGCGGTAATGTCGGTTATATGCTTGCTAAAAGCCTTGAGGATATGAAGATTAAAACAAAAATCATAGAAAAGAATTATGAGCGTTGTGAATTTTTGTCTCAGGAGCTTAGAAAAACTCTTGTTATCAATGGTGACGGCACAAATTTAAAATTGCTTGATGAGGAAGAAATAGGAGCTTGTGATGTTGCTATTGCGGTTACCAATAATGATGAGCGTAACCTGTTATGTTCTCTTTTGGTTAAGCAGCTGGGAGTAAAAAGAGTTATTGCGCGTGTATCTAAAGTTTTAAATATTCCGTTGTTTGAAAAAGTCGGAATTGATATTGCAGTTTCTCCAAAAACCTCTGCGATAAATGAAGTACGTAATGATATTGATGAAACTAATGTTGATATTCTTGCTACCGTTGAACAAGGGGAGGCAGAAGTTTTGGAAATTCTTGTTCATGACGAATTTGACGGAAAATTTATTAAGGATTTAAGGTTCCCGGCACCTGCTATTGTAGGTATAATTCAGCGCAGAGCAGGGGTTATTATTCCAAAAGGTGATACTCAGCTAAAAGTTCACGATATTTTGATTATATTTACTATGGCTGACAGTGTGGATAAAATCAAGGAATATTTTAAGGTAGTGTAGGAATTATGCGTTTAAGTTACATTGCATGTGCATTAAGTTTAATTTTAAAAGATTTCGGATTGGTTACTTTCATTCCGGTTTTTGTTGCATTATATTATCATGACTATGGTTCTATGCTTCCATTTTTTGCCGCAGGCTTTAGTGTGTTGTTTTTGGGTGTTCTTGTAAAAAGAATCCTTAAACTCACTTCCGGTCTTGAATCTTTAAATGATATAAAACGCTCGGAGGCATTGTTTGTTGTTGCTATGGCATGGGTTGTGTTTGGGATAATTGCAGCAATTCCTTATTTGTTTTATGATCTGTCATTTATTGATGCACTTTTTGAAGGGGTATCCGGAATTACAACAACAGGAGCTACTATATTTACTAGGTATGATTATCCGAAAGCCTTGCTTTTTTGGCGTTCGTTTACTCAGTGGCTTGGCGGTATGGGGATTATTGTATTGTTTGTTGCTATTTTGCCGCAGTTCGCTGTTGCAGGTCGTCAGATGTTTTATGCTGAGGTTCCCGGACCTACGAAAGATAAATTCACTCCGCGTATAAAAAATACTGCATCAGCTTTGTGGATTGTTTATGCCGGGTTAACTGTAATTTGTGCTTTGTCTTTGTGGCTTGCCGGCATGAATCCGTTTGATGCAATTTGTAATTCTTTTTCTACTTTATCAGCAGGCGGGTTCTCCCCAAATCCTCAAAGTATAGGCGGATATCATTCAAATCTTATAAACTGGATTATTATAGTATTTATGTTTGTATCCGGTACAAGTTTTGTGCTCCAATCAAGAGCGCTGACCCGAAGAAAACTTTCAATGTTTTGGAAAAGTGAAGAGTTTAAATGTTATACAATTATAATGACGACTCTTTCCCTGCTTGTTGCGGGTGTTTTATATGTTCAGCATAATTGTACCTTTTTGCATTCTGTTACAGCCGGGTTTTACAATGTTTTATCGCTTGCGACTTCAACCGGCAGTGCCAGTGAGGATTTCCAGTTGTGGACTGTTGATGCAAAAATTCTTCTATTTATAACTATGTTTGTAAGTTCTTGTTCCGGGTCTGCTGGCGGCGGATTGAAAATGACAAGATGGATTTTGCTGTTTAAGTATATGAAGAATGAATTATATAAAATCCTTCATCCTAAAGCTGTTATTGCAGTCAAGATAGATGGGAAAGTTGTTGCTCCGGAAGTTTTGAGACAGACCTTATTTTTTATCTTTTGTTTCTTTGGCTTGTGGGCGCTCAGCGCTGCTATTTTAACAACTTTGGAGCAAAGCTTTGTTCTGGGGTTGAGTGCTTCAATATCCTCATTGGGTGACGTTGGTCCGGGGTTAGGGCATGTGATAGGTCCAATGGGAAGTTATGCTTCCCTAAAAACTGCATCAAAAGTTGTTTTTATTATAAATATGCTTGTAGGCCGTTTGGAAATTATTCCGTTTTTGGTAATGTTCCATAAGGATTTTTGGAGTATAAAGAAGTAAAATTAAATTAGTTTTTCTTTAGGCAAATGGATAATTGCTGTGTTTTCTATGTGGCAGGTGTGGCAAAACATATCAAACGGTTGTATTGATTCTACTCTGCAACCTTTTTCACATAGGTATTTTAAATCTCTTGCAAGTGTTGCAGGATTGCAGCTAACATAGATT
>URYF01000071.1 GCA_900551965.1 uncultured bacterium
AATATGAAGAAGCAGCACCGCCTAACAACCCTGCACCAGCCATAATTCCCATACATTTTACAACACTTGCCATAGTCTGAACCTCCTAAATCTGAAATCTGTTTATTATATTAAACCCGAATTTGAAAAAATTTGCTATTATGTTACAATTATTAAAATTATATACAATTCGACGACTTGCTTTTTTTATTTTACAATCGTATGATAAAAGGGTTAAGTTTTCTTAATTGAATGTTTTATATTTTATGTTATTAGGGTAAAATAGATTTATGGCTACTGAAGAAAAACTATACTCGGATATACCACCAACAAAATTGAGAAATAAAGAGGAGAAATTTAAACCGGCAAAAACAAATCGTTTTTGGTTAACCATTGCAAGTTTGTTCTTTTATAATATGTTGCAAAACAGGTTTTATGCATTCCGCTACAGCGGAGTAGAGAACTATACCCAAAGAGATGCAAAGACTCCTACAATTTTATTTGCACCGCATTGCAATTGGTGGGACGGAATTGTTTTATATAATATTACCCACAGAATTTGTCGCAAAGAAATTCGATTAATGGTTGAAGAATTAAACAGATTTCCATTACTGAGACGCGGCGGAGCATACTCTGTAAACAAGAAATCCGCTCAGTCTGCAATGCAAGCTCTTCAATATTCAGTAGATCTATTAAGCGATTTGCGAAACCAATTATGTATATTCCCGCAAGGAATCATCAGGCCGCCGCATTATCGTCCGTTTGTATTCCAAACAGGGCTGACTTATATTGCGCAAAAAGCAGTTAAAAAATACGGTAAAGTTACTTTAATTCCATTATCTATTGATTATTGTTTCTTGAGAGATAACAGACCTGAAGTTATTGTTGATTTCGGCAAACGAATTGAATTAACCGATCCGAATATTGACAGAAAAGATTATACAAAATTCTTAGAAGCCCAATTGACTCAAACTTGTGATGAACAATTCAAAAACATTTCACAAGGGAACATGGAACATTATGAAATCCTGTTCAAACAGCACCTGAAATGGTACCGACGTATTGAACAACGATTAAAAAGTATTGACTTACCTGACGTTTCAGGAGTTTAGATTAGAGTTTTTATATTTCAAAACTTGATTTTTCAGGAAATTTTGCTTCGAGAATTTTTTGCATATATTCTCTGTCGCTGTTTGTTGATCTTTCACTGTCATTCACGCATATAAATTTACAATCTTTCTTATCAAGATTTTTAAGTTTTGAGATTAGGCATTTTGCATAAACCGATTCTTCGCTGAAAAACGGATTATACCATGGTTTTTCAATACATTTTAAAACTGCAGAATCTTTGGCAAGCATATAATAAGATACAATACTGCGCTGGACAGACTCAAATTCTCTAAACTGCTGGCATACGGTTTTGTTAAATTCTTCTCTGTATTCATTTATACAATCAAGGAAATAAGATTTACGATAGGCATCAATATTATGATGCGGAAAATACGGAGCGTTCAATTTGTATTTGCTCTTAACCATTTTATAAGCTTTCGCAATCGTATAACCATATAGATGTTTATATGGTTTCTTATGAATTTTCTGCCGCATTCTACAAATCGGCTTGCCTGAATTTGTATAAAATAAATCTTTTTCAACCTTATTCCAAAGCATCATATCATCATTTGCAAAAAGAAAATATTCCGAAAGCTCTTCGATATAAGGAAGGCAGCATTCTATTGCCATAGAATTAAAAGTTGGTAAAGCCTTTGCCGGCATAATATCTTTATGATCAACAATATGAATTTTCGAATTATTTAAATTGAGCCATTTTGGAACCTGATTATCAGTAACAATAAAAATATTATTAATCCATGGCGCAAACTTTTCAACAGAACGAAGAGAATACATCAATTCATCAGACTGAACAAACCTGCATTCATTTGCAGCACCTTTTTCGACTTTTATATTTAAGGCTAGTAATGTTTTCTCTTTTTTCTCACACCAAACAGGGTCATTTCCATCACACCATAAATAAACCAAATCAATTATTCTTTTATTATTCTCTTCACTAACTGTCACTTGTTACTACCTGCTTTGCTTCTTAACATTCGCCATACTGTCATTAACCGCGTTCATAAGATTTTCATAAAAAATCAATTCATTATCATCAGCATTAACAATCATATTTATTAAGCGATCCTTTATTGGATTAGCCATTCGTTCAACATCAAAACCGAATTCCCTCAAATCCATATTCAAAACATCAACAAACATAAAAAACGATTTTAATGACGGAATATAACACCCGCTCTCAATCCTTGAAATATGCTGAACACTCAAATCAACTTTTTCTGCCAATTCTTCCTGAGTCAAATGCAGCAACTTGCGATGTTTTTTTATTTGTCCCGCAAGATATAATTTATCGTCAAACTTCATAATCTCGTCATCCTTAATAATAAAATATGATGTAAACAAACATTTTTTAATTAGGTTTGCGCCTAATTTACAATCATATTCAACATATGCATATATATATTTCTTAATAAACCAATGTTTGCATATATATTAATGCTATTAATATATGTAAGCGCTTATATTATGGAAGGGTTAAATGAACAAGATTATAAATAAAATTTTTTCAATTTCCGAACTTGATAACACTCATAGACTTATTAAAATATTTGGAATTAAAATCAAATACCCCAAAAAAGAATTTAGAGTAAAAAGAAATCAAAATCCATATTATTACTACAAAAAAAATAATATTGATATTAGAACTATCCCACCGGCTCAAGGACAGATTAGAGAAATTCAGCTGGCAAATTTGGAATTATTAAAAGAACTTGATTACGTTTGTAAGAAAAACAACTTACGATATTGGATAGATTTTGGCACACTATTAGGTGCAGTAAGACATAAGGGATTTATTCCGTGGGATGACGATATTGATACAAGAATGCCAAGAGATGATTACAACAAACTTATTGAAGCATTTAATTCATCAACAAGAAATCCGGATATTGTTGTAAGATATTATAAAAATGATGAAAGAAATTCCGCAACTTCTTTTATTAAAATTTATCATAAAAAATGCCCTCATTTATTTGTAGATATTTTTCCATACGATTTTTACGGAGAAAAACTGTCAAAAAATGCTCAGCTCATAGAAACAAACAGAATAAAACAAGAACGGAAAAATTTAGAAAATGAATGTACCCCCGGTATGTCAATAGAAGAAGTTCTTGAAAAAATCTCAAAATACAGAGAAAAAATATTGAAAAACAATACTGAAAATGAAAACTCCGATTTAGTCTGGGGATTTGATTACGGGCATCGTTGGAAAAATTGGTTCACACCATATAACACTGTATTCCCGCTAAAAGAAATTTTATTTGAAAGCGAAAAGTTTCCGTGCATGAACGATACCGAAAATTTCCTAAAAGAAGTTTATGGAGATTATCTTGCATACCCCCAAAAAATCGGAATGGGACATGCCATGTATATTGATGTACCCCAAAAAGAAGCTGCAGTAATCAAGGATTTGATAAAAAAATGAAAAGAATTATAACATACGGAACATTTGACGTACTTCACTATGGACATATCAACCTGCTAAAACGTGCCCGTGCATTGGGAGACTATCTGATAGTCGGATTATCAAGTGATGAATTTAACAAATTAAAAAATAAAAAATCTTATTATACATATGAGCAAAGAAAAACCATACTTGAAGCATGCCGGTATGTAGATTTGGTTATTCCTGAAGATAACTGGGAACAAAAAGCTTCTGATGTACAAAAATATCAGGCAGATGTATTTGTTATGGGTGATGATTGGACAGGTAAATTTGATTTTCTGAAAGAATACTGCGAAGTAACTTATCTTCCAAGAACACCGGAAGTTTCAAGCACACAAACAAAACAATATTTAAACAGCAAATAATCCGGAGAAATTTATGAACAATATAAATATTTGCCTTGCATGTGATGACAACTATAGTAGATATGCCGCGGTTGTAATAACTTCAGCTCTTGTCAACCAAACAAATGACAGCCGTCTTAGTTTCTATATATTAGATGGCGGTATTGAAAAAGAAAATATTGACAAAATACTAACTTTAAAAAATATAAAAGATTGTGATATAACTTTTGTAAAAGTTGATGAGAAAGAATTTGAAATATATAAAAACCTTCAAACTCATCAATATATAACCTTGCCTACATATTACAGATTGAAACTTGCAAGTATTCTGCCATTCGTAAACAGAATTATTTATATGGATTGTGATGTAATTGTAAATAGCAGTCTTGATGAACTTTTTAACACTGACCTTGAAAATAATATAATTGCGGGAGTTTTAGATATAAGAGTCAAAAATAAAAACCATTGGAAAAATGAAAAATACATAAATGCTGGAATGGTTTTATTCGATTTGGAAAAATTCAGAAAAGAAAATATTGAAGATATTTTTTATGAATACACAAAAAATCATCTTGACGAAATTAAAACAGGTGATCAGGATATTATAAATTTTGCCCTAAAAGACAGAATAAAAATAGTACCGGATTTTTGGAATGTTCAGTCAAGCAACTTCACCAACCGATCAAGTTATACTAATAACCCCAAAATCATACATTTTGTAGCAAAAAATAAACCATGGCATTTTGGGTCGTTCAGCTACCACAGAAACTTATATTTCAAATATCTTCAACTTACACCTTGGGCATTGAAAGAAGAGGAATTAGACTACTGGTATAAGAAAAACCAGGTTGCATCATTGATTAAATACCTGCAATACAGACCATTGTTTATGTTCAGACCAAAGTTTTATAAAGCATTATTTTATACTTATATAAAACCGCTATTTGTCAAAAACTCTTAAAGCTCTTTCTAAAATTCCAAGACAATAAGAAATCACAATTCCGTAATTTGTAATAGGTACATTTTTTTGATTTGCTTTCAAAATTCTTGATAAAACCTCCCTGCGGTTTGTCATACACGCTCCGCAATGAATTATCAATTTATAATCCGAAATATCTGGAAAGTCATGTCCTGCAATATTTTCAAAAATCAAATCCTTGCCGGTTTTCTTACGTATAAGATTTGGAATTTTTACCCTGCCTATATCATCTTCTATTGCATGGTGCGTACAGCTTTCAAGGATTAACACCTTATCGCCGTTTTGAAGCTCTTCAACAGCCTGCGCACCTTTTGTAAAAGCATCTAAATCCCCTTTTAATCTCGCAAAAAGAATTGAAAAAGATGTCAAAGGAATATTTTCAGGCACAATTTCAGCAACCTGCTTAAATGCCTGCGAATCTGTTACAACAAGAGATGGCGGTGTTTTTAAATTTTCAAGTGCATCTTTTAATTCAGATTCTTTAACCGCAATACTCATACAATTTGAATCCAGCAAATCCCTCAGCACTTGAACCTGAGGAAGAATAATTCTGCCTTTCGGAGCCTCTTTATCAATCGGTATAACAAGGATTACCGTGCTTTTGGCAGGCACTAAATCCCCAACAATTTGAGGCGGATTAACAAAATCATCAGGTAACAATTTTATAACCGTCTCCTTGAATTTAAAAACCAAATCAGAATCATTTAATACTGAAGTTTCAAAAACAATATCAGAAAATTCTTTTAATCGCGCAAGTTTTTCATCTGAAATCTTTTTAATATCAGTTTTATTAACAATAATAATATATGGAATATTTAACTCTTTAAATTTTTCAATCAAAGATTTTTCATACTCATCAATTCCTTCATAATCACAAACCACAAGTGCAATATCTACACGATTTAAAATTTTTAGAGTTTTTTCTATACGTTCATCAGACAACGCTGTTTTATCATCAATCCCTGCGGTATCAAGAAAATTCACCGGTCCAATCGGCAAAAGTTCCATTGATTTTTCGACAACATCAGTCGTTGTTCCCGCAATATCAGACACAATCGAAATAGCCTGCCCTGTAATATGGTTTAATAAAGAAGACTTACCAACATTTGTCTTGCCAAAAATTCCAATATGCAAACGCATTGATTTTAATGTTTTCATAAAACTCTCGCTCAAACTTTCCTATTAAAAAAGGCTGACCCTTAAAGAATCAGCCCTTTTAAAATTTTCAGATTAACCTCTGATACCTAACTTTTTAATCAATTCTCTGTACTCATCAAGGTTTTGAGATTTAACGTAAGCAAGTAATCTTTTTCTTTTACCTACCATCATTAAAAGACCTCTTTTTGTAGCAAAATCTTTTTTGTTAGCTTTTAAGTGTTCAGTTAACTCGGAAATTTTTTGAGTCATCATAGCGATTTGAACTGCTGCTGAACCTGTGTCTTTTTCGTTTTTGCCATAAGCCTTAACGATTTCTTGTTTGTTTTTTAAGTTAATTGACATTTTCGTTTTTCCTTTTTTCTTTTAGAGCAGATAATAGACTGTTTTACAATCAATCTTTTATTTACCCCTGTTGAGTGATTATTGGCGTAAGCACTCTACAGCCATGATAATAATACACTCAAAATCAAAAATCAAGTGTTCACCGGAGCGGATTTTAAAAGTATGCAGTGTCACTTCGTGACCCTGCTTGTACTGGGGAGAGCTGGGGTGAGGGGGTGCTCACCGCACAGGGTACTTTGCTACCAACGACCTTGGAACCTGATTAAATTCATACGCTCCGCGAAATAAAAAAATCCCCGCAATATTTGCGGGGTAAAATTCTACACTACTTTTCTAACCTACTTAATCTAATCTAAATAAATTCACATTTCTCTTATATTGAGGAATCGTAATTTTTGATAGATTTATTTATCTTTTGGCTCGGCAGTTGTTTGAACTGAACCGTATTTACTGCCCATTTTTGCAGCTATCTTTTTAATAATATTATCGTAATTTTGGGCAACACCGTTATTTACATAGAACCAACTTCCCATTTCTTTGTCTATTGCAGCAAAATCAGCTCTGCATTCATCGTAAATTCCCAGTTCTTCGGCTTTTTCACGTAATGCTCTTGCAATTTGTTTACCGTATTTGACTTTTTGTCCACCGGCACAACAGAACCCCGAATTCGCATCGTCCATAAATGCCTGCATAAATGATTCACCTTTTTCTGCTGAGTGGTATTTATTCCAAGCAAGCATAATATCCATTACATTATCCTTGGTTATTGCACCGCATACTGCTTCAAATTTAGGATTATTAGTTCCGGCACAATATGTAGCATCATAAAAATCATCAACTAATGAAATGTTTGCAGATGAGAAATTATCAACTTTAGCTTTATTTTTATCAACACCAGCGCCAGTAGCTTCATCGTCGTCATTATCTACAGTAGTTTCATCGTCTTTTTTGTCCTTTTTGTCGACTCGGTCATCATCTTCCTTGTCAACTTTATCCTCTTTATCTTCAGATTTCAC
>URYF01000072.1 GCA_900551965.1 uncultured bacterium
TTCGGATTTATTCAAATATTAAATTCGAAGAATTTTTTATTGTATCTTTATGTATTTAAATATACCTATCAATCGATAAACTTACCTTCAAACAAATCCATCACCATATTCACCCCATCAGAATGATATGAATCCGCAGATTTTTTCGCAGGTTTGGCAAGAACTTCATCTGCAGTATCTTGTACTAAAACCTCCTCATTTTCATCATCAGTAGATATATCATTAGATTCTACAGACATGATAGGTTCTGCCTGCGGTTGAACCTTCGGGGGTTGGACAGGTTGTACTGATGGCTGCGATTTAGGGGATTGCACTGTGGCAGGGGCAGGCTTCTCATCATCTGCTGCCGCACCTTGTTCTTTTCGAATCGCTTCATCACCTGCTTCAGGTGCCCTTACAATAACTCTTTTCACCGCGGCACCAAATACTGCATTTGCTGCATCAACAATAAATACGTGTTTTGAACCTTCCGGCCCGAATTGTTTCAACCAGCTTTGATTTTTTATTGATATAACAACTTCATCAGCTGAAATCTTAACAGGCAAAGCCTGCTGTTTTAAAATTGCACGGGACGGAAAACTTGAAACATTTTCTAAAAGTTTTGCCCAGGCTGTCTTTAAAGAATTTGACGGTGCCGGTTTTGATGTCGGGACTTCATCTGTTAAAACCTCTTCTTCTGTTACCTGAGGTTTAGGCATGGCTGTTTGCCTAACCTCCGGTTGAGAGGCAGGTTTATCAATTTTAACAGGCTTCATAATTTCAGGCTTTTTAACAGGTGATGGCGGAGTATTGTAAGGGGAAGAATTAACAACCCTTTGCCCTTCGCCAGATTCAAGCATTGAAATCCTGCGCTGTAAATCTTCCAGCTTTGTATTTTGTGCAAGGTTTGACAAATCCAAAATTGCAACATCAAGCCATAATTTAGGGTTAGCTGTCAGTTTTAATTCCTTAATATAAGAAGCACATTTGTCAATTAAAGAAACAAGCTGATGTGTTTCTATATTTTTAAGGCTGTCAGATAATGCTTTAGACTGTTCGGAATTCAACTGAACAACAGCACTATCAATACCGGAACCAACTGATTTTAAAATTAAAGCGTTTCTGAAATATTCAAGCAGGTTTGATAAAATTTGAATAGGTTCATTTCCCTGATTATAAATATCATTCAAAACATTCAGAGCTTCATTTTGGTTAGAGTCTGTAATCGCCTTAAATAACGACGTTAAAGACACAAATGACAATCTGCCCAGTAGAGAATTTATATCGTCTACAGAAATAGCGTTATCTGTTGAATTTAAAACACTCAACTGGTCTAACAAAGCAATACTGTCACGCATTCCGCCTGCTGAATTTTGGGCAATATAACTAAGTGCTTCATCCGTTATATTAATTTCTTCACTATTAGCAATATACCTTAAATGTTTTGCAATATCATCTGTTGTAATACGTTTGAAATCAAATCTTTGACAACGGCTCTTAATTGTATCCAAAACTTTATGAACTTCGGTTGTCGCCAAAATAAAAATAACATTTTTCGGTGGCTCTTCCAAGGTCTTTAGAAGTGCATTAAAGGCTTGGTTAGTAAGCATATGAACTTCGTCTATTATATATATTTTGTAGCGGCTCTGAACTGGCGCTAATGCAACTTTTTGGATAATTTCATCGGCATCATTAACTGAACGGTTGCTTGCCGCGTCAATTTCTATAACATCTATCGGTATAGAATTTGTAATATTTTTACAATTTTCACACTCATTACAAGGAGAAATTGTCGGTCCTTTTTCACAGTTCAAAGATTTTGCAAAAATACGAGCAGTAGAAGTTTTCCCCGTTCCTCTAGGCCCTGTAAATAAATATGCATGCGAAATTCTATCCATCTGAATAGCATTTGCAAGAGCCTTTTTAATATGTTCCTGCCCGACTATCTGTTCAATAGCCTGTGGACGGTATTTCCGATATAAAGGTATATAATTTTTATTCATGATAAAGTAATTATAACAAATAATAAACAAAATAGGACAGTTTATGAACTTAATTAAACCAAAAAGACTACAAATCGATGATACAATAGGAATTATAGCACCATCAGGAAATGTTAACATAAAAAAAATAATGCAGGCAAAATCATATTTTGAAAAAGCCGGATACAAGGTTAAACTTGGGAAAAATATAGAAAAGTGTCAAAATTATTTAGCCGGCACAGATGAAGAAAGGCTTGAAGACTTACACAATGCATTTTTAGATAAGGAAATAAATGCAATAATATGTGCTCGCGGCGGCTATGGGGCATTAAGACTTATTTCAAAAATCGATTATAACGTCATAAAAAATAATCCCAAAATTTTCTGCGGATATTCCGATATTACAATTCTAAACGCGATGTTTTTAAAACGGGCAAATCTTATATCTTTTTCCGGAGCAATGGCACAGAGTGATTTTGCCGATGAAAACATCAATGATTTTACGAAAAAAGAATTTTTTAAAAGTTTATCCGGAGAAAATAATCAAATCACCCCGGAAACTCCGATTGTCTATAATTCCGGAGATACCAAAGGAATACTGTTTGGCGGAAACCTTGCAACTATTACCTCGCTTTGCGGGGTTGATTTTATTCCTGATGAAAAATTCATATTTTTTGCAGAAGATTTAAATGAACCGGTTTATAAAATCGACAGGTATTTTAGGCAGCTTTTGAATATCCAAAAATTCAAAGAAAACATCACAGGAATTATTCTTGGAGATTTTTTAGACATAGACAATCAGGAATATTTTGACAATTTATTTAAAGAATTAGCCGAAGAACTCAAGATACCGATTATCGGAGGTTTTCCAATCTCACACAGTGACAGAAAAACCTCGATACCTTATGGGGCAGTGGCTCAATTAAATAACAACAGTTTAATTATATCAAGCTACACTATTTGACAATTAAAACATCTGATTTTGCGTGCTCCAATATCCTTTTACTTACGGAATTAAGTAAAAATCTTGATAGTTTTTTTCTATCTCTGACACCGCAGACAGTTAAATCAATATTTTCTTTTGTAATAAATTTGAGGATTTCAACAGCAGCTGTTCCGTTTAAAATCTCTTTCTTAAAAACCGAAAACCCTTTATCTGTAAACATTTTTTCATATTTATTTAACAAAAGCATCCCCGCTGTTTCCTGCTTGTGCTGCATATCCAACATCCACCCGGCATCAAGTGTACCTTCTAAAAATAAATAATCCGGAACATCGTAAACCGTCGTTAAATAAATCTCCTTACCTTCAAAATTAAATGTATCAAGACATTTTTTAACAACATTCAAACCGGTTTCGGAAGAGTCAAGAGTAAAAAGAACCTTTTGCCTTTCATTTCTTTGTTTTGAAATGTATGTAGAAACATCAACCGCAGATGCGACCTCCTGCGAAACAGAACCCAGCCACTTTTGAATACCTTTTTTGCCATGTGAACCTAAAACAACATAGTCATAATCCGTTCTGCCACAGATTTCTAAAATACACTCAACAGTCTGACCACACATTTTGATTTTATCACCTATAATAAAATCCTGCTCTTTTAAGAATCTTTCAGAATAATTCAGGATTGAATCAGCAGAATTTGTACACTGAATTGCAAATTCACTATCCTCTAATGATACCGTATCCGGCAAAAAACTCCAATCAATTGCACAAAATATATCTACCGTAAAATCTTTCATCCATCGCGAAAAATTTTGAATTGAATGATAACTTATTTTTGAGCCGTCTGTACAAAATAATACTCTCATATTTTTCTCCTTTTTGTATCAAAATAAATTATGTTAAGAGAAATTACATTAGCTGGTCATATACAATTTTTTTTGATATGATAGAGATGTAATAGATTACAAATTTTTTGTTTATTAGGATTAGTTATAGTAATGTCAGCTGAAGAAAATGTAAAACTAAGGGAATATAAAGATTTAATAGAAATCATCGCTAAGGTTGAGTACCAAAAATTTTCACGCTCACACCTTATTGAGTTGCCGGAATTAGTAAATATCGGTACACACGCGCTGTATATTCTATTCAAAAACCACCCTCCGGAATCTTATAACAGTACATATTTGTCTACTGCAATAAAATGGGCTATCAGAAACGAAGTCAGAAGACGTTACAAATGGTACACACTGAAGAATAAACAATCAGCCTATGACGAAGACAGTGAAACCAATGACGTTGAAATGAGGGCGGAAGTTTACAAAAATATTCTATCAATAGATGAATTACAAGATGCAGAAGTTCCAACCCAGATTAAAGCAAATGATAGAACTCCAGAGGAATCCATAGAATTTTCAGAACTCAAGGACGGAATATTGGAATCAATGAAAAAACTTCCTCCAAGAGAACGAGAGCTCATTGAATATAAATTTTTTAAAGAAAAGAAGTTAAGAGAAATAGCAGAAGAATTTAACATTTCACAATCAAGAATATCAAGAATAATCCAAACAGGACTAGACAGAATAAAAAAAGACTTGGCAAAACAGGGGATAATTTAAAATATGAAAACAATTTTTGAAAAAAGCAGCGGTACAGACGGAATAAACCTTACAGACAAAAAGGTTAATACAAACTTCTTACCGCCAGAATCCTTGCGTACAGGGGATATCGGTCTGCCTCAAATGAGTGAATTAGAGGTTATGAGACATTACAAAGAATTGTCCGATATGAATTTCTGTATAGAAAAAGGTTTTTATCCGCTTGGCTCCTGCACTATGAAGTATAACCCAAAAGTTAACGAGTTTTTATCCTCCCTGGAAGGGTTTAACATTCACCCTAATTGTGATGATTCTATGGCGCAAGGAGCGTTAAAACTTATGTATAACCTTCAAAATGCGCTTTTAGAAGTTACAGGAATGGATGCTATTACATTAAAGCCTTCTGCCGGTGCACATGGCGAAATGACCGGCATGATGATTATTAAAAAGTATTTTGACACAATCGGCGAAAACAGAACAAAGGTTATAATTCCTGATTCTGCGCATGGTACAAACCCTGCAAGTGCTAAAATGAGCGGTTTTGATATTGTTGAAATAAAATCGAATTCAAAAGGACAAGTTGATATAGAGGCACTAAAAGCCGTTCTGGATAAAGATGTTGCTGCGATTATGTTAACTAACCCTAATACTCTGGGGATTTTTGAAGAAAAAGTTGAAGAAATTTCAAAAATTATGCACGATAACGGCTCATTATTATACTACGACGGGGCAAACTTTAACGCAATTATGGGCTGCACCAATCCAAAACTTATGGGGTTTGATGTTGTTCACCTAAATCTGCACAAAACATTTGCAACCCCTCATGGCGGCGGCGGACCCGGTTCAGGACCGGTTGCAGTCGTGGAAAAACTAAAAGAATTTTTACCTGTGCCGGTTATTGATTTTGACGGTCAAAAATATTATAGAAATTACGATTTAAAGCACTCAATCGGTAGTGTTAAGGATTTTTATGGGAATTTTTCGGTTTTAGTGAAAGCCTATGCTTATATTCTTATGATGGGTAAAAATTTAAAAACAGCTTCTGAAAATGCTGTATTAAATGCAAACTACCTAAAAGAAAAATTAAAAAAATATTACGAATTACCGTATGATGAACCTTGTATGCACGAATTTGTAATAACTGGTGAAAAACAAAAACATGAAAACGGAGTTTCAACTCTTAATATTGCAAAAGCATTGATGGACGGAAATGCTCACCCGCCAACGGTTTATTTCCCACTAATTGTCCATGAGGCAATTATGATTGAACCAACAGAAGCTGAAAACAAAGAAATTTTAGATGAATTTGTTAATACAATGATTCAAATTGCGCAGGATTCAAAAACTAATCCAGAAAAGATTTTAGCAGCTCCGCATACCACACCTGTTAAAAAGATAGATGAGGTTACAGCTGCAAGACACCCTGATTTAAAATACATTAAGGAAATATAAATATGACTAAAAAAACAACAGAAGCTAAAAGAAAAATATCTTTCCCTCACATGGGAACAATAAGTTATGCCTGGGCTGCAGCTTTAAGAATTATCGGATGTGAACCATATGTTGAACCTTACACAAGTAAGAAAGCATTATCACTTGGGACAAAGCACGCACCCGAAGCAATCTGCCTTCCTTACAAGTTAATCTTAGGAAACTTTATTGAAGCAATTGAAGGCGGTGCTGATTATGTTGCTATGATTACCTCACCCGGATGCTGCAGACTTGGTGAATACGGCAAATGTATCGAAAACGCTTTAACGGATTTAGGTTATGAAGCAAAGTATTTAGAGCTTCAACTATATGATGGCATCAAAGGGATCTACAACTTCTTGAAAGATGCCAGCGGCAAAAATAATCCTGTTTTATTCTCAAAAGCAATACTTATTGCAATCTTAAAAGTTTTTATCCTTGATAAGCTTGAAACTAAACTTTCATACTACAGAGCCAGAGAAATTAAACATGGTGAAGCTGATAAGCATTATCAAAAAGCCCTAAAAATAATTGATCAAAATGATACAATTTCAGGCCTTAGAAAAGCAGAAAAGCTTATCTCAGAAGAAATGAAAAAAGTTGAAATTAACCCAAACAAAGAAGTCCTTAATGTTGATATAACAGGTGAAATTTATGTCGTTAATGATGAATTTTCAAACCAAAATATCGAAAAAGAACTTGGCAGAATGGGTGTTCAGGTTAGAAGAAGTCTTACTGTCAGCAGTTTTTTAAAAGATGCAATTATCCCTAAAATGTTTAGGAAAGGGGAAACTCACCTTCAAAGAGCTGACAGGCTTGCAAAGCCTTATCTTATGAGAGATATCGGCGGAGATGCTCTAGAGTGTGTTTCTGATGTGGCTTATGCTAATGAAAGAGGAATTGACGGTATTATCCACATAAGCCCGTTTACCTGTATGCCTGAAATTATGTCGCAAAACATCTTCCCGGCAATGAGGGAAAACTGTGAAATCCCGATTTTGCCATTAATTATGGATGAGCAAACAGGCAGAGCCGGCTACATAACAAGAATTGAAGCGTTTGTCGATCTTATGAGAAGACGCAAAAGAAAACGTAAAATTCAAGAAAAAACAACTACTCAACAAGCAGATGAAACAAAACAAGAAGCAGCTGCATCTTAAATAACAGGAACAAATTATGTTGAAGTTATTCAAAAATAGTTTCAAAACAACAAATGACTGCATAATTTTAGCCACACCGCTTATCTTATTCTTGTCAATATTAAGCTGGTACTTTGATTATGCACTAAAATCCATAGATAACACATCAAAGTTAATACTTGCTATAGTAACAATATTTATTATGGGAAGCGGCTTTGCTGCAGCATGGATTTACATGGC
>URYF01000073.1 GCA_900551965.1 uncultured bacterium
ATAATCCGAGTATGATGAAACATATTTTTGAACAAAAAGTTTTTTATTCTGACACAGATGCTTATGGTGTTGTATGGCACGGCTCTTATTTAAGGTGGCTTGAAATGGGGCGTGTAGGTTTGTGCGAGATGATGGGGCATAATCTATTGGATTTAGTAAATAATCACGATATCGTGCTGCCTGTTACTAATTTGAATATTAAATACAAAATGTCCGCTAAGCTTGAAGATGAAATGATTATTGAAACCGAAATCTCTGAATTTAGAGGGTTTACTGTTACATTTAAACAGTTTATCAAGTCTAAGCAAACACGAAAAACTTATGTTGAAGCGGAAGTTGTTGTTGTCGCAATTCATAATGACGGAAGTCTATACAGAAGAATGCCTGAAATATTGGCACAGTCTTTTAACGAGGTGTTGAAATGCCCGGCACTCGTTTAAACAAATATATAGCATCATCCGGTCTTTGTTCAAGGCGAAAAGCGGATGAGCTTATTGAAGATGGGCATGTTTTAGTTAACGGTAAAAGTGTAAAGGAACTTGGGTTTTCTGTTCAGCCAAAAGACAAAGTTTTTGTTGACGGGAAATTGATTCACCCTGTAAAACACGAATATTACAGGTTTTATAAACCTGCAGGTTATATTACCACCTCAGATGATGAAAAGGGCAGAAAGACGATTTATGATATTTTGCCTGAGAATCTTCATCACTTAAAGCCGGTCGGCAGGTTGGATAAGGATTCAACTGGTCTGATAATATTAACAAATGACGGGGATTTGATAAATGAATTGACTCATCCGTCAGCTAAGGTTCCAAAATTGTATCGCGTAACTATCAATGGCAAAATTTCGCAAAATGATATTGATACAATGTATAAAGGTATTGAGATTGAACCTGGGAAAAATGCTTATGCGCAGGTTGATGTGCTTGATTTTGATAATACACATACTGTTATGGAAATTTTACTTTATCAAGGTTTAAATAGACAAATTCGTAAAATGTTTGAGTATTTAGGGTTTGAAGTTTTAACACTAAAGCGTATTCAGCACGCGATTTTTAACCTTGACGGGCTCAAACGCGGTGATGCCAAACCAATAAAACCTCGTCAGATTAAAGATTTGAGGAATTTTTTAAACAGGATTTCAAAGAATAATGATTAAATTTGCTATTGTCGGAAACATTGCAAGTGGAAAATCTACGGTTGAAAAGTTTTTAAAAGAACTAGGGTTTAATGTTCTTGATACTGATCGGGTTTGTCATGAATTACTTGTTATTTCAAATGATGTCTCAGAGGCTTTTAAGGATTATGATGTCTTCAAAGATGGTGAGATTTCCCGTGATAAGCTTGGCAGGTTTGTTTTTAATAATCCTGAATTAAAATTGAAGCTTGAAGATATTCTATACCCGAAAGTCAGAGTTAAAATTGAGGAGTTTTTTAAGCAAAATCAAGATGAAAAATTTGCGTTTGTAGCGATTCCGCTTTTGTTTGAGGCTGAAATGCAGGACTTGTTTGATAAAATTCTGTTTGTTTATTGTGATGATGATATCCGTTTGAATCGTTTGATTGCACGCAGCGGATATTCAAAAGATTATGCCAAGCTGCGTATGGACTCTCAAATGAGTCAGGAGCAAAAGATTGTCAAATCTGACTATGTTATTTTTAATAATTCAACGTTTGATGAATTAAACACGCAGCTTGTCAGCTTAATTGAACAAATCCGCTAAGGTCAGCTTCATTAGCACTATAATGCCGCTTTATAACCCTATCATCGCCATTTGAGGTTACATTGCCTTCTATAGTATCAAATGAACCGTCACTATTGACCTTAGTGACAAAACCTGTGTGAGAAGCATCATTTTCCCGTAAAATCAGAATATTCCCTGGTTTTACATTTTCCGCGATTATTTTTGCTTTATCTTTTTTATCTGAAATTTTAAGGTATTTATCGTTATCTATTCCCCATTGTCTCAGTATTTCAACACGATGATTTCCAAATCCATCAGGGGCTTTTAATCCTTTGTCTTTGTATGTTTCTTTTACTACATAAGTTACAAAGTCTGCGCACCATTCTTTGCTGTTTGAAAATTTCCTGTACGAGCCGTCAGATTCTTTATAGCCTAAGTATTTTTCGGCATTTTTAACAAACGATCGGTTTATGTAATTGCTGGATTGTGATGCTTCAACTGACTTTGACGTATTAGATTGTGACGTTTCTGCTGTCGGTGTTGAAGTTGTAACCGAAGTAGCCGTACTTGAGTCATAGTTTGAAGAACCGCCAAAATTATAAATCGGTCCGAAATTAAACGGGGTATAACCAAAATTAGAGAATGGGTTTCCGACAATGTAACCGCTGTCAAAACTGTTCCACCCGGAATTATTGTCGAGGTATCCGCTCCAAATACTACTGCTTCCGCCGTTCCAGTTTGTGCTGTTTCCGCCGCCAAAATTATATATTGGTCCAATTGGATCCATAAATCTCATATTGTAGTCTGCTAAAAATCCGTTAACGTTTGAGTTATACGTTATTGGTTGAAAAATGTTTGAAAAGTCCATATTTCCCCGTTCTATTTTCCCCTATATTTATATAAAGGTTTTTTATTAGAGAAAATTGCCTTTTTGTTACGTTTTTTATCTTATTATTAAGCTGGCTTCGGCTTTGCCTAAGTCAACCATTTCAAACGGTTCGTGATTTATATCTTCTGAGACGATATAATCTTCCGGGGTAAATTGGAAAAACTGCTCAAGTTTTGACCAGATATCAAAATTATCATTTCTTGAAAATAAGTAGTATTTGTTCACATTTTTCATATATAAACCTATTGAATATGTATTTGATTCAAGTTCTTTAAAGAATTTTTTCTTTTCCATATTTTTAGAAATTGTATCAAATGTGAAATCTTTGTATTCATAATCCTCTTTAATAAGTTCAATTAGTTTATATGGTTCGATCCATTTTGTGATAATAATACTTTTCATTTTTAGATTGCAGCCTCCTGATTTTTGAACTGCATTTCGTAAAGGTGTTTGTAATTGCCGTCAGGAATTGACATTAGCTCATTATGTGTTCCAAGTTCAACAAGCTCGCCTTCATTGATTACCGCAATACGATCTGCATTATTTATTGTTGATAATCTGTGGGCGATAACAAACACAGTTTTATTTTGCATAAGATTATCCAGAGCTTTTTGAACAATTGCCTCTGATTCATTATCCAGAGCTGATGTGGCTTCATCAAGAATTACAATCGGAGCATTTTTAATCATTGCTCTTGCAATAGCTACACGTTGGCGCTGTCCGCCTGATAATGAGGCGCCGCGCTCTCCTACATAAGTGTCTATTCCATCATCAAGCGTTGATAAAAATTCATCAAGGTGAGCCATTTTGACTACATTTGCAAGTTCGATTTCTGTAGCATTCTCTTTGCCCATCAAAATATTATCCCTGATAGTTCCTGAGAATAAAAAGTTGTCCTGGAATACGAATGAGATATTTTCTCTAAGGCTTTCTATGTCGATATCTTTAATATCAATACCGTCAAATTTTATAGCTCCGCTTTTGATATCGTAAAATCTTGGAAGAAGATTAACCGTTGTGCTTTTTCCCCCGCCTGAGTTCCCGACAAGTGCGATAGTTTCTCCTTTATTAACATGAAGTGTGAAGTTTTTTAATACAGGAGTATTTTCTTCATATTCAAAATAAACATTTTCAAAGTCGATAGATGAATTTAGCCTGTTCATTTTTACAGCATTTTCTTTATTTTTGATATGCGGAACAAGGTCAAATAATTCAAACACCCTGCCTAAAGCGACAAATGTTGTTTGTAAATCAGTCAAGGTTCTGCCTAAATCTTTTACCGGCTTATATAGTAATAGTAATGAAGTTATAAATGATGCAAAGCTTCCTGCAGACATTTCGCCTGAAATAATCAGGTGGTTACCGTAAAACATTACAAGTGCAATACCTATAGAGCAGATGAAATACATAATTGGAGACATCCACCCTACTCGTTTTGTAAGTGATATAGTGAGGTTAAATTGTTCTTTTATCTGGTGTTCAAATTTTGAGTTTTGGAGTTTTTGCAGGTTGTAAGCAGTCATTATCTTGTTACCTGCAAATGTTTCGTTAAAGTTTGTTGTCATATCTCCGCCGACAACCATTGTTGCGTTAGATACTTTTTTGATTTTCTTTCTGATTAGAGTAACAGGAGTGATTGCAATTGTCATAATTCCGACACCAATTATTGCTAGTTTCCAGGAGTTAAACAAAAGCACCCCAACAAGTCCGACAATACCAAAACTTGTCATAATAAATGTTTTGATTGTATTGATAATACTTTTTGATGCGGTTTCAGGGTCTGTGAAAAATCTTGATAATACCAGACCTGAAGAGTTTATGTCATAAAATTTCGGATCAAGCGAGGTTAATTTTCTAAACAGTTCAACTTTTAGAGAATTGGAAATTTTGTTCCCTGTCCAATCTGTGAGGTAGTTGTTAGAGTATTTTAAAAGGCCTTGTACAACAGCAAACAAAACTATTGCAAACGGAATTGCGGTAGCCAGCATGTTCTGCTCAATTGTAAAGCTCCCGATAGTCCAGGTTTTACCATTTATAACGCAATCCATATAAGGTTTTAGGACATAAGCTACAACACCGTCCAGCAGCCCTAAAGGAATTGCTATGAGCATGTTTAAAACGATTCTTGGCAAATGAGGCTTTAAGAACGGTGCAATTTTATTTACCAAATATCCGTATCTGAACGCGTCTTTAGACAATGTGTCTTTTAATTTGTATTCCATAATCCCTAATACTCCATCTTCTTCTTATTTTTAATATGACATAAATATACGGGATTTACAAATTATCAATAGTTTTTTTTATAGAGTCAATCTTTCCTGTATCCATCTTATGACCGCCGGTTTCTATAACAATATACTCTTTTAGGTTTGGTATATTTTTTACAGCTTGGTTTACCTTTGAGGTTCTTACATATCGATCTTTTTTTGCCTGGATAACAACAGTCGGGGTATGGTTTTCTGATAAATGTTTTATTATATCAAAAATTTTAGCATACTGCTCTTTGAATCTTGGGATATATTTTATTAACATAGATTCATTTTTGTATTTATCAGGGTGTTTAAGTACATTTTTTAGCCAAAATTCAAGAGAAAGCATAGGAGATACTAAGACTTGAAAATTAAACGGGCTCAGGTTTGAAGTTTTTGCGGCAATATAACTTCCGAAACTGTGTCCGACAAGTCCGATATTATTTATATTTTTTCCTTGCAAATATTTTACCGCAGCTTTCACATCCTGCATAATGTCGTTTTCAGTAACATGTTTTGATTGGGGGTTTTTGCCGTAGCTCCTGTAATCTATTGCTAAAAGTCCATAATCACCTTCTAAAATCTTTTTATATAGCGGTTGGTTATTTGTTATATTTTGTGAAAATCCGTGTAAAAATATAATATATTTATTTGCATTTTTGGGGTTCATATCCCAGGCCTTAATCTCTTCATCTTTTGAAACCTTTATCTGAACCTGGTTAATTATATCTTTCAGCTCGGGGTCTATGGACAAATAAGGACGCTTTGAACCTCGTATAGAGTTTGCATAACTTTTATTTTTTAGATATCTTATTATTAGTGATTCCAGACTAAATCCGCCGGTAAACTGAATATCAGGCTTAGTTTGTTTAGTAAAAATATCAGACTGTAAATTTTGCAAATTTACATAGGGTCTGTGTACTCTCTGATATTTTTGAGAGCTGACATCTGGCATGTTATATGCGTTTGTCTTAATCCCTTGAACTTGCATTTAGAATCCTTTATTAGCAAAAAAGACAGGATAGAATCCTGACTTTTATAAATTGGGCATGAAGAGATTCGAACTCCCACGCGTTAGCACTAGTTCCTAAGACTAGCGTGTCTACCATTCCACCACATGCCCAAGCAATGTGACCAATCTTAATTTATAACAATCATTTATGTATGTCAAGATGTTTTTTCTTGCAGAATGAATTTTGTACAATTTCTATATTATTTTATTACTTTTATTTGAAATTTTTATAAAATAGTTGTATAATAAGCAAGTCACGTAAGTAGAATAAATAGAAGAATTAAGAGGATAAACAAAATGAAGCTTCACATGCAGATATTGATTGCATTAGGTCTTGGTATTAAACGTAATTGGCATATTTTCTTCGGGATTATTGCCGGTATTCTGGTAGGGGTATTTTTGCATAGTCACCCGAATATGCTTGTTGCTAATATCTTAACCTTTATCGGACAGGTATTTATAAGACTTATTCAAATGGTTGTAATACCGCTTGTCGTATCTGCAATTATTATTGGGATAACAAGTGTCGGGGATAATAAACAGCTCGGTAAATTTGGTTCTAAAATGATCTTGTATTACGGAATTTTAACAACTATTGCTGTTACTATCGGTTCAGCACTGGCTCTTGCTATTAAGCCGGGTGCCGGAGCTGCTCAATATATTTCTGCTAATATTGCTTCAGATGTTCAAGCCTCTGTTGCTACAGCTATGCAAGAGCAGCAGGGAAATATTTTGAACTTGTTTTTAAGTTTCATTCCTAATAATCCGTTCGCTGCTATATCTGCAGGTAATATGGTTCCAATTATTTTATTCATAGTTTTGTTTGCTTTAGCTTTAGCAAAAGTAGGTGATGTAAACAGACCGATTGTTTCGTTCTTTGAATCTGTGTTTGCTGCAACTATGAAAATTACAGACTGGATTATGTTATTTGCGGCTCCTGGTGTATTTGCGCTTACTGCCAGTGCAGTTTCAAGCTTTGGCGGCGGAATATTTGAAGCTATTTCTAAATATTTGCTTGTATTGATAATCGGTTTTGCTATACAGATGTTTATAGTATATCCTGTATTTTTAAAATGTTTTTCAAAAGTTTCAGCAGTAATGCTTTTTTCTGCAATTGCCGAAGCTATGATGGTAGCCTTTGGTACAGCAAGCTCATCTGCAACTTTGCCGTTGACTATTGCGTGCTGTGAAAAACGTGG
>URYF01000074.1 GCA_900551965.1 uncultured bacterium
TTGATGCCAGAGTAAATAATAGAATACTTATTATATAAAAATTTTTTCTTCCAAAATACTTACTAAAAAAACCAACCGAAGGAATTACAATACCACTAGCAATCAAATAACTAGTTAATATCCACATACTTTCATCACGAGTAGCAGAAAAACTGCCTGCCATATGAGGTAAAGCTACATTTGCAATAGTACCATCAAGTACGTATATAAATACAGCTAACATTGCCGGTATAGATATTATCCATGGATGTTCGGGTAAATATTTATTTTCATCGTCATTATTAGCTTGTATAACATTTTCTTTAATTTCTTCTGACATTTTTTCCTCTTTAGATTATTTATAAAAGAATACCGGCTTTTAACTGCCGATATTCTATTTTTATCTTTTGTTTATTTTTTAACTCTTACTTTTGGAACAACTGACATTCCGGGAACAATATTATATTCACCCGGATCAATTTCTTCAGTAAATACAATTTTTACAGGTATTCTTTGAACAATTTTTACAAACGAACCTACAGCATTTTCAGGCGGAAATAAACTTGATTTTGCACCTGATGCTCTTTGAATACTGTCAACTTTACCTTTAAATACTTTATTCGGATATGTATCAATTTTAATATCTACAGCCTGACCGGGTTTCATATTTCTTAATTGATTTTCTTTAAAGTTTGCAACTATCCAAACTTCTTCCGGTACTAATGTAAATAACGGCGAACCTGCTGAAACATACATGCCTTTTTCAACCCTTCTTGAAGATACAGTTCCTGCTTGAGGTGCATAAATTTTTGTATAAGACAAATCTAATGCAGCTTTATCTTTTGAAGCTTTTGCAGCTCTTAAATTAGCATCGGCAACAGTTTTTCCGCTGTTATCAGAAAATAAAGCCTGATTTGCTTGTGTTAAATTTGCCTGAGCACTGTCATATTTAACCTGTGCAGCATCAAATGTTTGTTTTGAAACAGCACCTTGTTCATATAGATTTCTATATCTGTCTAAATCTTTTTTAGCCAAAGCAATATTTGATTCGGCAGCATTTAAATTAGCCTTTGCATTTGATTGGTCAAGTTTTATCTTTTCATAACTTGAATCAGCTTGTTCCAATTTTATTTTATAATCAGCATCATCAATTACAGCAACCAAGTCACCGGCTTTTACATGCTGATTATCAGTAACATAAACTTCTTCAATCTGACCTGAAACCCGCGGTGAAACATTAACCATTGTTGTTTCAACATAAGCATCATCTGTTGATTGATACTTCATTTCATTATACAAATAAAAACCTGCAACTATTATAGTAAAAATACCTGCTATAATACCTATAGTTCTTTTAACACCTTTTGGTTTTACTTTTTTTGTTTCTTCAACATTTTGTTGATTTTGAACTTGTTCTTCCATATTTTATAACCTCTTATATACTCATTTCTACTTCTTTTTCCAGACCTTCTCTGAATTGTTTTATAGATTGTATTAGTTCTTCTTTATCTTCATCGGACAAAATTTGCGGTAATTTACCTATATATAATCTTAACTCATCAGTTATTTTTTTGGTAATTCTTTCACCCTCTTTTGTCAAACACATTTTTCTAACCAATCTATTATTTTTTGTATCTGCCCAGCGTTTAATATAACCTTTTTCCTCCAAAGAATTCAAAATTCTGCCTGTTGATGGGCGATCTTTTAATATAATCTTAGCTAATTCACGCTGACAAATCTCTTTATGGCATATTATTACATCTAATGCAATAAATTCATCCATAGTTATAGGTAAATCTAACTTTTGAAATATTTGCAAACCAAGATATCTGCAATACTTTGCTGTTTGCTCAAATTGATAATAAATAGATTCTGTATAGTGTTCACATTTATACATATATTTATATTAATATTCTTCTCTTGGTTGTAAAAATTAATGTGTTGCATTTGCAACAATATTATGTTATCATACTGATATAGAAAATGCAAGTAAAATTTTTAAGAGGACATAAAACATTGAAAAAGAGCATAATTACACTATTACTGGCAAGTTTTATATTAGCAGAAATTTCACCTGCTGCATGCTTTGCACTAGGTAATAAAAATACAGCAAAAGAAGCTAAAAAAGTTTCTATATCAAAAACCCACAAACAAAGACAAAAAAGTGACGAATTTAAATATGAATATATAAATTATCAATGGTGGAATAATTTTAATGACACTATTTTAAACGGTTATATAGATAAAGCAATCAAAAACAACTATGATTTAAAAATAGCAACAATTGCTGTTGATGAATATTATCAAGCAGTAAAAATGCAATTTGCTAACGAATTACCGTCAGCCAGCGCAGGGTTTGGAACCGGATATACAAAAATGCCATACTCAACAAGTGCAGACTGGGGTTTTTCAACACCAGCATTTGCAAGTTATGAATTAGATTTATTCCTAAAAAATCATGATAAAACAAAAGCTTCTAAAAAGAATTATGAGGCTTCACTACAAGATGAACGAGCTGCATATATTTCAATAGCATCAGCCGTTGGGACAACCTATTTTAATATAGTTAAACTTGATAAAATGATTGAATTACAAGAAGAAATTGTAAAAGATAGAAAGTTAATTTACGATTTGATGCTTGCAAGAAATAAAGAAGGTTTAACTTCAACTGCTGACACAGTTAAAGCTAATAAAGCTTATATTGCTGGAAATTCAGATTTAACCGAATATAAAAAACAAAGAACCAAATTAATAAATCAGTTATGTGTTTTAATAGGCGAAAATCCTAACAATTCTGAACAAATAACAAGGATTAACTTTGACGAACTTGAATTTTCGGGAATAATTCCTGCTGAAATTTCAACAGATGTAATATCTAACCGTCCTGATTATATCAAAGCCGAAAAAATGATTGAAAAAGCAGGCATTGATGTTCGAGTAGCAAGAAAAGAATTCTTGCCAACATTCAACATTATGGGTGTTGCTTGGTTTTTAGCAAATGATTTAGGCAGTGTTTGGACAACAAAAAATGCTTTAGCTTTACTTGGCGGTGGATTGAATTTACCAATATTTACCGGCGGAAGAAGAATTGCTAATTTAAGACTTAAAAAAGATGTCTATGAAAGAATGTTAAACGATTATTATAAAACTAATTTAACTGCAATTCAGGAAGTTAATGATGCAATGGTGTCAATAAAACTTGACCAGCAAAAATACGAAGACACTAAAAAACAAGCTGATTTAGAAAGAGAAGATTTCAGCTACAGTACAGATAAATATAATCAAGGAACAATTTCAAAACTTGATTTAACTCAAGTCAAAGAAAATGTTTTATATACTGATAAACAGGTCGTAAACGATAAAATTAACTGTCTTGTTAACTATATAGGATTATACAAAGCAACAGGCAGTCAATTATAAAAAATATACTAACTCAAAATCTTAATCATATTTTTACTTACTAAGAACCGGTACTAATGTACCGGCTTTATTTTTTATGTATTAATTTATAAATAAAAAATAGCGGAGTGTTCCGCTATTTTATCAATATTTTATAACTATTATTATTTTATTTCTACAATCCAGTCTTTTGGTGCTTCTATTCTTCCTGATTGAATACCTGTCAGTGTATCATATAATTTTTTAGAAACAGGTCCCATTTCAGCCATTCCTGATGGGAAGCATATTTCTTTCCCGTGATCTACAATTTTACCAACAGGTGAAATTACAGCGGCAGTTCCGCACAAACCGCATTCTGCAAAATCTGAAAGTTCAGATAATAAAACTTCTCTTTCTTCAACTTCTAATCCTAAATATTCTTTTGCAACATACATCAAAGAACGTCTTGTGATTGATGGAAGAATAGTATTTGATTTAGGAGTAACAACTTTATTATCTTTAGTGACAAAGAAGAAATTTGCTCCGCCGGTTTCTTCCACCTTTGTACGGGTTAAAGCATCAGGATATAAATTTTCATCAAAACCTTCATTATGAGCTGTAACTATCGCATGAAGACTCATTGCATAGTTTAAACCAGCTTTAACATGACCTGTACCATTTGGCGCAGCTCTGTCAAAATCACTTACTTTTAATGTAATAGGTTTCGCTCCGCCTTTAAAATAAGGCCCGACAGGTGATGCAAAAATTCTGAATTGATACTCAGATGACGGTTTTACCCCCATAACAGGCGCAGAACCAAACATATATGGTCTTAAATAAAGAGAAGCACCTGTCCCGTAAGGAGGAACATATTTCAAGTTAGCTTTCACAACCTGTTTAACAGCTTCTATGAATTTATCTTTCGGAAATGTAGGCATTTCAAGTCTTTGAGCTGTTTCATACATTCTTTCAGCATTAAGGTCAGGTCTGAAAACAACAACTTTGCCATCTACCGTTGTATATGCTTTCATTCCCTCAAAACAAGTTTGAGCATATTGCAAAACTCCGGCACATTCATTTAGGACAATAATTTCATCTTCTGTCAAACAGCCTTCATCCCATTTTCCGTCTTTATAATTAGAAACAAATCGTTTATCGGTCTTAAAATAACCAAACCCTAAATTTTTCCAATCTATATTGGCTTTTTCCATTGTTGTCATAATTTTCCTTTCTTTATAAAAATGCAAAGCACAAATGTCAAACTATTAGCAGCATAATGCAGTATCTGAGCAAAAACTATCTAATCTGAACAGGCATAATTAAACAAATAAAATCTTCTTCACTGTTCGGTTTCAAAACAGTTGCAGACAAACTTGCATTCAATCCGATAATAACTTCATCACTTTCAATTATCCTAAGTGCATCTAATACAAATTTGTAATTAAATGCAATCAAAAGTTCTTCTGCTGTATATTGAATATCTATTTTATCTTCAGATTTACCTGAATCAGGGGTATCAGCAGACAGAGTCAACTCATTATCTGCAAATAACATTTTTACAATACTTGTTTTATCATTAACCATTACAGAAACTCTTTCCAATGCTGAAATAAGTTGTGAAACATTTACAACAGCTTGTTTTGGACTTTCAGAAGGGATTAACTGATTATATTTAGGGAATTGCCCTTCCAATAATCGTGAAATAGTTAATGTTTTTTCTGATTTTAAAACAATTGTAGATTTATCTTTGCAAATTTTGATAGTTTCATCATCAATAAAAGCACCCATTTTCATAAATTCATTCAATGTTCTTGAAGGAATAATCAATTGAGTTTGTTCTGTAATATCAGAATTAATTTTTTCTCTGACTCTTGCAAGTCTGTTACCATCAGTTGAAGCAATTTCTAATATACCGTTAGAAAAATCACAAACAATACCGGATAAAAGATTACTTACTTCATAGCTTGCAGCTGCAAATCCTGCTTGTCTGATAGCTTTTAAGAAAGGTTTTAACTCAACATCAAAACATTTTGTATCATCAATTTCGTAATTATAAACTTCCGGCGGGAATTCTGATGCTGAAATTCCGATAATATCAAATTTTGATTTTTGACAAGAGATATTAACACTTGTTCCATCGTTTTCCATTTCAAATGTAACTAATTCATTACCTAATTTAGAAACAATTTCATTAAGTTTTTTAGCTGGAAGAGTAATTCTGCCAGGTTGTTCAATTTGTGCATCAACAGTTGTAATAACGGTTAACACAAGATCAGTAGCAGTTAATCTTATAGAATTATTATCAAGAGTTTCTATTAAAATATTATATAGAACAGGTTGAACAGCTTTTTGAGATGTTGCTCGTTCTACAATTTTAATTCCGTTATATAAATCTTCTTTTCTGATAATGAATTTCATTCCCACACACTCCTTAGTATTATTTTATTTTCAATTATAAAATAAATACAAGAAAAAATAAAATAATACAGCAAAGTCTTATAAATATTACTTAACACAAAAAGTATTATAATTTATAGAATATATATTAGTATGGAGAAACCCAGTTATTTTCAACAACCACAGCATAACAACCGGTTATAAAACCTTCACTTTTACAGCCTGCAATAGCATTAGCTTCATTATAAACCCCATTTTGACCTCTTACATCATCAATAATTTTACCTTTTTTAGTTATTTCAAACCAAAAAACATCTCGACCGATAATATTTGGTTTAGAATCACCGTTCACATCAATTCTAAATATACCAATAACTTTATCATCTTTATCAGTATTTAAAGCTGGTCCGGTTAAAAGATCATAAGATAAAATAGCACCGTTTTTAAGTTTTACAGTTCTTCTTCCTGAAGCATATCTTGTTGATACAGCACCATTAATAGTTTTATACTGCTGAGTCCAGCATTGTGTTGTATTAGCTTTACAATCCTGAACTATAGGGAAGTTTTTCTCTCTTAATAATTTTGCAGGATCAGCAAAATCTGTATCTAATAAACTTTTTGTTTTTTTGACAGTCAATTGGTTATTTGCCAATAATTGAATTTCACCAACTGTATTTTTTAAAGAAGTAATGAGCAATTTTTTATGAACACCTGAAACCACACTTGGTATAGTTAAGGCAGCTATAGCTCCTATTATTGTTAAAGCTACTAACAACTCTGTCAGTGTAAATGCAAAAAACTTCTTTTTATTATTAAACATACTTACAATCCTCGCTTTTAATATAAAAAATGTTACAGATTTTACTTAATTCATATTTACTATTATAATATAT
>URYF01000075.1 GCA_900551965.1 uncultured bacterium
AAAGCCAAAGAAGGATTCATTCATCTTTGATGGCAAAGACTTTATCTGCTATAGTTTCCGGAGCATCTTTGGCACCTGCTCTTATTGGTGCTGATTATATGGTGCAATCGGGTTCTTATGCTGCCGGAAGGATTGCGCAGAATTTGTTAAATAAAAAAAATGTTCCGCAGGAAATTCCGCTGACAGATACCGAGTTGATTGAGCTTGCAGGATTGGTTGAAAGTCTTCAAGATAAGATTATCAATGCTTATTACAATTATAAAAGTACTTTAACCCAGTTAAAAGAGGTACGCTCAAGGGAGCTTTTGTATAGCAAAAATTATGTTAAAGCTATGGACGAGGAAGACTTTTTAGAAATTGCGATATCTTCGGCTCTTTATAAAGATATGCAGATTGAAGAATACAAATATATGCAGCTTGCAAAAAAATATCATCTTGAATTGCAAAGGCTTGCAGGAAAAAAAGTTGTGGACGGGTTGAATTTGTACCAATATAACTATGATTCAGCTTTAATCGGAGGTAATAATGCTAAAAAATAAATTAATGCTTAGTTCTATAATCGTAGGTCTTGCAATAACGCCGGTTTGGGCTGCAGCTTCTTCTCAAAGTCTTGAATTTCCTAAACCTCCGGCTTATCGTGTAGGTATTTCAGAGCTCCCTGAAAATCAATATATTCAGGCAGAACAGCAAAAAACTAAACTTGAGAAAAAATATGCAAAATTGGATGAAACTCAAGATGCAGGAATTGCAGATATGACCTATGCTGATTTGAGTATAAAGCGCTTATCAAAAGAAGTTTCTCAAGAGCTTGAATATGAGGAGCAGGAAATGCTTGCTGATTTATCGCTTTTGTGGCAGGGTGCAGCAATCCAGAGTGATACAATTAACTTTGCCCTATACAAGCTTGCAAATCCTGATGCAGATAAGCCTGATGAAAAATCTGTTAAAAAAGTTTTAACAACTATTGCAAGTATGTCGACTCTTGTTGGTGCCAGCATGGGAAGCCCTGTTCTTGCAGGTTCTTCACTAATCGGTGGTAATATTTTAGGTATTATGTCGCAAGATACAAAAGCGCTTAATTATAAATACACAAGAGTTACGGATGCCGATATGATTATTCTTATTCGTAAGGTTGAAGATCTGCAGCAAAGAGCTGTAGACTTGTATTACGATTATATGAGTGCTAAAAAACAGTTGGAGTTTGCAAATGATCTTGTTAAAGAAAGACAGCGAAAATTTGAACTGGCTCAAAAAAATAATGCTCAAAGGGAATTAATTGTTATAACAGACGCGTATTATAGAACAGCTTTAGATAAACAAAGAACTGCAAAATCTGAATTTTTCTCAAAAAGAGCAGCTCTTGAGCAGTTTGTAGGCAATGAAACTTTTGTCCAATTTGAACATGAATTAACTGCAAGAGAAAATGGTGAAACTACAAAACCGTCAACCCCTGCAAAAGTTGAAAGTGAAGCGGCATCTGAGCCTGCAGCCGTAGAAAAACAGCAGGATAAAGAATATTCAAATACGGTTCAAAATGTTGAGAATTATACTAAGGGTTTATCAGAGGCACAGCAAGAAGTTTCGGCTGTTCAAACTCCGCAGGTACAAGAAGCTTCTGTTGATCAAACAAGTGATGAATATTCTGTAAAAATGAATTCTCATTCTTTATACGATGATGGCTCATTAACAGGTTTATCTGCCAATATTGATGAAGAAGCAGCTAATGATGAGTCAGCTCAAGAAATTTCCAAATCTAAAAAGGGAATATTCGGAAGGTTTAAGAAAGATAAAAAAGATAAAAAGAATGAAGAAGAGAAAACTAAGAAGGAAACTAACAAATATCCTAAAAATTCAACAAAAGGATTAATCTTTTTACATGGGCAGGATAAACATTCTGTAAAGAGCAATATGAATAATAACAATACCGTAAAAGAAAAAGGTGTTTCAAATTCTTATTCAGAAGCTAAGAATATTATTCCAAAAGTTGATGATTCAGGATTTTTACCGCTTGATGAAATCAGGGTGCCTGATTTAACTCGTGGCGGTTATTCAATTCATTCCGATTATTCAGGAGATATAAACAATGCAAATTTATCCGTTCCGGACTAATTCCGGTCAAATAAATATGGATATTGATGCAGAAATTTTGGAAACCTCAATAGCTAACGGGGCAGAAGATGCGGTGTTTCGGTTATATGCGTGGAGTCCGGCATGTGTATCATTGGGGCGAAACCAGGACGATAGTTTTTTGGATAAAGAATTTTTGCGCAGTCATAATATTGATGTGGTTCGCAGGTTAACCGGCGGCAGAGCTTTGCTGCATGATAATGAAATAACATACAGTTTTGTTTGTCCTGTTTCTTATTTGGAAAACGGAGAGCATATTGTATCTTCATACAAAGAAATTTCACAGATATTGATTGATAAATTTAAACAGCTTGGGATAGATTTGGATTTCGGAACCTCAAAACCTGTAAAAACAGGGTTTGATTATTGCATGCTGATTTCAACAGGGGCTGATTTATGTTATAACAATCGCAAACTTATAGGTTCTGCCCAATGTCGTAAAAATGGTTACATTCTGCAACATGGTTCAATTTTGTATGATTGTGACAAATCTTTGTTGGAGACAGTGTTTGGGGAAAAAGTTAGTTGTGATGATATTATTACGATTAAAGAAATCAATCCGGAATTGACAAAAGAAAAAATAATTGAGATACTAAGTACAGTTGGTTTATAATATAAGGATTTTTTGGTGGCAAATTCTGGAAATGGTTCATACGGAGTTACTCAGACTCAAACTCTATTGATTATGTTGGTTGTATTTTTAGTTATGTTTGTTTTGATAGCTGTCCCTTTTTATAATTCATACAAACAAAAGTACACATTGACAAGATTACGCAGAGTATATGCTTCTCTTATGCAGGCGAACAGAATGTATTCTCTGGTTGCAGGGGACAACCAGAATGACTTTAATACGACACTTCCTGTTAATGTTTTTGCGGAAACTTATTACACTCCATATTTAACTATTCAATCATATTGCAAAGGTAAACAAGATGATTGTTGGAATAGTCCTCAATATAAGGATTTAAACAACCATAAAGTTTTTGATAAGTCATTATACAGTATAATATTGGAAGACGGAGTTGTAATCGGTTTTAATAAAAACAAACAAGGTTTGTTATCAATGATTATAGATATAGATGGCAAAGCCGGAGCTAATAAGCTTGGACGTGATATTTTTGTATTTTATTTTTATAACAATAAGCTGCAGCCGAAAATTTGTTCAGCTGATAAATACTCTAAATACAATATACAAAACGGATTACATTTTGGCGGTTATGACCGGTGCGGAATTCCTCAAGATATTTATACCTTTAATGATTTAACTAAAAAAGAACTGGAAGATGGTTGTAATAAAAGATCCGAAGACAACCCGATAGGATTGGGCGCAGGTGCTGCATGTACAGCATTAATTCGTGCTTCAAATTGGTCTATTGCTAAAAAATATCCTTGGTAGTATAATTTACAAAAAGGGATATATTATTATGGCAAAGAAAATTAAAGCAATGGTAATGGCAGCAGGCATGGGATCTCGATTGGAGCCTATCACATTGATGTTTCCAAAACCTTTAATACCTGTGATGAATAAACCGTTGATGGATATTATTTTATCTCAGCTTCATAGTGTTGGTGTTGACGAAGTTATTTCAAATACTTATTATCTTGCGAATCAAATTATTGACAGATATAAGAAGAATAATTTGGGTGTAAAGTTTAATTATATTAAAGAAACTGAGCTATCTGGAACTGCCGGCGGAGTAAAAAAATGTCAATTTTTCTTTGATGAAGGTGAAGATTTTATTGTAATGTCAGGTGATATCTTGACAACTGCAGATATAAAAGAGGGTATTGAAATTCATAAAAAATCTGGAGCTATTGCAACAATCGGGGTTAAACAAATTCCGCATGAACTTGTATCTCACTTCGGGGTTGTTGTTGCAGGTGAAGATGGTTATATTACCGAGTTTCAGGAAAAACCGTCTTTAGAAGAGGCAAAAAGCAATCTTATCAATACCGGAATTTATATATTTAATTATAAAATATTTGATTATATCCCGGAAAATCAGTTTTATGATTTTGCAAAAAACGTGTTTCCCAAATTGCTTGAAGCAGGTCAGATAAATACATTTGAAGTGAAAGGTTATTGGAATGATATTGGAACAATTTCTCAATATAAACAATCTATTCAGGATGTATTTAATGGTGTTTGTAAGATTGGTTCTTGTGATATAAAAGAAACAAACCTTGGGAGCTATGTCGCAGGGAAATCAAGAATCCCTGAAACAGTACGTTTTGTAGGAAATTCTGTTGTTGGAGATAATTGTAAAATCGGCGAGTATGTAAAACTAGAAAACTGTGTAATTTTTGATAATGCAGAAATAAGGACTGGTTCAGAGCTTTCCGACTGTGTAATTTTACCGGAAGACAGAAAGCTTGAAAAACACTTGAATAGTGATAAAACCTGTAAGTATGTGGCAGTTTAGCCAATAAATTTTATTGACAGGAACTATTTTAGTGTTAGAATAAAAAAGTCGCAGCTTGTAATAATCTTAATGTAAAGGGTTTTGCAAAGTTTGTGATATAATAGGAAAAAGTCGTCACGGGCCTGTGGCGCAGCGGTAGCGCAGAGGACTCATAATCCTTTGGTCGTGGGTTCGAATCCCTCCGGGCCCATAAAAAATAGACAGAGTTTTACTCAGGTCTATTTTTTTTTGAATTTATAATTCATTTCTATATTTTCACGTCCGCTTTGAGAATAACAGCCAGTTTGAGATTTTTGGAATTTTTATCTAAGCCGGAAATCTCATTTAGGAAGTCGGATGTAAAATAACATATAAAATGAATACAAACAGACAGGTCGGAAGCAGAGATTATATATGTTTGATTTGGCTCAAACTCAATAAAATCGTTAAGTATAAAAATTAGCAAAATCTAATACTAGTAATAATTACATCGCAAATTTCAAAAATAACATCAAATTTGAGAATTCTAAATAGCTTTTTTATCTTTATACATTATTTGTACAATCATATATAAAACTACCCATATTCATATTTAAATCAAATTAAAATTGCTCAATAAAATGTTTTGTAGACTCATTCCAATATTTTTTATATATAAAATCAGTATTCCCATCAAAGTTAAGCTGGTACATTCTGAATATAACAGGAAAATTTTTTGGCTGCCACTGTTCTTCGTATGAATAACAGTATTTCATACCTATCTTTTTCATAACATTGCCGCTTCTCGGATTATTTTTGTCATGCGTTGCTGTAATATATGGAAGCCCGTCTTTTTTTATCTGTACCACAAGTGCCTTTCCTGCTTCTGTTACATAACCATTGTGCCAAAATTCTTTACGCAATCCATAGCCAAAATCATGATGTTCTGCCATATCAACCTTGATATATCCTATTGGAAAATTATTTTCTTTTAAACAAATAGCATACGCATACCCTTGCGGCTGAAGATATTTTGAAACATATCTTTCTTCGTAGAACCTCTTCGTTTCTTCCAAATCTTTTACTGGATACCAGGGTAAAAATCTATTAACATCTTCATCTTTCAAAATAAGAAAAAGTGCTTTTATATCTTTATCTGTAAATTTCCTTAAAATTAAGCGTTCTGTTTCTATTCTAGGTGTATTCAAGCAAACTAACTCCGCAACTTTTATTTTCATTTTTGCAATATGATTATAGCACTTACATAATTACATTTAATATTTTTTCAAACCAACTGAGGTAATTTCTCAAATTTATTGTTATTTTACAATTTCAATTAAATCGGCAATTTATTCAGCATATTTTTTAATTTAATAGCAGTTCTTGGCACAGGTTCAGCAACGGTTAATCCTATTAGATTAAATTCCTTTGAAATATCATTGATAACTCTTGCCGCTTCATCCATTTTAATTCCGTTTGGTACAACTCCTACAGCTGCAATTATTTCATTCGGGTCTAAAACATCCATATCAAAATGTATTACTACATGTTTTGCTCCTGTAGATTTAAGCCAGTCTATAACTTTTGTACTGTCTATTTTTACTTCATCAGGTGTTAAATGTTTTATACCATATTCCTGCTGTCTATCTTTAATCTCCTGTCTTTCCCAATCTCTTATTCCAACAAATAAAATTTTATCGGCACTTATTTGGGCTGGGAGTTCTGAAACTAATTTTTTGTTTCCTCTGCCCATAATGGCTGTTACTGCCATTGCATGATATCCGTTGTATGTTTTATCATCAGGGAGGGTAATATCAGGATGCGCATCAATCCAAACCATTGCAACATCATTATTGTATTTACGTGCAAGATATGTAAATGGAACAACGCTTACAGAACAGTCACCGCCAAGGGTTACGATTTTGCCGGGGTTTTCTTTTTCTATTAAGTTTAATGCAGCTTTTGTTTGGTTTAAAATTTCTCTATAGCTTAATATTCCATTTTCTTCTACTCTATTTATATCATTGGATATTGGAACGGTAAGGGTTTTATTTTTTGTTTCAGGAGCTAAAAAATTTAACATATACGCACCTAACATATAACCTCTAGAATCATTCAGATC
>URYF01000076.1 GCA_900551965.1 uncultured bacterium
CCGCCAAGCCGGTTCCCTTTTCGGATTAATACAGGGTGTTTTTATACAAGTCCTTCTTTTAGGGCTTTGACAGCGGCTTGTGTTCTATCATCAACAACAAGTTTTTGGATAATATTGCAGACGTGGGCTTTTGCGGTGTGTGAAGATATTGTCAGTGCTTCTGCGATTTCATTGTTTGATTTCCCTTCAACCACAAGTTTAAGAACTTCATACTCTCTTTGTGTCAGATTGGAGTGCTGTTCTCTAAACATTGCACGTGACATTTGCCTTTGGGGAACTACTCCGCAGTTTTTATCGCGTAGGATTGGAACAGCAAGCGGGTCTATCCACATTGCCCCTTCTTTTATTGTTTGAATAATCATTTTTAAAATATCTGTGTTTATATCTTTCATTACATAAGCACATGCCCCAGATTGAAGGGATTCAAGAACTTCTTGTTCTGACAGGTGTGATGTCAGCATTATGACTTTGGCATTTGTGTTAAGTTCAAGAATCTTTTTTGTTGCTTCAATTCCTGAAATATCCGGTAACCCGATATCCATAAGAGTTACGTCGGGGTGGGTTGTTTTGAATTTTTCAACAGCATCACGTCCGCTGTTGGCTTCAGAGGTTACTTCAAGTCCGTCTTGTTCCTCAAAAAGGGATTTTAAGCCGACACGCATAAGTTTGTGATCTTCGACCAGTAGTAATTTTATTGAAGAGTTCATCATTTTTTACTCCTTGCGGGTTATTTTTTATCATTATATGCGCGGGTGTGATTTTGAGGAACTGTTTTTTGTCCAGATGTTTGGGGTATTATTTTTCTTAGTGGTTTTTGTTTTGTAATTTGATTTTTAATTTTATCAGTCAGGTAGCTAAAATAATCTGTTTGTTATAAAATTATTAGGATACAAAATTCAAGGGTTGATAAATATATGAAATACTCCAAATTTTCAGCGGTTATAGTAGGAAGCGGAATTGCGGGATTGTATGCTGCATTAAAAATCGAGCAGCAGCTTGATTTGCCTGATGGGGTTTTGTTGATTACAAAGTCAAAACTTGGTGAAAGTAATTCATACTATGCACAAGGCGGAATGGTTGCGGTATTAAAAGATAATAAAAATGATTCGGTTGAATCTCACGTGTCTGATACTATAAAAGCCGGTGCAGGACTAAGTGAATTAGAAACTATTGAATTTATAAGTAAAAATTCTGATAAAGTGGTTAAGGACTTGTTGAAATTCGGGGTTGAATTTGACAGAGATGAGAATGGAAATTTTACATTAACCAAAGAAGCCGCACATAGTGTCAGAAGAATTTTGCACTCCGGCGGAGATGCTACAGGACGCGAAATGGAGATTGCTTTATGTAACGCGGTTAAAGAAAATAAAAAGATAAATATTTATGAAAATACTGCGGCGGTGGATCTGCTTACTTGCGGAAATTCAAAATGCGGCGGGGTTATTGTTTATCGAGAAGATAGTAAAACTTATGAAACTATATATTCAAGTGTTGTGATTATGGCAGCAGGCGGAATAGGACAGCTTTATAAATACACAACCAATCCTGTCGGAGCAACCGGTGACGGGGTAGCACTTTGCTACCGTGCGGGAGCCGTTTTGCAGGATATGGAATTTGTCCAGTTTCACCCGACAGCGTTAGCTTTTGATGATACGGAAAACCGATTTTTGATAAGTGAAGCGGTGCGTGGTGAGGGTGCTAAATTGTGTGACAAATCCGGTGCTGAATTTATGGCACAGTACCATGAGAAAAAAGAACTTGCACCAAGAGATATTGTTGCGCGTTCTATTTTTAAAGAAATGGAAAAAAATAATGTCCCGAATGTTTATTTAAATGCTGCTGTTATCGGTAAAGAAAAATTAGCAAAAAGATTTCCGACAATCGGTAAAAAATGTCTTGAACACGGAATTGATATTTCAAAAGATTTGATACCTGTCGCACCTGCTGCTCATTATTTTATGGGCGGAGTTAAAACAAATTTGAAAGGTGAAACTTCAATAAAAGGACTTTACGCACTTGGTGAAGTTTCTTCAACCGGTCTGCATGGCGGAAACAGGCTTGCAAGCAATTCATTATTAGAATGTGTCGTTTGTGCGTATGAGGCGGCAGAATTTTTGGCAAAAGAAAATGTTTCAAGATCTCAATTACAGTCTTCGGATTTTGAAGATTTAGTTTCAAAATATGACCAATCTTCTGATTATTTATCTGTAGATGTAAAAAGTTTAAAATCCGAATTGCAAAATATTATGTGGACTAATGTTGGAATTTTTAGAACGGAGGAATCTTTAAAAACTGCATTAGAAGGGATTGAAGGCTTATCAAAGAGGTTTAATCGTGAATATAAATGCGTGTCAAATGATGAATATGAACTGCGCAATATGTTGATTACTGCGGGTTTGATTGTTAAATCAGCACTAAATAGAAAAGAATCCAGAGGGGCGCATTACCGCCTTGATTACCTTGAAAAAAATGAGGTATGTGAACACAGTTTGATAACTAAAAATAAAGGAGAAATAGACTTTGTTAAGTAATTTTTTTGTAGAGGATCATGTTAAATCAGCATTAATGGAAGATATAGGGTTCGGTGATGTTACAACCGAAAGTATTGTTGGAGAAGATAAAATTTTTACGGCATCACTTGTTTCAAGATGTGAGGGTGTAATTTGCGGACTTGAAGTTTTTAAAACAGTTTTTAAAGTTTTGTCTGATAAAGTTGAAGTAAAACTCTTGTTCAAAGACGGGCAGAAAATAAAAAAAGGTGATGTTTTAGCGCAACTAAAAGGTCCCGGTAAATATTTATTGTTAGGTGAGCGTGTTTCGCTTAACTATATCCAGCGAATGAGCGGGATTGCTACAGAAACTAACAAATACAAAACAGCAATCGGTGATTTGCCTTGCAAGATTGTTGATACAAGAAAGACTACACCAAATTTCAGAGCTTTTGAAAAATATTCCGTAAAAGTTGGCGGAGGTGCATTGCATAGATTTAATCTTTCTGATTGTGCGATGATTAAAGATAACCATATTCAAGTTGCTGGTTCTGTTACAAACGCGGTTAGAATGGTTAAAGAGAATCTTTCTCATGCGCATAAGATTGAACTTGAATGTGACACTCTTGAGCAGATAAAAGAAGCACTTCCATTGGGTGTTGATATTATTATGCTTGATAATATGACATTTGATCAGATGAAAGAAGCTGTTAAACTTATTGATCATAGAGCAGTAGTTGAAGCCAGCGGAAATGTTCATCTTGAAACAGTGCGTGAGATTGCACAATGCGGTGTTGATATAATTTCATCAAGCGCGATTGTTGCAAAAGCTCCTACTTTAGACATTGCACTTGATATGTAATTAGAATATTTTAGTAGTGTCTGTAGTATAAATATGATTTTTATTTCACAATTCTTCATAATTGCGCAATTTTGGTGTAAAAATTACGTTTATTATCATGTAATTAAGGGGAATTTATAATGGGAATATTGTTTGTAACTCTTCAGGTTTTGGCTATTGGTGCGCTGTCAAAAGACTTGCTATTCCAAAACTAGGTGTGTTGTGTTATTTTACAGCAGCAACAGCCGGGCGGGTTACGGCTAACACAGTTTCATTAGGAATATAAAAATCTTTTATCCCATAGTTTGCATTGATAAATAAAAATTCCAAAGTTTCACCATTTTTGACTCCAAGTATATCAAATGGGATTTTCAAATCCAGAACTTCGTCATAAGCAGCTTCAATTGGCTTAGAATGCTCTAAAACCCACATATCTCCGGGAATTGCCTTGATTATACGTAATAACTGTAATTTATCGTTTCTGATTGCAATTTGGATTTCGTTGTGGAATTTTTCCATTGATACCGGTGAAATATTTCTGGTTTTGTTTATTAGTCTTACCGGTGCTAAATCCTGACGGTGGCTTGCTTTTCTCAAATAAATATACATCTGGTATGTCTTTTTTGATAAATCAGAGTTCTCTTTAATGTATTTATTTAGATGGAATTTTAGGTAAAAATTGTTTTCATCATTTCCAAACCTGATTTTGTCAAAGAGTTTTGAATCTCTAAGTACCGGTCCATCAGGAATTTCGATAAAGCCGGCATTGTTCCAGATGTCATTTTCATTTGTAACATTCAGCCCATTAATTTCAGGTGTAATTAATGATCTTGGATATTTTGACGGCTTAGATGTTGACATATCTGTCAGAGGTTCATCTAAATATTTTGGGGTGTCTAAATCCAGATATCTGTAGATATTTTTTAGACGGGTTCTGAAAATAAAGTCAAAAATATTATCACGTCCCGAATCATTAGGTTCTCCGTACCACCAGAACCAGTCGCTGCCTTCGCAGATGAATAATTCTTTTCTTGCAGCTTCAATATTTGGATTAAGCGGTTCGCGCTTTACAAATTCTGAAAAATCCTGTCTTACCCGCTTTAGGTATGTCCAAGCTAAATCTTTAACCGGCTCATCTACCCATAATTTGAAATTTCTGTTAATCCACGAACCTGATGAAATCTTGTTAAGAACTTTTTTTTCTTTACTTTTCTCAAGGTAATCGCTGATTAAAACTGTTTCAAGTGTATCGTCCTCTGTAATAAGTGTGTAAAGAGTTTTCAAAAATGATGCACCGTCTTCAAGATAATTTTCCCAACAGTTTTCGCCATCAAGTGCGATTGTCAGCAAATGTTCATTATCAGGTGATGATAAAATCTTGCTCTGCAAAACTTTGATTCTGTCATACAAATCATTTGCAGTTGCAATCGGGTTGTGGTTTTGGTATTCAAAACTAATCAAATTTGGAATAGTTGATTCTCTAAAAATCATTTGGATATCAGAATTTTTAGTTTTATATTGATAAGTTTTTAGAAGATGGTATGGCTCTTTTATATAGCCTTTAAAGTCGTGTTCAAATTCAAAGTTTATAGAATTTGCCAAGATTCCTTCATCGGAAATCGACCATGTTACCCCCAGGCTGCTGAGCATTTCTAAGGTTTTCCCGCTGACGCATTGTTCTGAAGGCCAAATACCTTTAGGGCGTTTGCCAAATACTTCTTCCATTCGATCCAGTGCCATTTTTGTTTGAAGTTTGGCATCTAAATCTGTTTTTAATGATGACAGTTCATCATCCGGTATAGGATTTTTTTTGACATTTTTGTAGTCTAATAAAATCGGTAAAATCGGGTGATAATAAGGACTTGTTGTAATTTCAATGTCATTTTTTTCTGCCAATTTTTTCAATGTTGGAACTATTTTTGCTATAATTTCTCGTTGAATTTGAATAATTTTTTCACGATCTTCAAGTGTATAATTTTTTTCTTTTTTAACAAGTTTTTTTAGTTCAGAGTTGCTTGTTTTGAAAGAAGGATCTGTCCAGGCAAGGTTAAATAATGCAGTTAAATCGGCATATTCTTGATTTGATAAAACAGAAATGTCATTACCGCCTGCTGCTTGTACAATCTGGTAAAGTCTGTGATACTCATTATTTGGAAGTATCATTGTTTGATAATTCGCATCAAAGAAGTTATTCAAGATAAAGATTTTATCTTCGTCAGTGAAATTATCTTCAGGAGTAATTGTTAGTCTTGAATGAATATCATGAGCACCGTTTTCACCATAATCAATAATCGAATCAACTAAAGCCGGAACGAAATTAAAGTTTAGCTTTAATTTTTCAAATTTTTTAGTCCAAAGAGCCATATCAAGATAGTCTTTTACTGCGTGTAATCTGACCCAAGGCATTAAATAGTCACCGTTATGCGACAGTTGGTATGCCGGCTGGTGCATATGCCAGTAAAATGCTATGGATAACTTTTTAGACTGACTCATCATCATTGTTTGCTTAGCCCTTTATACTAATATATTGTACCATTAGAAATAATTTTAAACAAGTTTGTATCTGTAACACTTAGTAACAATATTTCACTTAATCCGTTATGTTTCTGCTATACTATTAGTAATTATGGTTGGGATTTACACTTTTGGGAACTTGACCTTTGAAACAGCTGAAAGGATAAAAATACGAATGAAGAAATTTATGACTTTTTTAATGTTACTGCTTAGCGGAATGCAGCAGGCAAATGCAATGAATGTTGACAAGTTTATGGATAAACATATTGCGCCTATATCCGATGCGGTAGCTAATCTAATATTTTTCCCCATATCAATTTGCGGTTCAAAAGTTCCAATAATTATTTTTTGGATTCTTATTGCAGGTTTTTTCTTTACCATATTTTATAGAGGGATTGCAATTTGGGGTTTTAAACACGCCATAGATATTATTGCAAAGCCTTCAGAAAAGCATGGTGAAGGCTGCGGGGAGGTTTCATCTTTTCAGGCATTGGCAACAGCTTTATCAGGAACTATCGGTATCGGTAGTATTGCCGGGGTTGCAATTTCAATTTCAATCGGCGGGCCGGGTGCAGCATTTTGGATTTTTGCCGGTGCGATTTTAGGAATGTCTATAAAATTTGTTGAAGCTACATTAGCTGTTAAATATAGGAGATTTAATTCTGACGGTTCA
>URYF01000077.1 GCA_900551965.1 uncultured bacterium
GGGTCAGGAGTTCGAATCTCCTAACCTCCACCAATTAAATTAAGAGCCGAAAGGCTCTTTTTTAGTGTGTTTTGACGATTTTATTTTTGCGAATTTATTCGTTTTTATGTCAGAATTCTGATGGTTAAAAAAGAACATGTGTAATCTGTGTGTAATTGTTTAAACTCAACTTTTTATTTTTATATGCAACTAATACATTTTTTACACAAAAAACTCTCTATCAAATTAATGATAGAGAGTAGTAAATTTTACATTTAAATTTATAAAATATAATTGTTTAATACATAAATAGAATCACGCGGAATATATTTTAAAGTATCAGCTCAAGTTCTTCGGACACAAGCCCGTAGTATATAAATCGTACGTATGTCTTAAAATTTTTATGACATCCGCTAAAAACGCAAATGTTAAAACCATCAATCCGTATGCAAATATTTGAAAACATTCTTTTTTTAAATATATTAAAATAAATTTTGCTGACTTAAACAATAGCTTTAATCGCAAGGAGAATTAAAATTAATCCGCCTAATATTTCCAAATATTTTGCAGGAATATTTTTTATAAAATTTCCAAACCAAAATCCGGCAATTGACATCATAAATGAAGCCAAACCAATAATAATTACAGATAAAAGCAAGCTTGTATGGGTTAATCTCAACGTTGCACCTGAAACAAGTGCATCAATACTTGTAGCTACCCCTAAGCTAATCAAGCATTTCAAACCGATACATTGGATAACTTCTTCTTTTTTTTGAAAAGATTCAAATATAAATTTTACCCCGAGAATAAAAAATATTCCAAAAACAATCCATTTGCTAAACGGCACAATAAGCTTATACATATAATCGGCACCAACATAGCCAATAACCGGCATTCCGCCTTGAAATAATCCCATAACAAGAGCAAGACTCAATGAATTTTTTAACCGGTTATATTTAAAAACCAGCCCCTGAGAAAAAGAAACAACCAAACAATCTATCCCGAGCGCAAGCCCAAGCAAAATTATATCAATTAAATTCAACTTCTACCTCAAACAATCTATCCCAAGGGTAACTATAATTAACATTTATCTTTGTATCAAAAATATCTTCCAAAATTTTTTCAAACGGCTGCATGCCGGATTTAAGTTCTGCCTTATCCGGAGAAATCAAGCTTTGACGAACATTTGCCTGATATGCCCAATCATCAAGAAACCTTGTAATCTGCAGATTTTGAAACGCCTTTTTATTATATTGTTCAGCAAGATATTTTATTTTTGCAGCACAAATTAAACTTCCCAAACTATTAGCAGAAGTGTTCCAGGCTGAATATCCGTAAAATTTCTCATCTGATAAATTATTTTTAAACAATTCATTTACAAAATTATTATCAGCCCCGTTTGCAAATCTAACATCAGCAATCATATAAGGTCTCGACGGAGCTTTAAAAGATGCATCAAAACTTTCTGTATCAACCTTCATAACAATTTCACCCTGATGATTTTTAAAATTATTTATATAAAGTAAAATATCAGCACAGCCTTCATCAGAAACCGCACAGCCGCAAAGCTCTATCTGACCATATACAGATTTTTCAATTGAAATATCTTCATAATTTGAAATCAAATTTTTATATTCCGGATCTAAAAATATCGGACAAATTTTTACATTTCCCTGAATTGCCCGAGCAAGTAAGCTCAGAGGGATTTCATCTGCTCCGGTTTTAGTAAAACCGCCCATTTGCTCAAGAACCTGCGCCTCTTTTACATTAAAACCAAATTCAGCACAATCATCTTTTGAAAATATCAAAGTATCAAACAAGCCTGATTTTTGCCATTCCAAATAAATTTTATTAATCTCAAAATTTCGTCTTCTGGTTTCAATATAATCATCAATAATCTCAGATGGGATATCGTGAATCATACCATCTTTTCCACCGAGTTTATCTGTCTGATAAGAGTATTTAAAAATCTTTTTGCCCCATTGTGCCCAGTATTCCTTTTCTTCCTCATTATAATTGTTATTTGAAATCCGCATAATACTTGAAAATGCATATACTTTACAATTTTTATCTTCCAAAATTTCTTTCAAAGTTTCAATTCTTGTTTTAATTTCTTCAAAAGTTTCAGGGCATCTTCTTGACGGGATTAATCCGCCATAAGCAAGTGTATCCAATGAAAGAATAATTGCGTCAACATCATTAAGTGATACAAGCCATTCAAACAAGCCTTCAATATCGGCAATCTTTTGCAGCCCGCCTAATAGTTTTCTGTCAGGGACATAAAATTCAATCTCTGAATTAAGCGCTGCTGCAAGTTTTGGAAGCGTATAGCATACCGGTCTATTATCTATTGGCACAAAAGCAATTTTCATAATATAATTATATGGCTGAAACAAAAATTACGCAATGGAGTTTACATTATGGCATGCGATAAAAATCCGCAAAAAATAAAAAATATGTTTGATGAAATTTCACCATATTATGATAAAATGAATAATTTTATATCACTTGGTACCCATTTTTTACTAAAATATCTGGCAGTGAAAGAACTCGGTATAAAGCCGCGTACAATGATTCTTGACCTATGCTGCGGAACCGGAGATTTCACAAAAATTATCACAAGATTCTACCCTCGTGCAAAAATTATCGGATTGGATTTTTCACAAAACATGTTAAAAATTGCCAAAACTAAAAATCCTAAAGGGGTTTTTGTACAAGCAGACTGTACCGAGATTCCGTTTAGTGAAGACGAATTTGATTATATAACAATGGGTTTTGGGCTCAGAAATATAAAAAAACGCTCAAAAGCACTTGATGAAATTTATCGAGTTTTAAACAAAGGCGGTAAATTTTTACAAATCGATTTTGGAAATCATAATCATTTCAGCAAAATTTTTGATTTACTTGTTCCGCTTATTGCAAAAATCAGCGGGAAAAATTCCGAACATTATAAATATCTTCTTAATTCGAAAAAGGAATTTCCAAACCCAGATGAATTAATCCGCGAATTTGAAACCCACGGATTTAAATATGTAAAAAAATGCAGTTATCTTTTTGGAACTATTTCTGCACAAATTATGCAAAAATAGTCCCTTTGAAACTCAGATAACACGGTTCGCACGCCCGCCTTGAACATAATCTGATAAACTTTTAAACGTTAAATTTAAAATATAATCAATAGCTTCTTGTGTATCATAAGCCATATGCGGAGTTAAAATAACATTTTGCATTTTAGATAACTCGCGAACAGTTTCAGAAGTTTCCACACAAGTTACCGCTGATCTGTTTTCACCTTTATTATCTGAATCTGACACAGGACAAGCAACAACATCAAGTGCAATCCCTTCAAATTTACCGTTCTTGGCAAATTCTAATAAAGCCTCCGTATCAACAAGTTCACCACGTGAAACATTTACAAAATAAGCACCGTCTTTCATCATTTCAAACTGTTCACGTCCAATCATGTGATAAGTTTCATTGTTATTTGGAAGGTGCAGAGTAATAATATCTGAATTTTTCAAAAGATAATCCAAGTCCGTATATTCAACATTAGTTTCATTAATCAAATCATTCCTTTGGCGAACATCATAGGCAAGAATTTTCATTCCAAAAGCTTTTGAATAATTACACACAGCACAACCTATGGAACCCGTCCCAATAACACCTATAGTCAAATTGTTCAAATTTCTTCCGCAATAATCTCCATATTTAGGTTTGATATCTTTTTGAGAAGATATTGCCTGATAAAGTTTTCTCACAAGCATTAAAATAAGTGCCATCGTATATTGAGCAACCGTAGTATTACCATATGCTTCAACATTAACAAGCGCAATATTTTTCATTGCACAAGAATTTAAGCAAATATGGTCATAACCTGTTGAACGGGTAGAAATTATACGTAAATTTTTAAACTTCGATATAATCTTTTCATCAACATTTGAAGTTATAAAAACGCTTATAATCATCGCGTTTTCCAAATCTTCTTTATCCAACGATTCAAGCGTAACCTCGTTCAAACTTTCTTCGAAAAATTTTATATCAAAGTTTTCAAAATGATGTTCCTTGAAAAAATTTTTCTCTGACTCTCTATAATCAAAAAATAACATTTTACACGACATGAATTTCTCCTTTTTATAAATTATTTTTTTAACAAAGGAAAAAACTATTGCCATAAAGTATAAACTTTTAAAATTAAAGACTAACCCACGGCACAATGTTAAATAAGAAAAAAACAGATATCTTTATATAGAAAGGAGCTTTAAATGAAACACGATTTAATAGTACGCGAACCTGAATTATACTTTGACAGCATACATCAGGAACTTGATAATTTTTTACGAGATACATTTTTCACACACACATTTGGACACCCGTTGAATATAATCAAAAACTCAATGCTCAGACCTGCAGTTGAAGTTGTTCAAAACAAAGATAATTATAAGATTAAAGTCCAGCTGCCCGGGGTAAAAAAAGATAACATTGAAGTTGAAATGGATAATGACTTTATGACAATAAGTGCAGAAACCCACGAAGAAAAAGAAGAGAAGCAACAAGAAGAACACAATGCACGCTACCATACATCAGAGTTTCGCTACGGTAAATATCAGCGAACAATATCTTTTGACCAGCCAATAAAATCTGAAGATGCAACCGCTGATTATAAAGACGGAGTTTTAACAGTAACAGTGCCAAAACAGAATATCGAAACAAAAGCACCAAAAAAATTAACAATAAATGATAAATCCTAAATTTGTATTCCAAATACCGAATTCTCCCCTGACTAAAGGGGCATGCAATTTAGCGGCAGGAATACAAACGGCTGCAAATCGTTGAGCATGAAACGATTTATCCAGGGATTCACCGGATACCAGCCGAAAACAAGGGACCCGATTTCAAATATGAAATCGGATCCCTTTTGATTAAACCAAAATTATTAATATTCTTCTTTTTACAGATTAACACTACACAATCGGGCATGCCCGACAGAGCAATATTAAAAATAATTTACAAATCTTAATAAGACTCAAAACCATGCGAAACCATGTCAAATCATGGTTTTCAATAGAATAAAAAATCCAAAATCATGTCCAGTCATGGTTTTAAGCACTTTTATTTTTTAAAACTCTTGATATAGTAAGGTTTTAGCTATATGTTACAAAACTTCATAACAACATGTTCCGACCTTGAAAAATAACTCTTATTTTCTATAATAAAAATATGAAGTCGGGAGTTATTGATATAGACGGCTTTAGGGGAGATTTTTTGATATATATTCAGGATATCAATATCGGATAGTTAACAAGACAAGTGGAGATTTATACATTGTTTAGAAGTAGGGATATGGGAAGAGCTGTTGCTGTTAGACGTTGGACTACAACAGCGTTAGAGTGCTACAAAAGAGGCTGCAATTGTGAAGGGTGCTTTTACAGAGATTTCTTCAGCGGTTCATCACAAAAATGTCAAATGAAAGCATCTGTTTTAGAATTAGTAAGAGTTATCGGAACTCCGGATGTAGAATTACCGCAATTTTTAGCAGACGAATAATCAATTTGCTCTTTAAAAATTATTCAAACTGTGTTATACTAACAAAGCAGTATTGAAAATTGGAGGTTTTAGATGCACATACATGTAAACGGAAGAAACATTGAAATTACAGAAGCAATCAAAGCTTACGTAAAAGAAAAAATTGGTAAAGTAGCAACTCGTTATGACCAAATCCAAGGTATTGATGTTGTTTTGTCTGTAATTAAAAATCCTGCAGCGGAAGGCAAACATATCGCAGAAGTTATTTGCAAAACAAATACCGGAAGTATTCGCTGCGAAGAAGCTGCTGAATCAATGTATGCAAGTATTGATTTATTAGCTGACAAGTTAGCAAGACAAATTACTAAATTAAAAGACAAAAACATCTCTTCAGATAAAGCTTCAATCCGTACTGATTTAAATGAAGAAACAGTTGAAGAAGAAGCTGAAGAAGTTAAAGCTATTGAAGATTAATTAAAATTTTTATATTAAATCGATAATTAGACCGCTGTAAACAATTACAGCGGTTCTTTTTATATTAAACAATTTAAGGTAATCAGTAGTACAATACCCCGTGCAGCGAGCATCTTGTAACGCCAAAAACTGAACCTATTTTACTTAACCTTAACCTTGCCGCGAAGAAGCAGTGTTAAACCGGAAACCACAGATGTTGCAACCGCAGCCATAGCACCAGTTATCAACGCAGAAATCTGAGTTTTCTTATCAAGATTTTTCTTAAATTCATCAACTGTCATAAATCCATCCCACATTTTACCGTCTTTAGACATTCCGCCTATCGGTATCTTGCCGTCCTTAGCATGAGCGGAAACTTCTTTCATTGCAGCTTTATTAACCTTAGATTG
>URYF01000078.1 GCA_900551965.1 uncultured bacterium
GGAGTATTCCAAGCCGCCGCTTTGTATAAATATATTATTCGATTATATTATATCCAGCTTTCACATGAACTTTACCATCAATATTCGGGACAATGGCAATCTCGTGCCCCTTTAACTTAGTATGAGAAACCTTTTTACCTGTCATCGGACTAATATAAGAATCTCTGCCAAACAAACCGGTCACGGTATTTCCATTTGGCATTTTATAATTTTGAACATCTACATAAGTACTGGTTATCGGCAACTGAGATTTCAAACCGGCCTTCCATTCGGAACGAGTATAATATGGAAAACTGTGTTCATTATTATATTTTTTGACAGTCTGACCTAAAAAGTTATCATTGGAAACTCTATAATAGGCGTCATAATCCCGCCCGTCTTTAAACCGGCAGATGCTGAATTCTTTTCGAATACCGGGGTCAAAAGAAGTATTATACTGACTAAAGCGACGCTGATAATTTACATTTAGATTCTTTATTTCTGCATTGATACCGGTTTCAGCGTTCTTTACAACAATTTTATGACCTGTAGACACGTATGGATTAAAATGTCCTCTGCAATCATTTTTTACAGGAGTTTTTGTTATAGTTTTAAACAAGCTACCACCCTTATACGAACGGATAACCTCGGTACCGTCTTTACCCAGCTGCTTATAAACTTTAGTTCCACTTTTAGATGTTCCTATAAGCTTTCCAACACCTTTTACAATTCCAAATAACCCCATACAAAAATCCTTTCGTTACTTTCTTTATTTCACCTATATATTCATATAAAGAAATTTTTAAGTATATTATTGCTCTGATTTTACTATATATTACAAATTGTAAACTTAAAGTAACAAAAATCGGGAGTTATATACATGTTTCCACCAACATTATCGTCATTGTGAGAAAATCTATGATTTTCGAAGCAATCCTGTATCATTTTTTGGTTTGAATAAAATTATCAGGACTGCTTCGCTGTCGCTTGTTGTTACGTACGTTTTTTCATTTAGTGGAATTTGGTATATAAGTGCCAAATAATCATCCTTGAAAATGAAACCCGTTTTTGATATCATCAATATTAAAGACAGTATAATAAGAGGTGTAAAAGATGTCAGGACACTCCAAATGGGCAACAATTAAACATAAAAAGGCTAAAACAGATTCTCAAAGAGCCGTAGTATTCCAGAAATATTCAAGAGAACTTATTGTAGCATCAAGGCTTGGCGGACCGGATCCTTCCGGAAACTTCCGTTTAAGAACAGCTATTGAAAAAGCTAAAGCTGCAGGTCTGCCAAATGATAATATTAAAAGAGCTATTGATAAAGGAGCCGGCGCAGGCGGTGCTGACAGCTATGAAGAATTAACATACGAAGGTTACGCAGCAGGCGGTGTTGCTGTTGTATTAGAAGCTATGACAGACAACAGAAACAGAACTGCCGGAGATGTTAGAAGTATTTTTACTAAATACAACGGAAATTTAGGTGAATCTAACTGTGTAAGCTGGATGTTTGACAGAAAAGGCAGTATCGAATTTGATACAGATGTCGATTTTGATAAATTATTTGAAGCTGCCATAAACCTTGATGCAGAAGACGTTACAGAAGATGAAGACTGTTACAAAGTTATCACATCGGTTGAAAATTTCCAAACAGTTGTTGAAGGTCTTGAAAAAGAAGGCTTCAAAAGTACAGCTGCCGAATTAACAAGAATTCCGCAAAACAATATTGAAATAACAGATTTAAAAACTGCAACTTCTGTTATGAGATTAATCGACAGATTGGAAGAATTGGACGATGTTCAAAATGTTTACGCAAACTGTGATATCCCTGATGAAATCGCAGAACAGGTTGAGGTTTAAATTTGTTAACTAAAATAGAAAAACTTTCAAAAGTTCTTAATGAAAGCTACAGTGAAAAATCACTGCTTAATTCGTTAAGGACTTTTTTTTCAGATAATTTTGAAATTGAAAATTTTTCTATCGACACAAATAACAAAATATATATAGATTCTCCAATTATAGAAAAAGAATGTATAAAATACCCGATTTTTAAACATAAAAAAAGCATCGGATATTTGTGTTTTTCAAGTGATAGTGATGAACTTCGTGAATTTTTGCAAATAGCTTCTCCGTTTATATCACTAAAAGTTCAAAACATTATCCTGAGTGAAAAAATGCAAAAAAATATCAATTTTCACGAAACTATGAAAAATATTGCAAAAATCATTGAAACCCAGTACGAATTAAACTACGTAATACCAATTATCGGTGAAATGATTGACAAATTTTTTGAAGATTATCTGGTGTATATTTTCTTGAAAAATGAATTGACAGGGGTTAATGTTCTATCCTGGCCGACAGCTTGCAAAGACCCTAAAATACTTGATATTATAAATAATTTTGAAGAAAAAGTTTTCACAGATGATAAAAAAACTCTTGCCCTTCCTCTTAAAAGCGAAGGAAAAGACGTCGGTATTCTTGTTGCAAAAAGCACAAATGAAAAAATTACAGAAAAAGACATTGATTACTTAACCCAGTTAACATCACAAATTGCAACAACAATCAACAGAGCCAATGTTTACGCAGAAATATTAAAACACGCAACACTGGATGCTTTAACAGGGTTTTACAATCGCAGACAACTTGAAGAACGTATCAAACAGGAAGTTTCAAATGCAAAACGTCAAAAGGCACCATTGTGCGGAATAATGACAGATATAGACTTTTTCAAAGGAGTAAACGATACATACGGTCATGTGACAGGAGATTTAGTTCTAAAGACTATCGCTAAAGTCATAAGAGGTCAACTCAGAGAATACGATATTGCCGGCAGATACGGCGGAGAAGAATTCTCAATTCTTCTTCCTTTTACAAAAATTGAAGAAGCACAAATGGTAGCAGAACGTCTTAGAAAAACAATTGAAAATAAATCTATTGATATTTCAAAAACAAATCCGGAAAGTGACGTTAAAACAATAAAAGTAACAATGAGCCTTGGAATTTATGAAGTAAAAGATACTGATAATGACGAGGACCTGCTCAAAAAAGCTGATAAAGCACTTTACGAAGCAAAAAATACAGGCAGAAATAAGGTAGTAGTTCACTATGAATAGATATGAAAAAACATGTAAAAATTTGGAAGAAACTAAAGAACTTGCATATAAATTTGCAAAATTAATTGAAGATAACGGTTGTTTTATAAATTTATACGGAGAAATCGGAGCCGGTAAAACCGCATTTGTAAAAGAAGCCGCTAGAGCCATAGGAATAACAGAAAAAGTTACAAGCCCGACTTTTGTTATCCTAAACGAATACCACGGCGGCAAACTCCCGATGTATCATTTTGACTTATACAGACTTGAAGACGAAGGTGTTAAGACCATTACTGATGAACTTCGTGAATATTCTGAAGGCAGACAAATAACCTTCGTTGAATGGGCTGAATTTTCTCAAGATGAATTCCCGTTCAATCATGTGAAAATCAATGTAACCTACGAAGATAACGATTATAGAAAATATAGCTTTGAAGGTTTTGGAGATGAATGTATTAATATTATAAAAGGATTACAATAGTGAAAATATTAGTATTTGATACCTGTTTAGACAAAATGTATGTCACACTGGCCGAAGATAATAAAATTCTAACATCAAAAATAGTGACAAATCAGGATAATAAATATCATTCAGCATTTTTAATTTCAACAATCAAAGAAGTTTTAAACGAAAACGGATTAACTCCGCAAGATTTATCAGCTATCGGTACAAATGACGGACCCGGGAGCTTTACGGGTATAAGAGCCTGCACAACTGTTGCACGAATGATGGCTCAGCAGCTAAATATACAAGCATGCGGAATATCTTCTCTTGAGATTTTATCTCACATCGGCGACAATCAGGATAAACCGGTTATGGTCGCGCTTGATGCAAGAAAAAATTCAGGGTATCTGTATTATGATGAAAAAATTCACGGTGCAGTTCAGCTTGAAGAAATAAAAAATCTGTTAGCAGAAAAAAAATACTATCTTATAACAGATGATAAATTACAAAAGGAACTTGGCGGAACCTCATACCAGCAGAGTGAATACCCTCTGGGAGAAATTCTGGCAAGATTAACATTGGAAAAATTAAACAGACAAGAATGTAAATGGCAGGAACTTAAACCATTATATATTCAACCTCCGGGAGTAAATGTTTCAGTATTAAGCAAAAGCAATTAATCTTTACAATACTGATAACAAAAAAAAAATTCAGAAGTTTTATTAAACACATGGATATTGCAAAAATTCAAATTACAAATAGTAGAATAGGGTATAAAACAATCAACAATGCAAAACCCCTGCAAACACGGTCATACATCAGCAATGTATGGCAAAGTAAAATCCCGCTTCATGATACTTTTTGTAAAACTTCAATAAATTCAGCAGAAAACATTACAGCTCCGCGCAGAAGTGTAAACTTTCTGGGCGGAGCTGCTTATATAAGCAGCGAATTTGAAACAAAATTTACAAAAACTTTTTTTAAAAAGTTATTAAGAGAAGGAATTTCTGATGCCTATTCTGATATCGTTTTGATTCCTAGAGAAAATGTTGATATTCTGAAAGCTCAAGGAGATTTAAACAAAAAAAGTTCTGTTGCAATAAAAGCTTTAAAAGACTACAAAAATCAAATGTTTCCAATTGAAAAAGAAATTTTTTCAATACTTGAAACTTTGTCTAAAAAACATCCGGATTTAACATTACAAGAATTGTTAAAACTAAAATACCCAAAAGCTGAGCAGATTCTAATAAAAAAGCAAAGCAATATTTTGAATAAAATAAACCTGATGATAAGAACCTTGCCCAGAAAAGAATATATAGAAACTCGAAAAGTTATTCAAAACTCTTTTGACAAAATATTTGAACCTGATCCTATTCCTGAAGAACGTTTCAGCAGAAAAATATTTTTAAATGAACTAAAAAATTTAAAAATATCCAATGCCAAACTTAAAAGCAAAATTATTAAAACAGCTAAAAAACTGCCACAATCCTCCGATTCAATTAACGCATTTATTGTCAAATATTCGCAGCCATACAAACTTCGCTATCAATATGAAACAGAAGAATATATCAGGATTACCAGAGATTCGGAAGAAATCGGTCTAAGGCTGCTGGAACCGTCTGTTGGAACGGATGATCATATCCACCCGCAGACAGCTTTCCGCAAAGAAAGTGAAGCACGTGAAAATGGGGACAAATCAGTTCAAGATTTAAGCACACTCAAAGTAACTATTCTAACAACAAAAAGAATGAATAACCTTAAAACAGATACCCCTATTGATAAATTTATAACTGATACAGATATTAATATACCGACATATATCCAAAAGCAAATATCTGATCTTACTAATATTGCAAACAAATGGACAGATTTAGGAAGAACGCAAGATGCCGCAACCCTTGCAGATTATATAACAGTCCTTAAAAACGAATTTGATGCAAGATCTGAACTTGTAAGAATCAACCTGGAGGATTTTGAAGCCCAAATTCCTAGAATAAAAGAGAGAGCAGTAAAAACAGAAGAAAAACAAACCCAAAAACGATTGAAGAAAACAGGACACGCTGACAACAGCCATAAAGAACACTATATAGATAAAGACGGTAATATTGTCGAAAATAGAAAAGTTCAAAAACACATTTCAAGATTTAAGCGTTAAATTTCAAAACATACTTGCAAGAATTTCAAAATAGTGTATAATGAAATGATAACCAATGGTTATTCATTAACCTAAAAGTACACAATCAGGAGAAAAACAATGTACGAAGACGAAAAATTAGTATGTGAAGATTGCGGTAAAGAATTCATCTTCACAGCAGGCGAACAGGAATTTTATGCAGAAAAAGGGCTTGTAAACAAACCCAAAAGATGCCCTGACTGCCGCAAAGCCCGCAGACAAAACAACAGACGCGGACAAAGAAGAATGTATGACGCTGTTTGTTCAAAATGCGGTGTGCAAACTCAGGTTCCGTTCAAACCAATTCCAGGGAAAGAAGTCTATTGCAAAGATTGTTTCTCTGCTATCCATGCAGAATAATTATATTTACATAGATTCAAAGAAAAGAGGCGAAGTCCATCAGGCTTCGCCTCTTTCAAT
>URYF01000079.1 GCA_900551965.1 uncultured bacterium
AGATTTTAAAGCTTCAGCTTTATCAATATGTTCCCAAGGCACATCAATATCAGTACGTCCCATATGACCGTAAGCTGCTAACAATTGGTAGAATTTACCGCCATTTTTAGATGGTAGGTTTCTTAAATCAAATTGTTTGATAATTGCAGCAGGTCTAAGGTCGAAATTCTTAGAAACAAGTTTTGAAATTTCATCATCAGAAATCTTACCTGTTCCAAAAGTATCAACCATGATTGAGATAGGTTCTGCAACCCCGATTGCGTATGCTAATTCTATTTCACATTTTTCAGCAAGTCCAGATGCTACAATATTTTTAGCTACATAACGAGAAGCGTATGCTGCGGATCTGTCAACTTTTGTTGGATCTTTACCTGAAAAAGCTCCGCCGCCGTGTCTTGAATATCCGCCGTATGTGTCAACAATGATTTTACGACCTGTTAAGCCTGAGTCGCCTTGAGGTCCGCCGATTACAAATCTTCCTGATGGGTTAATCAAAATAATTGTATTTGCATCGGGTTTAATTTGTTCACCTTCAAATACTGCCTCAATTACTAATTTCTTCAAGTCGGATTTAATAATTTCTTGAACTTTTTGGTTATCTGAAATTCCGTTTATTGCCGGATTATGTTGAGTAGAAATTAATACGGTATGAATTCTTGCCGGTTTTCCATCAACATATTCAACTGTAACTTGTGATTTACCATCCGGTCTTAAATAGTTCACAAGTCCCATTTTTCTAACTTGAGCTAATCTGTAAGAAAGTTTATGGGCTAAGCTTATTGGTAATGGCATAAGTTCAGGGGTTTCATTACAAGCGTAACCAAACATAATACCTTGGTCACCTGCGCCAAGTTCTTCTGTTTCTACAGTAGATGTATCAGCATTATTTTCTCTTGATTCAAATGCTTTGTTAACTCCATTCCCGATATCAGTTGATTGTTCATCAATACTGGTTAATACCGCACATGTGTCAGCATCAAAACCGCCGGCATTTGAACCTATATAGCCGATATTTTTAATAGTGTTTCTTACAACTTGTGGGATATCAACATAGCAATCTGCTGTTATTTCTCCGCAAACTAATGCCATACCTGTAGTTACGGTTGTTTCAGCGGCAACTCTTGATTGCTTATCTTTTGATAAGAATTCATCCAAGATTGCATCTGATATTTGGTCGCAAACTTTGTCAGGGTGTCCTTCTGTAACTGATTCAGAAGTAAATAAAAAATTTCTTGGTGTCATTTTTTTCTCCTTAATTTATTTTCTACGCCGGTAAGTTTTCAAATTCCAACCCGGCACTCCATTTGTCTTATAGTTTAGTTCAAAGAATTTATTAAATCAAATTTTGAAGAGTTAACTTATAATAAAAGTTAATATAAAAAAGACCCGCAATGATAAGCGGATCTTTTTTTATTATTTTAATCGTAAGTTTATTGAGCTTTCAATTTGTTAACCCTTGCTGTTAATGAATCAACTTGAGATTTTAATACAATATTTTCTTTTTCAAGCTTTGATATTTGAGTTTCAACATTAGTAGTTCTCTTAACAAGAGCAACAATTTTTTGATCTAACTCTTTAATTGCATTAATTGCAGCATAGAACATTTCATCCCATTTTATACGAAGATAGCCATCTTCACCTTCAAATACAGAGTTAGGGAATACTTTCTGAAGATCCTGCGCCATAACACCGATTTGTGGTAATTTTTTAGGATCGTTCTTAAATGTATAGTTATATACTTTTAACTTTTGGATAGCACTAAGTCCGGTGTTATTACGAGTCGTAATATTTTTAAGGCGCCTGTCTGAGGTTACATCATTTGTCCCTAGTTGCACGCAGGCATCTTTCCAGCTTGACCACGGTCCCTGCAGGCTGTTTGTACATTCTGCATACCTATAGTCAGTTGTATCTTTATAACCATAATAAGAGATATCACCATTTTGTACATCATAAAAATGTTGAAGAGCATTCCCTACTGTAAAATAAGGCCGTCCTTTTACGATTAAGTTTCCATTGATTACAGTGGTAGCATCAGAAGGATTGCTATTATTTGAAGCTTCCATAATACCAATTGTTTGGGATGATAAGTTGTGGATTTCAAGTACAGCATCCCCTCCAAAATTTTCTGGATTAGGTTTGGAACCTATATAAGTTCTTATATAATCATCGTTCCCTGCGGTAACACCGATATAATTATCTGCCGCGGAGCCACTGTGAGGACCAGCATTATAACCAATACAAGTTTTATTTGACCCTTTTTTTAATTCCCCACAGGCATTAAATCCTATAGCTACATTATTGCTTCCTTCAGTGAGGTTTTCTAAAGCAAAACTGCCTAAGGCTGTATTGTTCTCACCTGAATTTAACTGGTCTAAAGCCTTATAACCTATCGCTACGTTCTTTGAACCTGATCTGCTATTGTGAGCGGCATATGCACCAACAAAAGTATTAAATTCCCCAGATGTAGCCTCCTGCCCTGCATTATAACCAATAAAAGTATTATCTTTTCCTGTTAATTTATAACCTGCAGATGAACCCAATAAAGTATTTTTAGCTGAGCTAGTTATGGAGTACCCAGCCTGATAACCAAGTGCCACATTATTTTTACCGCTTTGAAGTTTTTGTAAAGCATAAGCTCCTAAAGCGGTATTACTGGTGCCTGTATTTAAAGCATTTAATGCACTATAACCGACTGCAACATTATATTTTGCTCCATTTGAAGTCTTTACAATGTTTTTATATCCGCCACCAAGCAGCATGTTATTATTAAGTACAAGCCAAGAACCTGCAAAACTTCCGGCATCTTCCGATGAATCCCGGCCATATCTAAACTGTAGTTGACGTTGGACTACTTTAGCTGAAGTTACTTCCCCTGAGCGGATAACTAACTTCGCTTTAGGCAGAAAGTCTTCTTGAACAGCATCTTTTGTTGTTGGAGTCAATCCAAAAAATAATTGACCTGTCAAACTTGGATCCCCGGGGTCTGTATACGCATCCAAACTGTCAGGATCCGCATAAGACCATACTGCATACTTACCTTTAGTTGCGGTCAGTGCCCTTTTTGTAAACATAGGTGCAAATGCTGCAAAAATAATTGTCAATACAAGTATTACAAGCATAATCTCAGCTAAAGTATATGCGTGTTTTTTATTTTTGATGTTCATACTCAAACTCCATTGATAATAGATAATCCTTATTTTATTAGTATAACATATATTATATCCTTTTTCAATAATTTACAACTTTTGTTACATTAGGATTTTGAAAGATTATTTTGTGCTATTCTTTTATTATAGACACTTTCAAAATATGAGGAGTAGAAAATGCAAGCAACAAAAATTGAAGATTTACCTACAGTTTATAATGCAAAAGAAACTGAGGACAGTATATACAAGTTTTGGGAAGATAATGAATTTTTCAAGGCAGATGCAAAAAGTCCAAAGAAACCTTATTCTATTGTAATCCCACCTCCTAATGTAACTGGAGTTTTGCATATGGGGCATGCTCTTGATGAAACATTACAGGATATTTTAGTCAGATACCATAGAATGAGCGGTTTTGAAACTCTATGGGTTCCCGGGACTGACCATGCCGGTATTGCTACTCAAAACGTTGTAGAGAAAAAATTGAGAGAACAAGGGGTATCTCGTCATGACCTTGGTCGTGAAAAATTCCTTGAAGAAACTTGGGACTGGGCTAATGCTCATAAATCAAGAATCCTTGACCAGTGTAAACGTCTCGGTGCCTCTTTTGACAGATCAAGAGAAAGATTCACATTTGATGAAGGTTGTTCCGAAGCTGTAAAAGAAGTTTTTGTAAGACTTTATGAAAAAGGATTGATTTACAAAGGGGCTTATATTGTAAACTGGTGTCCTCGCTGTCAGTCGGCAATTTCAGATGTTGAAACAGAATATGAAACTGAACAGGGGCATTTATGGGAAATATCTTACCCATTAAAAGGTGAATCAGGTGCTATTATTGTTGCAACGACAAGACCTGAAACTATATTTGGAGATGTGGCGATTGCTGTTCACCCAAGCGACCATAAATATTCTGAATTAATAGGCAAAACAGTAGTTATACCTTTGACCGGTCGCGAAATCCCGATTATTGCAGATGAGTATGTTGATAAGAATTTTGGAACAGGTGCTGTTAAAATTACTCCGGCTCATGATCCTAACGACTTTGAGGTTGGTAAACGTCATAATTTTAAACCTATTTGGGTTATTGATGAACAAGGTAAGATGAAAGCATGCGGAGAGGTTCCATCGAATCTTCATGGTCTTGATAGATATGAAGCAAGAAAACAAATTATAAAAATGCTTGAGGACAATCATTCTCTATTGAGAGTAAAAGACCATGAGCATAATGTCGGCAAATGTCAAAGATGCGGAACAACTATTGAGCCGTTACTTTCAGAACAATGGTTCGTTAAGATGAAACCATTGGCACAAGAAGCAATTGCCGCGGTTAAAGACGGTCGTATTAAATTTATTCCTGAACGTTGGGAAAAGAATTATCTTGGCTGGATGGAAAATATAAGAGATTGGTGTATTTCTCGTCAATTATGGTGGGGACATCAGATTCCTGCATATCATAATAAAGAAACTGGAGAAATGATTGTAGCTAAGGAAAATCCTGATCCGTCAATATGGGAACAAGAAACAGATGTCCTTGATACATGGTTCTCGTCAGGCTTATGGCCGTTTTCAACCATGGGCTGGCCTAATACTGAAAGTGAAGACTTTAAAAAATTCTATCCTACAACTACGCTTGTAACCGGTTTTGATATTATTTTCTTCTGGGTGGCAAGAATGATAACAATGGGCTTGGAATTTACCGGAAAAGCTCCGTTTTCAACTGTTTATATCCATGGCTTAATTCGCGATGAAAAAGGGCAGAAAATGTCAAAATCAAAAGGTAACACTATAGATCCTGTCGTTATTATTGATAAATATGGTTGTGATGCTTTAAGATTTACGATGACATCATTGTGTACTTATGGCGGACAGGATATTAAAATTAGTGATGAACGTTTTGAATATGGCAGAAACTTTGCTAATAAGATTTGGAACGCATCAAGATTTGTATTAATGAATCTCGATGGTGTTGATAATAATGATATTGATTTGTCAAAACTTACTATTGCAGATAAGTGGATTTTAGATAAGTTAAATAATACAGCAAAAGAGGTTAATGCCAACATTGAAAATTACAGAATTGGTGAAACTGCACATATTTTATATGATTTCTTCTGGAATTCATATTGTGATTGGTATGTTGAAATCGCAAAAGTTCAACTTCAAGATGAATCTATAAAACTTAATACTCAAAGGGTTTTAAGATACGTTCTTGACATGTCTTTGAGAATGCTTCATCCGATTATGCCGCATATTACAGAAAGAGTATGGCAGCTTGTCCCTAAAAACAGTGAATATAAAGCAATTATGCTTGCTGATTATCCTGTTTATAGCGATAATCTTTCATTCCCAATTGAAGCCAAGGAAATGGAACTTGTATTTGAAACTATTAAGTCTTTAAGAAATGTACGTCAAAGCTTCAATATTGCAATGTCTTTGAAATTTGACATTGAAATCCGTGCAGTAAAGGATGAAAAACCGGTATTTGAGGCTATAGAAAGCTATATTAAGCGTATGGCAAAAGTTGAAAATATTACTTATGCTGATGACAGCGTGCCTGTTGCAAAAAAATCAGCATCAGCTGTAGTATCTGCTTCAAAGATAGTTATTCCGCTTGAAAATTTAATTGATTTTAATGCTGAAATTGCAAGACAAGAGAAAAAACTTGCAAAATTACAGGGTGAAAGAAAATCTCTCGAAGGTAGAGTTAATAACCCTAAATTTGCAGCAAATGCACCGGCAGAGTTAATAAAACAAACAAAAGACAGAATTGAAGAAATTCTGGTTCAAGAGTCTGCAATTCTTGAATTGGTTGAATCTTTAAAATCATAATTTCTTAATAGTTAAAATATTTAAAAAAGACTCTCAATATTTTGGGAGTCTTTTTAGTTGAAATAATATTAAGAAATATTTAGAAA
>URYF01000080.1 GCA_900551965.1 uncultured bacterium
AATTTCAAGTTTTGTCTTACCGCTCGGTGCTACATTAAACTTTGACGGTACGGCTTTATTGCAAACTGTTGCTGTAATTTTCCTCGCACAAGCTTATCAAGTACCGCTTGATCCGTTCTTAATCGTTCAGATTGCTATTCTGGCTATTGTAGCATCAAGTACATGTGCCGGTATTCCTGGCGGCGGCTTGATTACTATAGCTCTGATTCTTAACGGAATGGGCTTGAGTCCGGAACAGCTTGTTGCAGGTTTTGCATTCTTATTTACAATCGAAAGAATTACGGATATGTTGAGAACAACATTAAATGTAACTTCTGATACTGTAGTTGCTGCAACTATTGCAGATAATGAAAACGAAATTAATTATGATTTATTAAATAATCCTGCGGCTTATGAAGAAATTGCATAATTGCAAGGGTAAATGATTTAAAAGCACCTGATTTCAGGTGCTTTTTTTATGTTAAAATTATGCTATGGATATGTTGACGGATAAAATAGCTTCGGCACATTTAGGTAAAAAAAGTAAAGGCAGTGAATTTTATGATGCTTCGTTGCTTGTTGCTGTGCCCAGATTTGAAAATAGAAAACAGTATGGTATAGAAAATGAGAATTTACCTTTTGAAGGTTTTGATGTTTGGCATGCTTTTGAATTTTCTGTATTAACACAAAACGGGCTTCCGGTTACAAGAATTTTAAAACTCCGATATAAATGTGATAACGATTATATTATTGAATCTAAGTCATTAAAATTGTATTTAAATTCGTTTAATATGTCTAAAATCGGCTCTGATATTAAAGATTGCCTTGAAACCTGTAAAAATATTATTACGAGGGATTTGAGTGAAAAACTTCATGCAGATGTTGAGGTTAATTTTATTGAAAATAATTCAAAACGCGTTGAAATTTTTGGAGATTTTAAAAATATATTAGAAAAGGTAGATGAAAAATCTTTAAAGTTTTCAAAATATAAAGAAGCTCCGGAGGTTCTTGAAGCTGAACATAAATCTGAGCATCAGGAATATTATTTGATGTTTGATTCTCTGCGTTCAAATTGCAGGGTTACCCATCAGCCTGATTTTGGCGACGTTTTTATATATTACAAATCAGATAAACATATAGTTGAAGAATCGCTTGTAGAGTATCTGGTGTCATTCCGCTCTGAATTTCACTTCCATGAGGAATGTTGTGAGATGATTTATAAAAGACTTTACGATATATTAGGCGAAGATGCTGAATTATTTGTGTGTGCTCTTTATACCCGCCGCGGAGGAATTGATATTTGTCCTTCCCGCTGGAGTAAAAATTGCAGAGTTAATGATGTAGAAAAGCTAATTGACCTTTCAATATATGCAAGATGCGGGCTAAAAGGGGGGTAATTATTGAATAACCGTGAGTTTGGCAGCATTGGAGAAGATTTAGCTTGTGAATATCTTATTAAAAACGGGTATCAGATACTAGAGCGTAATATTCATTTTTCACGGCTTTGCGAGATTGATATTATTGCAAAATTGAAAAATAAAATTATATTTGTCGAGGTTAAGACTCGTAAAACTAATGCTTTTGGCTCTCCTTTGGAGGCTATCACAAAAACTAAATATAGCAATATAAAAACAGGTGTACTGTCTTATATTCAAGAAAATAAAATTAAAGATTATCAAATTGATGTTATCGGAATTACTTTAAAGCCTAGTTTAATGATTGACCACTTAAAAAATATTTAACCCAAATTATTTTTATAGTAAAATATAAATTAACAGGGATATTTTTAAGGAGTAGTAAAATGTTAAGAGGACCGTTTTTAGATAGAAGTTGGATGGCTCAAAATCCTGATTATGATAAATCAGATATAGTTATGCTAGGACTGCCGTTTGACGGTACTGTTTCATATCGTCCGGGTTCAAGGTTTGCACCGGAGCAGATAAGGCTTGCAAGCTGGGGGCTGGAGGAGTATTCTCCTGTTTTTGATAAAGAACTTGGAGAGGTTAACTTTCATGATGCCGGGGATTTGGAATTTCCACTAGGTAATACTTATAAAACACTGGAACAAATTGAGCAAAATGTTGAAGATATTTATCGTGACGGGAAAAAAGTTTTCGGTATAGGTGGAGAACATCTTGTGACATTGCCGGAAGTTAAAGTTGTTTCTAAATTTTATGATAATTTAGCGGTAGTGCATTTTGATGCTCATACAGATTTAAGAGAAGAATATATGGGTGAAGAAATGTCACATAGTGCAGTTATTCGTCATATTTCAAAGTTTGTGAAACCTGAAAATATTAAACAAATCGGAATTCGTTCAGGAATGAAAGAAGAGTGGGATTTTATGGTAAAACATAATACGCTTTGCCATAAGTATTCGGATCTTGATTCATTGAAGGGCAAAAATGTGTTTATAACAGTTGACCTTGATTGTCTTGATACTTCAATTATGCCGGGTACAGGTACCCCTGAAGTCGGCGGTATGTCTTTTGATGAACTTGTGGGTTGGTTTAAGTATCTGAAAGATTTTAATATTGTTGGAGCTGATGTGGTTGAACTTGCACCTGATTATGATGTAAGTGGAGCTTCTACTGCAGTTGCGACAAAAGTTATTCGTGAACTTTTAATGATTATCTAGCAGGTGTGTGTTATGCAAAATCAAATGAATCTTTTTGATAATAATGATAGTGTTGAAAATTTAACAGTCCCTGATTCTGCAAAATCAAGAGTTGAATTTTTAAAAGATGAGATTAACAAGAGTAATTATAAATATTATGTTGAAGACAACCCGTATTTGAGTGACTTTGACTATGACAGTATGTTTGCCGAGTTAAAGGAACTTGAGGCAAAATATCCTCAACTGAAAACCTTTGACAGCCCAACTGAGCGTGTTGGTTCTGTTAGTGAAAAGTTTTTCCCGCATACTCATAAATACAGGCTTTATAGTTTGGATAATACTTATAATGCACATGAATTGAGAATTTGGTATGAGAAACTTTGCAAGCAGTATGAGCAGGAGCTGGAACTTGTTTGTGAATTGAAAATCGACGGGCTTGCTATCGCACTTACTTATAATAACGGGTTTTATTCTCTTGGGGTGACCAGAGGGGACGGGATTACGGGTGAAGATATTACCCAAAATCTTAAAACAATAAAAGCTGTTCCTTTAAAGTTGTTTGAGCCAAAAAATCTTGAGGTACGCGGAGAAATTTTTATGCCAAAATCTTCGTTTGAAAAACTTAATGAAGATGCGCTTGAAAAAGGTGAAAAAGTTTTTGCTAATCCTCGAAATGCCGCCAGCGGTTCTTTAAGACAGCTTGATAGTACGATTACAGCAAAACGGGATTTATCTATGTTTACTTATACCGGAATATTTGAGGATTCTGATGATAGTCAGATAAAAACTCATTATGACGGTATGATGTATTTAAAAAAACTGGGCTTTAAGATAAATCCCAATATCAGGCTTGTTAAAGATATTCAAGGGGCTATTGATTACTGTAATGAATGGGAATCAAAGCGGTTTGATTTGGATTATGCTACAGACGGGGTGGTAATTAAGGTTAATAATATAGCAATTCAAAAGGATCTTGGCTATACTGCGCGTGCTCCGAAATGGGCAACTGCGTTTAAGTTTCCACCCGAAGAAGCTGCAACAACTCTTGAAGATATTGAATTGAATACAGGTAAGACCGGTGTTATTACACCTGTTGCGATTTTAAAACCTGTTCAGCTTGCAGGGTCAACCGTATCAAGAGCAAGTCTTCATAATTTTGATGAGATAAAAAGGCTTGATATAAGAATTGGTGATACCGTTTTAATCAAAAAGGCCGCTGAAATTATTCCAAAAGTTATCAAGGTTATGGAGTCTGATATTCATTCCTCTTTGCCTGAGTATATTCCGCCGACAAAATGTCCGGCATGCGATGCTCCGCTAATGGAACGAGAGGGGGAAGTTGGTTTATATTGTTCAAATCCTGAATGTGCCCAGATTGTTTGTGCTAAAATCGAATACTGGGTTTCAAAAGAGGCTATGGATATAGATAAGGTCGGTCCATCACTTATTCAGCAGCTTTATGAAAAGAAATTTATTTCAAATTCCGTGGATTTATACAGGTTAACAATAGAAGATTTATTGCAGCTCGATTTAGTTAAGGATAAATCGGCTTCAAATATATATAATTCAATCCAGGAAAGTAAAAATCGTCCCTTAACAAGGCTGATAACGGCTATGGGAATTCGTCATGTCGGAAAAGAAACGGCGGATATTCTTGCCGGAGAATTCCCTTCTCTAGATTTATTGAAATCGGCGGAGCTTGAAGAATTATCCAAGGTTGAAGGAATTGGTGAAATTATTGCCAAGTCCATTTATAATTATTTCCGTAATGAAAATAATTTAAAATTAATTGAGGAGCTGAAAAGTCTTGGAATTAATCCTCAGGGAAAGGCTAAACTAAAATCTGACAAATTAAGCGGAAAAACTTTTGTGTTAACCGGTACGTTACAAAATATGACAAGAGATGAAGCAGGCGCTATTATAAAATCGCACGGCGGTAAAACCTCTTCTTCTGTGTCTAAAAAAACATCTTTTGTTTTAGCCGGAGAAAATGCCGGTTCAAAATTGGACAAAGCTCAAGATTTAGGTGTTATAATATTGACAGAAGATGATTTTCTTGGAATGATAAAAGAATAAAAAGGATTTATAGAGTATGAAAATTGTTCAAATAGATGGTATAAGAGGTTTAATAACAGCGGTATTTATCGGAGTGTGTCTTTTTGCTGGGTTTGTTGTATTTCCGGGATATGCTGCGATGTATTTGTGGAATACATACCTTGTTAACCTTTTAATGTTTCCGGTTCTGAATTTGCTCCAAGGTGTTTTGCTTTGGGGGATTGTTGCTATTACATACTGTATCCTAGCAAAACAAAATTTTGCTGTGTCGTTCAAAGAATCTAAAGAATTGAGCGATGCTGAGCTTGACTCAATCATCCAAAAAGCTAAAATAAGTTCTAATATGAGAATGATGAACAAAGTTATCAGTAAGTCTGATAAATTTGAACTTAATAATAAAGATCTATTAAAAAAATCTACATCAGAAAAAGATTCGTCACTTGTATCTTCTCCTATTTCTCTTAATCCCAAAAATGAATCAGAGAAATCTGAAGAAGATAACGTTTCAAATGTTAAATAATTATTTAAGGAGGAATTATGAAAAAATTTATTGTTGCATCATTGTTTAGTGCTGTTTTATTGTCAGCTCCGCTAACAACATTGCCGGCTGGGGCTATTAATGGTGATTGTGCTTCAAAATGCCCTAAAAAAGGTTATGTTTCTGTTTCTTATACTGCAGAAAAAGAGGTTGCACCAGATACGGTTGAAGTTTCTATAGCTGTTAAAACTGATGATAAAAAATCTATGCAGGAAGCTACAAGAAAAAATAAAGAAATTTCAGATAAGGTCTATGCTTATTTGAAGAGTTCTATAAATTTAGTTAATAATGACTATGTTAAAACTACAAATTATTCAGCTTATCCGCTATATACTTATAATAACAATAAAAGAAATTTTGATAAGTATGAAGTTTCAAATAATATAATTGTTCATACAAAATCTATTGATAAGATTGCCGAAATGATAGATAAATCTTTAGCTTTGGGTGCAACAAATGTTGATAGTCTGAATTTTAGTCTGTCAGAAAAAGATGCCCAGTGTGCTGAATTATTATCAACCGCTACAAAAAATGCAAGAAAACGTGCTGATATTGTCGCAGAAGCTGCAGGAACAACTATTAGCGGTGTAAAATCAATTGATACTTCTTGTTCTGTAAATAGAGCTGGCGGATTGAATTATATGAGAAATTATTCAATGAAAGCCGAAGCTATGATGGATTCAGCAGGTGCTGAACCTAGAGCAGCAGCTCCGATTGAAGCCGGACTTATCAAGGTTTATACAAGTGTAAATGCTAATTTCTTTTGTAAGAATGCAGGTAAAATATTTTTTAACGCGAATGTAAATCCTTTGGTATTT
>URYF01000081.1 GCA_900551965.1 uncultured bacterium
TCATCTCTGGTGAATAGTATTTCAAGTCCGCCGTGTTTCAGGTCTGTTCTTTTATTTAGTTCTTTTGCGAAATAAAGCGCATTAGCAACGCCAGCTTTATCATCAGCTCCAAGAGTCCTGTTTTTTGCTTTAATTAAATCTCCTTCAAGGTAAGGTATAACAGGCGAATCATCACCTATAACATCCAGATGCGATGAGAGCAGGATTGGATCTTTTGTTGAATCTGTCGCATTAACATTAATATAGATGTTTTTGTAAGTGTCTAACGCGTAATTTAGTTCGTTCTTTTTACAATAATCACAAATCCACTCAATTACTTTTTCTTCTTTTAGCGATGGTGACGGTACTTCCGCCAGTGAGCAGAACAAATCTGCCAATTCATTTTCTTTTCTTAATTTTGAGATATCCATATATAACTCCAGTTCTTATACGCTTATATAATAGCATAACTTTATTATTTTTTGCATAATATTTTAAAAATTTAATAAAGATTAATTTATATCAACTACGCAAACCCCGTCTCCGCCTTCTGAGTCTTCACCCGGGCGGAACTTTGCAACGTAAGGTGATGTCTTTAAAAAATCTCTTACGGCTTGTTTTAATGCTCCTGTGCCATGCCCGTGGATTATATAAACCGGTGTAAGGTTTGCAAGGCTTGCTTTATCAAGATAATTTTCCACTTCATCAAGAGCCTCTTCTACCCTGAATCCTCTTAAATCAAGTGTTTGTGACATTGCATAACGTCTTAGTTCGAACTTGTTAAATGAAGTTCCCGGGATTTTAACCTTGTTAGGCTCTTTGTAATTTTCATCAAGTACTGCCAGTTCATCTTTTTTAACCTTCATTTTCATAGCCCCCATATCGACAAACAATCTGTTATTTTTATCAGGTAGTGCTATAACGGTTACTTTTTGATGAAGGTTTTTGAGCATTAAAGTATCTCCTACGACAACTTTGCTCCAGTCGATTTCAAGATATTTTTGTTTATCTGAAACCTTGTCGATTTCTCTGCGGAAACCTTCTTCAAGTTTTGCAAGGCGGGAATATGCGCGGCGGGCTATTTTTTCAGATTTTTCTTTTCTTAATTCGTCTAAAATTTGCTTGATTTCTCCGCGAGCTTCTAGCATTTCCATATCAAATTTAGATTTAATATTTTTTATGGTTTTCTTTTTATCTTTTTTTACTTGATTAAGATTTTCTTCATATTCTTTTTTTATTTCAAGAGAAGATTCTTTTAATTCTTGTGCTTTTTCAAGGTTTTTGGAAAGTTCCTGATGGGTTTCCTGCAGCTTTTCAACAACAGCAACTGTCGGGTCTTTTTGGGTAATGAGTGTTGTTTTAACTTTATCTACAATATCTTTATCCAGCCCTAAATTTGCGGCTATTGAAATAGCGTTACTTAAACCCGGGATTCCTATTAAAAGTTTATAGGTCGGCTTGAGTGTTTCGGTATTAAATTCAACAGAGGCATTTTTGAAAAAGCTGTTTGAATATTCAAGAGCTTTCAATTCTCCATAGTGGGTTGTAATGACACTTGTAACGCTTTTTTGTGCAAGTTTTTCAAGTATCCCGCGAGCCAGTACTGCACCTTCCACAGGGTCTGTGCCGGCACAAATTTCATCCAGTAATACAAAATCTTCATCATCACTTTGTTTTAGGATTTCAATGATGTTTGTCATGTGTGATGAAAAAGTTGATAAACTTTGTAAAATACTTTGTGAATCTCCAATATCTGCGTAAACCTTTTTGAACGGGTAAAGTTTTGCATTGGTACAAGGCAGAAACATTCCGGCTTCTGCCATAAGTATAAACAGTCCTATTGTTTTTAGGGTAACTGTTTTTCCGCCGGTGTTTGAGCCTGTTACGATAACGGATTTGTAATCTTTACCAATTTCAAAATTATTTGCAATAACATCTTCGCAAACCTGCATTAACAGCGGGTGTTTCATGTTTTCAAAATATATATATTTTTCATTTGAATTGATTTCAGGTTCTACCGCTTGAAGTTTTACTGCATATCTAGCTTTTGCAAAATGAAAATCGATTTCAGACATCACCTTTTCGCAGATTTCTAGTTGAGGCATGTGCTCTTTAATCAAATTTGTCAAAGAAACCAAAATCCTTATACATTCTGCGTGAATCTTTGATTTAACTTCTCTAACCTTGTTGTTTAGCGGAACAAGCTGTGCAGGTTCAATATAGAAGGTTTTGGCTGAAGATGATACGTCATGTACAATCCCCGGGACCTTTGTCTTATTTGATGCCATTACCTGAAAAACTATTCTGCCATCGCGCTGGGTATAAATATTTTCTTGTAGATATTTTGAAAAATTTGGATTGTTTAATAACGAACTTATTTGATCCCGAATATTTTGTTCGGTGTCTTTTAATGATGAATACAGACCTTTCAGCTCAGGGGTTGCATTTTGTCTTATTCTTAAATTTTCATCAAAGGTTTCAAAAATTTTGTCTTCAAGATCTTTGTCCGATACGAGTTTTTCTGCAAAATCTTTGATTAAAAAATCTTCATCTGAATTTTCGACAATAAATCTTTTTAAAAGTCTTGAAGACTTCATTGTTTTAGCAATATCGTTTAATTCTTCTTCCATAAGGTAAGATATTGCAGCGTTATTTTTTATTTTTGCGATATCTGCGATAAATTCTGTCGGGGTATCTTTAGCATAATCCAAAATCTTTTTGGCTTCTCTTGTTAATTCGATTTGTTTTTTTATCTGATTTGGATTGCTGCAGGGTTTTATGCGCAGGCACAATGTTCTGCTTTGCTCAAATTTTGCATATTTGGCAAGTTCATCTTTTACTTTATCAAATTCAAGGGTAATATTGCTTTTTAATGTGATATCCATAAATAAAATACTAACATAAACACATTTTGCTTGCTATTTTTATAATATAATACTCCTATGGTAAAAAGTGCGTATATACATATTCCGTTTTGCAAATCAAAGTGTCATTATTGCTCATTTGTATCTTTTAACCGATTAGAGCTAAAACAAGATTATCTAAAAGCGCTTTATAATGAAATTCAAAACGTTTACCAAAATGAACCTTTGAATACATTGTATTTTGGTGGTGGCACTCCATCGTTACTGGAGCCTTTCGAGTTTAGAAATATAATTTCAAAATTTTCCCTGTCTAGTGAGGCTGAGGTTACAACAGAATTAAACCCTGAAGGTGTGAGTTATGATTATATGCGCTCACTTTATGATTTAGGGGTAAATCGTGTGAGTCTTGGTTGTCAGACGTTTGATGATAGTATTTTGAAACAAATTAACAGACGCCATACTTCAATAGATGTTGTCAGTGCTGTTAAAACAATTCAAAAAGCGGGGTTTAAAAATATCAGTCTGGATTTTATATACGGCTTGCCAAATCAGACACCTGATAGCTTCTATAATGATTTAAAAAAGGCTGTGGGTTTAGGAGTTCAGCATGTTTCGCTCTATGGGTTAAAACTTGAAGATGGGTGTTATTTTTATAATAATTTGCCTGAAAACCTTCCAGATGACGACACTCAGGCTGATATGTACATTGGAGCGGTTGAATTGCTGCAAAATTCAGGGTTTGAACATTACGAGGTCAGTAATTTTTCGCTGCCCGGGTTTAATTCTCGCCATAATTTAAACTACTGGAATAATGAGGAGTATTACGGTTTTGGTGTGGCAGCACACGGATATAGAAACGGGGTGCGATATGGTAACACTGAAACGCTTGAAAGTTATATAAATAACCCGCTGGAGCATAAGGAAACCCGGCTGCTTTCAAAACAAGAACAGCTTGAAGAAGAAATTTTCCTCGGGTTAAGACGAATGAAAGGGATTGATATTCAGGGAGTAAATTTAAAATATGGAATTGATTTTCTTGAAAAATACAATGACATTTTGAAAAAATACGAAGGTTTAAAGCTTTTAAAAAAGACCGAAAACGGTTACGCGTTTACCCTGCAGGGAATCCTTGTGAGTAATGTAATTCTTGCAGATTTTATTGAGGGATAAAGTCCTATTGCTGCTAAATTCCAAATCTTGAGTAAATTTCGTTGATATTTTGTAAAAATGCCTGCTTATCAAAAATTTGTTCAATTTCATCATTAGTTAAAAGATTTGTAACCTCTATGTCTTTTAACAAATTAGCTTTGAAATCCCCGTGGTTTTGGAATGCATCAAGGGCATTTCTTTGAACTATTACATAAGCATCTTCTCTGGATAATCCTTTTGAAACCAGTGATAGTAACACTTTTTGAGAAAATACTATCCCCCCGAATTTATCGGTGTTTTTCAGCATATTATCTTCATGGACTACAATGTTTTCCATAAGGGCATTAAATCTTGTCAGCATAAAATCAACTAAAGTCAGGCTGTCAGGGAAAATGATGCGCTCAGTTGATGAATGAGAAATATCTCTTTCGTGCCATAACGGAATATTTTCTAATGCAGCAATTGAGTTTGCCCTCACAACACGAGATAAACCGCATAGATTTTCGCTCAAGACAGGGTTTTTCTTATGAGGCATAGCCGAAGAGCCTTTCTGCCCCTTGCCAAATCCTTCTTCAAGCTCCAGAACTTCTGTTCTTTGCAGATGTCTTATCTCAATCGCAAATTGCTCAATAACACTTGCAATTAAAGCTAAAGACTGCATAAAGTATGCGTGATAATCTCTTGCGATAACCTGAGTCGAAATTTTTGCCGGCTTTAACCCTAAATTCGCACAGGTAATTCTTTCAACTTCTGTAGAAATATTACTGTATGTTCCAACAGGGCCTGAAATCTGCCCAACGCGTATTTGTTCAAGCGCGTGGGTAAAATTATCTTTTTGCCGTTCTAATATATCAATCCAAGAGCATAACTTTGCCCCAAATGTCATAATTTCCGCGTGGATTCCGTGAGAACGTCCGATACAAATTGTATTTTTATGTTTTGAAGCAAGATTTTTCAAGGTAGAAATGATTTTAGTAAGGTCAGATTCAATAATTTTTCCGCTGTCTTGAATTTGCAGGGCAAATGCGGTATCTATTACATCGGAACTTGTCATTCCAACGTGAACATAGCGCCCTAAATCGCCCAAACTTTCATTTACGCAGGTTAAAAATGCGATAACATCGTGGCGGACTTCTTTTTCTATTTCATCAATCCGCTCAATTGAAAATCCTGCCTTTTCTCTAATTTCTTTTGCAGCTTCTTTTGGGATTGTACCAAGTTCTGCGTAAGTATCGCATACTGCAAGTTCTACTTTTAGGTAGTAATTGAATTTGGAATTTAGATCCCAAATTTCTGCCATTTCTTTTCTTGAATATCTTTCTATCATATTTTTATCCTAACATAAAAATGTTATAAACAAAAACGGTGAAAGATTTCTCTATCACCGTTTTATGTATTGTATTTTACTTTCAAATCCTATTTTGCAATAGTTTGGAAAATTACATCAAAAGCTTCAGGATCTTTAACTGCTAAATCAGCAAGCATTTTTCTGTTTACAACGATGTTTGCTTTTTTGCAAGCGTTAACGAATCTTGAGTAGCTCATTCCGCGAGATCTTACAGCTGCGTTGATTCTTACAATCCATAATCTTCTCATATTACGTTTTGTAGTACGTCTGTCTCTGTAAGCGTATTTTAAAGCTTTCATTACAGCAATATTAGCAACTTTAAAAATTCTGCTTCTAGCGCCGATAAAGCCTTTAGCAAGTTTTAATATTTTCTTGTGTCTTTTGACACCTGCATTACCACGTTTAATTCTCATTTTTTATGCTCCTATCTTGAATACTTCTTGTATGGTAACTCTTTAGATACCAATGCTACGTGTGACTCAGAAACGCCAACCATCTTGAAAATTCTGCGTTTTCTAGATGATGACTTGTGTTGGAGCAAGTGGCCTATACCTGCTTTTCTTCTGGTGATTTTGCCTGTTGCTGTAACTTTGTAGCGTTTAGCAGCAGATCTGTGTGTTTTCATTTTTGGCATTTTCTTCTCCTTTTTTG
>URYF01000082.1 GCA_900551965.1 uncultured bacterium
CCGCTTAGAAGGCGGTTGCTCTATCCAGCTGAGCTACCAGGGCTTACTTCTCAATATTAACATGAAAATTTTTTCTTACAAGTCATATATTAATTTCGTAAAGTAAATATTTTTACACGTTTGCCATTCTTTATATTTTTATTATTTTGTTTAAGGTATAATTTTCTTATATCGTAGTAAAATAGAGGGAATATGAAATTATGCTAACCGGAAATGAAATTAGAAAATTATATTTAGATTATTTTAAAAATAAACGTCAGCACACTCTTGTAGAAAGTTCAAGCCTTGTGCCTGATAACCCTACTGTGTTGTTGACAACAGCAGGGATGTTGCAGTTTTTACCTATATTTTTAGGTATTCAAGATTGCCCTTATGAACCAGCTAGAGCTGCCTCTTGTCAAAAATGCGCAAGAGCCGGCGGTAAAGATTCTGATATCGAAAATGTCGGCAGAACCCCGCGTCACCATACTTTCTTTGAAATGCTCGGAAACTTTTCTTTCGGAGACTATTATAAAAAAGAAATTATCCCGTGGGCGTGGGAATTTGTAACCGAAGTTCTAAAACTTGATAAAGACAGACTTTGGATTACTATCTATGAAACTGATGATGAAGCGTTTGATATCTGGAGAGAAGTCGGTGTTCCTGCTGATAGAATTAAACGTAAAGGTAAAAAAGATAATTTTTGGGGTCCTCCGGGAGCATCTGGGTCTTGCGGACCTTGTTCCGAAATTCACTACGATTTAGGTGAACAATATAAGTGTGATGATCCTAATTGCGGTATTGATACTTGTGAATGTGACAGATGGGTTGAAATTTGGAACCTTGTATTCACAGAACTATATCAGGATGAAGAAGGCAACCAATCACCTTTAGGTAAGAAAAACGTTGATACAGGCATGGGCTTAGAACGTATTACAATGGTTTGCCAGGGAGTTGCTTCAACTTTTGAAACCGATCTTTTAAAGCCTATTATGGACAAAGTTTCAGAAATGAGCGGAGTTCCATATAAGAAGTCTGAAAAAACAGATGTATCTCTACGTATCATAACAGACCATGCAAGATGTGTTTCGTTCCTGATTTCCGATGGTGTAATCCCGGGCAATGAAGGCAGAAGTTACGTTCTTCGTATGATTTTGAGACGTGCTTTGCGCCACGGTAAAATTTTGGGTATGGAATTGCCGTTCTTGTATAAATTGGTTGATGTAATTGTTAAATACTACGGCGAAGCTTATCCTGAACTGGTCACTAATAAAGCAAAAATCGTTGATACAATTAAAAAAGAAGAAGAAAGGTTTGCTAAAACTCTTGACCGCGGATATAAAATGCTTGATGAATTTATTGATGCAAAGCAGGATATTGATGGAGAAAGTGCTTTTAAACTTTATGATACTTTTGGCTTCCCGTTTGAATTGACTAAAGAAATCGCTGATGAAAACGGTTTGAAAGTTGATGTTGACGGTTTCTTAACAGCTATGAATGAGCAAAAAGAACGCGCAAAAGCTGCAACTGCTAAAATCAGTGTAACAGGTGATATGAAGTATGCAAAAATCGAAAAAGAAGTCGGTTCTACTGAGTTTATCGGTTATTGTGAAAACGAATGCTCTGATGCTAAAATTTTGGCGCAGGTTGAGGGCGAAGGTTTTGTCGATATTGTATTAGACAAAACTCCTTTCTACGCTGAATGCGGCGGACAAACCGGTGACAGCGGTGTTATTGAAAGTGAAAATGTTAAGGCTGAAGTTTTGACAACTTTCAAGGTTAATGATTTATATATCCACAGATGCAAGCTTCTTAACGGTGATATTGTAATCGGTGATACTGTAAAAGCAGTTATTGATCTTGCCCGTAGAGAAGAAATCAGGGTTCACCACACATCTGCTCACTTGCTGCAATCTGCTTTGATTAAGGTTGTTGGTGATGAGGTTAAGCAGGCAGGGTCTCAGGTTGAAGAAAATCGTATGAGATTTGACTTTACTTTCTCAAGAGCTATGACTTCTGAAGAGATTAAAAAGACTGAAAATCTGATGAATAAGTGGATTGGTGAAAACTATTCAGTTAATACTAAAGTTATGAGTATTGAAGAAGCAAAATTAACAGGAGCTACGGCTTTGTTTGGTGAAAAATACGGTGATGAGGTTCGTGTTGTTTCTATTGAAAATGCTTCAGAATGTATTTCAAAAGAGTTTTGTGCAGGAACTCATGCAAGACAGCTTAAAGATTTAAGAGTTGTTAAAATTATTTCAGAAAGTGCGATTGCTGCGGGAACAAGACGTATTGAACTTGTTGTTTCAAACGCTGCAATTGAATATTTAAACGCAAAATCCGCTGAAATTGATAAGTTATCAGCAAAATTCAAATCTCATTTCGATGAGGTTGTTGATAGAGTAGATAAACTTACCGAAGAAAATAAAGCTTTGCAAAAACAGGTTGAAAAATTGTCTGAGGAAAATACAAGAAATAGATTTGCTTCATTTATATCAAAAGCCCAGGACATCAATGGCGGTAAGCTGTTTATTTCAAAGGTTGCGGAATTGAAACCAATCGGGGTTAAAATCGGTTTGGAATTCTTGTCAAACAAACTCGGTGACAGCGTTATTGTTCTTGCTGCGGATACAACTGTTGCGGTTAAAGTTTCTGATAATTTTGTAAAAGCAGGAATTAATGCAGGTAAAATTGTGGGTGAAATAGCTAAAGCAACCGGAGCAAACGGCGGCGGTCGACCTAATTTCGCTCAAGGCGGTGTTAAAGATGCTTCTAAGCTTGATGAAATTCTTGTAAAAGTTGAAGAAGAAATTAAATCTGCAGTTTAATAATATTTAAAATATACATAAATCCCGGCAAAAAATATTTTGTTCGGGTTTTATGTATATATACAAATAAGGAGTAAAATAATGTCGTATAAAGTAAACAGTCTAAATCCTTTTGATAAAGGATTCTTTGGTAAATCTATTGCAACTTGGTCAAAAATTCAAAAAAGTAAAGGCGAAATGCTTGCACCTTCAGTTTTAAAGTCTGACAGTATTGATGATTTTAACAGACATTTTGATATGCTGTTGTTCAAGCCTAAATTCGAAAAATCACCGGTGGCTGATTCGTTTGAAAGTGCTCCGGCAGTGGTTCAGCGTAAAAATTTTTTTGCCGGTTTGTAACGGTTTAACTTAATAAGTTTACAATATAACCTTCATGCTTTAATATATGCATGAGGGTTATTTTGTATTAAGGAGAGAAAAATGACAGTATTAAAAATTGAAAAATTACCGCATAATAAGATTTTACCTGAATATAAAACCGCAGGGGCTGCAGGTATGGATTTGTGTGCAGCTATTGAAGAGCCGATTGAATTAAAACCGCTTGAAAGAATCTTGATTCCAACAGGTTTAAAAATTGAGTTGGAACACGGTTATGAGGCTCAAATCCGTCCTAGATCCGGTATGTCTATTAAGCATGGAATTACATTAATAAATTGTGTCGGAACTATTGATGAAGATTATCGCGGTGAGGTTTGCGTGCCGGTTGTAAATATATCAAATGAAGCCTATACAATTGAGCCTCAGGAAAGAATTGCTCAAATGATTATAGCAAGAGTTGAGCAGGCTGATTTGGAAGTTGTCACCGAATTGACTGAAACTTTGCGCGGTGCCGGCGGATTTGGTTCAACAGGTAAATAATACAGTTATTAGATGATGGTATTTATTTAGATTTGTATTAAACTCTGATTTAAGTAACAGGAGAAATTGGTGAATAATATTATACCTGAGTATCAAATAATTGAAGAACGTAAATCTTATTCTACAACATTGTTGTTATGTTTTATGTTCGGTCCGTTAGGGCTTCACCGTATTTATACCGGCTATGTTCTGATTGGTCTATTGCAGCTTATGACAGGTGGCGGATTTGGTATATGGGCGATTATTGATTTAATTTCTTTATGGACAAACAGGTATAAAGATTCGAATAATAATGAATTGGAAGGCTATGATATTGTAATAGTATGGCTTACTGCAATTATTCCTGTTGCAATTATTTTGTTGTTATTTTTTATAAAGTGAGGTTAATGTTATGAGTATGAATTATGATGGTGGTAGTGTGCAAACAGCTCAAGGCGGTAGATCTTATGTTGTCACCTTGTTGTTATCTTTTTTGTTAGGGGCATTTGGTGCTCACCGTTTCTACACAGGATATACAGTAATAGCTATTGTGCAGTTAGTTTGTACAATTACAGGTTTTGGAGCTTTATTTAGCTGCTTATGGGCTCTTGTTGATACTGTTAGTATTGCTTTGAACAAGTATGAAGATGCTGATGGCAAACCCTTGGACAAAGTAAATCAAGGATGCGGGTTGTTTGTTATGATTTGGTTGGTTGTAGTGTTTGTATTGGGTGGACTTGGAGCTGTTGCTGCAATGTTTATCCCTAGCTTCTTATAAATATTGAAAGGATGGTTTGGTATGGAATCAACGGATTTGCAAAAATTAAGCGGTAAGAACTGGATGGCAACGCTGTTTGCCTGTTGGGGACTGGGAATGTTCGGTGCTCACCGTTTTTACACAGGAAAACAAGTTACTGCTTGGATTATGTTAGTATGTACATTGGTAGGTGTTTTAGCACCAGTTAGTGCCATTTGGGCAGCAATTGATGGCGTATTTATTGCTCTTGGCAAGTTTACCCATGAAGATGGCAGCGAATTGTATGAACGTATTGACTGGGTTGGTTACGTGTATCTTGGACTTCTAATCCTGAGCGTATTGGCAATTGTAGGTTATTTACTTGTTATGTTATTTGCGCTTAGTGCAATAATGGGTATTGCAGGCGGAGCTGCCGGCGGTGCAATAGCTCCGTAGTTTACAAAAATATAATAATAGATAAAGAAGGCGGTATCAATTTTGATGCCGCCTTTATACTGCAATAAAAAAGGAACCTGAGAAGGTTCCGTTTAGTAGGTTAGTAGTAGGGGAAAAGGAGGAAAATTAGTTTTGTTTAGTTACATTTAACTTATCGGTAAATTTCTATTTAAACTTTAATTTTTTGTCTTAAATATTAAGAAATTGTTACAATATATGCGCAAATCCTTATATAATAAGTCTTTAGCTAAAAAGGCTTTTTAGAATAATTAAATAAAAATTAAGTTACAATGACTTTGTTCAAAATAACGTTAAAATAAAAATATAGAAAATAAATGAATGGAGTTGATGTATATGTTAGATTTTGACAAATTTACAAATTATTCTCAAGAAATTCTTTCAAGTGCGAGCAATTTGATGAGTTCATACCAAAATTCGCAGCTTGAGCCGGAGCACATTATGCTTGCAATGATTAAGGATAACGGGATTATCAAAGACTATTTGACCGAATTAAAACTTTTAAATCAGAATTTTATCAATAAAATTGTTTCAAAAGTTGAGGGATTTCCAAAGGTTTCCGGTGCAATAAATCCGCAAGGGCTTTATTTAACCTCGGAAACAGCACGCTTATTGCAGATTGCGATTGATGAAAGCCAAAAATTAAAAGATGATTTTGTAGGTATTGAATCAATATTGCTTGCGATGACAAAACTGGATAACAGTAGTATTAAGTCGATTTTGGATAGTTTTAATGTTAATTCGGGTTCAATATTAGGTGTGATGAAAAAAATCAGAGGTAATAAAAAAGTGGACACTAAAAATGCAGAAGAAAATATGAAAGCTTTGGAAAAATATTCAACAGATTTGACAGACTTAGCAAGAAAAGGTAAGTTAGATCCTGTAATTGGCAGGGATGAAGAAGTTCGTAGAATTATTCAGGTTTTGAACAGAAGAACTAAAAATAACCCTGTTTTAATTGGTGAACCGGGGGTTGGTAAGACAGCAATTGTTGAAGGGCTTGCTCAACGAATAGTTAGAGGTGATGTGCCGGAAAGCTTAAAGGATGTTAAATTAATTTCACTTGATTTAGGAGCTTTGGTTGCGGGTGCAAAATTCAGAG
>URYF01000083.1 GCA_900551965.1 uncultured bacterium
CCTGCCGTAATTGAAGGTATTAAACTTCTTGCATCTCGCACAGGCTACACCGGCGAAGACGGTTTTGAACTACTTGTAGAAAACGAGTACGCAGAATTTTTATGGGATAAAATACTTGAAGAAGGTCAAGAATTCGGAATAAAACCTATCGGACTGGGAGCAAGAGATACATTAAGACTTGAGGCTGCACTACACCTGTACGGAAACGATCTTGATGAAACAACAACTCCGATTGAAGCCGGATTATCATGGTCTGTTCCAAAAGATAAACAAGCCTATTACAACGGCAAAGAGGTTATTATGGAGCAGGTTAAAAACGGAGTATCAAGAAAACTTGTCGGGTTGGTAATGCTTGATAGAAATATCGCCCGCCACGGATATGACGTTTATTTTAACGGAGAAAAAGCAGGACACATCACAAGCGGCTGCGTTTCACCAAGCACCGGTAAAAATATTGCTCTGGCTTATGTTAAAAATGACAAAGAAATTTGCCCCGGAACAGTTGTTCAGGTTATGATTAGAGAAAAGCTGCATGATGCTCAAATTGTCAAAAGACCGTTTGTAGAAAAAAGAAACAGCGTAAAATAATTACTTTCCCTTCATTTTCGGGAATAAAATTTAAATTCAATTAGAAAAAGATATAAAGGAGAATGAATAGATGAGTTTTACAGATAACATTTTATGTACAAAATCACATGAGTATATCTCAAAACAAGGTGATAACTATATCGTAGGGCTGACAGATTATGCTATTGAACAACTTGGGGATATAGTATTTTTAGAACTGCCTGAAGAAGGTGATGAATTTTCCAAAGGCGATACTTTTGCAAATATCGAATCAGTTAAAGCTGCTTCTGAGATTTATATGCCAATCAGCGGAAAAATTATTGAAGTAAATACAGCATTAGTTGATGCTCCGGAAAGCTTAAACGAAGATTGCTACGAAAACGGCTGGCTTGTAAAAGTTGAACCATCAGATGCTGAATCTGAAACTTCAGACTTGTTATCATACACAGATTATAAAAAAGAATTGGAATAATAATGAAAAACTTTTTAGTACATAACGAACAAACAACTGCAGAAATGTGCAAAACTATAGGAATAAATTCTGTTGAAGATTTATTTAAGCAGATTCCGCCAACAGTCAGAATGAAAGAACTCAATCTGCCTGACGCTTTGAGTGAAATGGAAACCCAAAGAAAAATAAAAGCCATCGCAAACGAAAATAAATCCGATTATATCTGTTTTGCAGGCGGCGGAATTTATAACAAATTCGTGCCGGCATGTATTGCTCAAGTTGCCGGAAGATTTGAGTTTAATACAGCATACACCCCGTACCAGCCGGAAATTTCTCAAGGCACACTGCAGGTTATGTACGAGTTCCAAACAATGATTTGCAGATTAACAGGCATGGATATTGCAAACGCAACAGTTTATGATGGAGGTACAGCTTGTGCTGAAGCTATTTTGATGGCTTGCAGAGTTTCTAAAAAAGATAAGGTCTGTGTTTTAAATTCTCTGAACCCTGAGTACAAAGAAATCATTAAAACATACACATATTCTCAAGATATTAAAGTAGATTTTACCGACGAAATCCCAACAGATACAAAGGATTATGCTTGCGTGCTTGTTCAAACACCTGATTATTACGGTGAAATCATTGAACCAAAACAAGTTGACTGCCTTTTAGTTGTATGCTGTGATGTATCAACACTGTCACTGTTAAAACCGCCGTCAGAATACGGTGCGGACATTGTTGTCGGGGATATTCAGACTCTTGGGATTCCTATGAATTTTGGCGGGCCGACAGCAGGATTTATGGCTTGCCGTGAAAAATTCATGCGCCAGTTACCGGGAAGACTTGCCGGCAGAACAGTTGACAAAGACGGCAAACAAGCTTTTTGTCTGACAATTCAGACAAGAGAACAGCATATCAAAAGAGAAAAAGCAACAAGTAATATTTGTTCAAACCAAGCACTAATCGGGCTTTGTGCAACATTGTATCTGTCTGTTATGGGTGAAAAAGGTTTTAAACAGGCAGGATATTTAAGCTGTAAAAACGCTCACGAGTTATCAGAAAAACTTGCTGCAAAAGGGATTAAAACACTTAATAAAAATTTCTTCAACGAGTTTGTAATAGAAGTTCCAAATTCAGATGAAATACTTGCAAAGCTCAAAGACAATAATATTTTGGGCGGAATAAAGCTTGATGAAACAAAGATTTTAGTAGCCGCAACAGAAATGAACTCACAAGAAGACATTGAAAAATACGTGTCTATAGTGTAAATTGCACAGGAGCAATGCGACCGTCGCTGCAATGCCGTAAAAAGGTGTCCTATGAGATTCTTCGCTTCGCTCAGAATGACGGTGCTCGCAGCACTGGGCACTTTGCCCACCAGTCACCTTGGCACTCGGGCTGTTTTAGCTTTTCTGCCACTGCCCTTGCAAAGGAGATTTACATTGGTTTTAGAACTGCACGGGTTTGAGTCAGAGTTGTATCTTGTTGTTTGACAAGCCCTTTTGCAATCTTTTGTTCGGTAGTCATCTGCTTAATAATCTTTCTTGCACCAGTTGTTTCAACAGTCATTGTTTTAGCAAGAGTTGTTGAGTAATTTGACATTGATACTTTGTCTTCGACTGGTCGAACTGAATTACTACCGCCCTGCATTCCTCGTAAAGAAATATTGCAAGGACTTTGTACAACTTTCTGCGGATTAGAAACTTTTTCTATAGGTTTGCCTTCCTTACCAAGTGTCCAACGGAATCCGCCGGTTAACGCGATACCGTTTCTGCCGCCATGGCGAAGCATTGCCTGAGCGAATGCCGTATATCTGTCTTTAAAACGTTTTTGAACCCCTAAGCCGTATTCTACATAAGGCTTCATACTCGCTTCAGGAAGATGTACATTATTGGCTTTAACATTTGAGTCACTTAATACATTCCATACCATTCCGACACTTGCATATGGCTGCCAGCCGGTTTTGGTATTGGTAATAAAACGTACACTCGGATTCAGCATTATTGAATGCATTGGATCTGCATCAATTCTAACGCCTGCTGCATTTGTATAATCAAAGGTATTTACAAACGTATATGACATAAACATAATCGGCTGAATAATATATCTTCCGTCTTTAAACTCGAAGTTATATCCGGTTTTTGAACCAATGCCCGCCATCAAGCTTGTAAAATCTTCTTTTCCGTACATTGTGTGTGATTGTCCGACACTTGCGCCCGCTGAAGCTGTCAATGCTGTCCAGAAGTTTCCTTTATAGAAAGTTTGAGTAACACCGAGCAAGCCGCCGTTCATTGTTGTATCTACTCCAGAATAGCGAAGCTGTGATCCGTTATATCCGATATATCCCGTTGTTAAACCTGTCCAGCCGTGTTTCAGTTTTTGGAAGTCACTGTCAAATCCGGCTAAAGATCCGTATGTTGTTGCATTTACTGACGGACCGTTTTTAAGGTTCATTTTTTCAAACGTTACATATGGTCTGAACCACCCTGCTTTATTATTAAATTCTGGGGCTAAAGAACCTAAATTCTGGTTATAGTCTGTACTTAATGCGTATTGATTTTGCTTTATCTGTGCTACACGCTCCAGCGATGGAAGCTGAGTGAAACTATCTGCGTGTTGGAATACATATTTAAAAGTTTCATTGATTGTAGCCTGAGATGCCGCAATATTTGCTGTTGGGGTCGCTAATACTGCAGGGTTAAATGCATCGGACGGATTCCCGCTTGAATTTGTTCCGCCGCCGGATCCAGGTTCGAAAATCCTGTCACCTTTTGCAAACATAAAGTAACCGCCATCGTCTCGGTTATCGTATTTTACGTTGTATTTAAATATTGGAGTATAAGCGGTTGTCTGGAATTCTTTTTGTGGAAGTTCTCCACTGCCGCCTGAAATTCCGTTTGTTACATGATCTTTCAAGCCTTGTTCGGCAAAGAAAATTTCAGTAATCTCTCTATTTTCCGGAGCATCCGATAGCAGATTCATGCCAACCACATTCAAATTACCAACTAACGGTTCATTGTTAGACGTTCTTACAACATAAGGCTGCTCAGGTTTAGGTTGACCGTATTCATTTGCAGTAATTCTATCCATAGACTGATTAGCAAGGTCAACATCTGCTTCAAAATTTGTATCACCCTGAATATCAAAACCATTCAGATCCATAACTCCAACCTGATTATTTATCATGGATAAATTACCGGAATAAAGAGTCAGATTGTTACCATCAAGCACATTGTCTCTATTTGCTAAATGCAGCTTAATATTAGATAAAGAAACATTAACATTACCTTTATTTAATCCTTCAGGTCTTGATTCATTCAAATCTAAAGATACAGGCATTGGCTCCGGCTCTTCAATAACATCGTTGTTCAAATAGACAACACCGGTTTCATCACCTCTAAAATCAATACTATAATTCTCACCATTGATTTTATCATTGATAATAAAGCTGCCGTTTCTTTTTGCGTCAAAAGTAAGAAGAGATTCATAACCAGCAAAAATAGCCTCATCTCGTTTGCCATTAGAGTCTTCAACCCAGTTACCTGAAATTATTGAAGTATAACCATCTTTTGCGATAAGATTTAAATCCTGCCAGGTATAAATCGCACCACCTTTAGCCTCAGAACCTTCCTCAGTGGCTTTAGCATAGTTTCCGATAAAACTTGAATTTACAATACCTCCACCATCATATAAGTATTCTTTCGGGATATCATTTGCCGGATCTGTATATGAACAATACCCAGCATTAATTCCTTGTTCTATATCAGCCTTTAGATTTTCCCATTCATCAGCTGGAATAGTAGCATCAAATATATGGGATTTCTTAACTTTTATCTTATACCCTTGTGCTATAAGTTCTTTTGCTTCATATGGAGAAAGTGATTTATTTTCATAATCCGATATTTCAATATTATAATTATTTATAACTTCACCGGTTTGTTCATTTGTATAAACCTCCGGCTCAATATATACATTTATTACTTCTTTACTAATCCCAATAGGACCGCCCCAGCCATTATATATAGCACCACCAGAAGCGCCATATTTTGCTTGAACATAGTTATTTACAAAATTACCTGAAACATTTCCTATACGTGACTCATTATAAATTGCACCACCTACAGCTTCTCTACTCCCTTTAGCATAATTATTAACAAAATCTCCAGTAATATCGCCTATATTACCTTTATTATATATCGCGCCTCCATTGGCATCGTTATATCCAGAAGCAGAAGCGTAATTTCCAATAAAGTCGCCTGTGATATTTCTGATTGTACTACTATAATTATTATATATTGCACCACCATAAGTATAACTAGGACCTTTAGCAAAATTATTAACAAAGTCCCCTGTAATATCACCTATATTACTTTTATTATATATCGCGCCGCCATATACATAACCGCTGCCACCATAATCCGAAGTAGCGGAATTAGAAATAAAATCACCAGTAATACTGCCAATACCACCTACCGAAACTTGATTATATATACCACCGCCATACACATCAGTAAATGAATAGACATTATTTCCTATAAAGTCACCTGTAATAGATTCAATATAGCCATTCCTATTTGTTATTGCTCCACCGAAAGCTCCAGAACCTTTTGCATAATTACCTATAAAATCTCCGGTTATATCTCCAATGATACAAGTAAATCCTGTACCTCCTCGACCATTAGAAATAGCTCCACCGGAAGCTCCAGAACCACTTGCATAGTTTCCGATAAAATCACCGGTTATAGAACCCATAGTATATTCATTTGCA
>URYF01000084.1 GCA_900551965.1 uncultured bacterium
CCGAAATTGCACTCTATCATTGATTTTTAACATCTTTCTCTCCTTTTACGTCTTCTTAATTCAGTATATTACACTCTAGCGCTATCGTCAACTTATTGAAATTTCTAACACCGTTCGAGAAAACAAGTTACTGCTGCTGGACTAAAAGCCCAACCTGCTTTTCTATTTGCCTGGTCATTACAAACAAATAAAATGAGCATAGCCACCCCACCTGCGAGATGTTCAAATTTGCAATTATTACGGCACTTCGTACCTCGTAATAACAAAATGACAAAAAAAATACCTCAATTTCTTGAGGTATCTTTTAAATTCTATAATTTGGACTATAAATTAGCCTTTTACCTGAGCCATAACTTCTTCTGCAAAGTTATCTTGGCGTTTTTCAAGACCTTCACCCAATTCATATCTTGTGAAAGCTTTGATTGTCAATTTGCCTTCAATAAGTTGTCCAACTGTTTGGTTAGGATCTTTTACAAAAGGTTGTTCAAGCAAGCATCTTTCAGCCATAATTTTGTTTACACGGCCTTCAACGATTTTTGCTCTGATGTTTTCAGGTTTTTTAAGCAAATCTTCTTTACCCATTTCAATTCTTGTTTCTTCATCAATTACGGATTGAGGAATTTCTTCTCTTGAAACGAATTTAGGAGCGTTTGAAGCTATGTGAAGACAAATGTCGTTCATCAATTCTTCATCTTTAGCATCAGTATTTAATAATACACCGATTTTACCGTTGTGAATATATGTAGCAACATTTCCTTCATATCTTACAAATCTTCTTACAGTGATTTTTTCACCGATAGAAGCAATTTTTTCTTTCAAAGCATCTTCGAAAGTTTTACCACAATCAGGGCAAGTTGCAGCTAAGAATTCTTCAACTGTAGCCGGAGTAACTTGAGCAACATGTTTTGCCAAGTTTGCTGTTAAAGTTTTAAATTCATCATTTTTAGCAACGAAGTCTGTTTCACAGTTAACTTCGATCATTGTACCGCAGTTAGCATCTACATATGAATCAACTCTGCCTTCAGCAGCGATTCTGCCCATTTTTTTATCAGCAGAAGCAATACCTTTTTGACGTAAAATTTCTTGAGCTTTTTCCATATCTCCGTCAACTTCAACTAATGCTTTTTTAGCATCCATCATGCCGGCACCTGTTTTGTCACGAAGTTCTTTAACCATTTGAGCTGTAATATTCATGTTTTCTCCTTTATCCTTATCTTTGCGGGATATAAAAAGGTGAGTCATAAATACCGGTATTCATTAATAATATTAATTGACATTATACCAAATTTTACAATTCACCTTTAAAATCACAAAACTAAATTATTATTCTGCTTTTTCAGCTTCAGAAACGCCAGCATCAGCTGCTGAAATTTTTTCAATTTTCTTAGCTTCATTTGCTTTGTTTTCTCTAAGCTGTTTACCTTCCAAAACTGCATCAGCAAGTTTAGAAGTGATTAATTTAATAGATCTGATAGCATCATCATTACCAGGAATGATATGATCAATACCGTCAGGGTTAGCATTTGTATCAGCTAAACAAATAACAGGGATACCTAATTTGTTAGCTTCTTTAATAGCGATTTCTTCTTTTGCTTGGTCTACGATGAATATCAAATCAGGTAAACCTCTCATCTCTTTGATACCGCCTAAAGTTTTAGACAATTTAGCAAGCTGTCTGTTTAATTGAGCAACTTCTTTTTTAGGAAGTTTATCAACATAACCGTTAGAGATGAATTCTTCCATTTCTTTAAGTTTGCTTACTCTGCCGCGGATAGTTTCAAAGTTAGTTAACATACCGCCTAACCATCTTCTGTTGATATAGTATGCGCCTGAACGTTGAGCTTCTTCGGCTACAACTTCTGCTGCCTGTTTTTTAGTACCAACGAAAAGAACGTTTTTGCCTTTAGCTGCGTAATCTCTAACTAAAGCATATGCTTCATCCAATAAATCGGTAGTTTTTCTTAAATCAATAACGTAAATACCGTTTCTTGCACCGTAAATATACGGTTTCATTTTAGGGTTCCATCTTTGTGTTTGGTGACCAAAATGTACACCTGCTTCTAAAAGTTCAATCATAGATGCTGTTGGCATCGGTTTTCTCCTTATGTTTTAAATGTATTGTACTACGGGCTAAACCGTCTCATTTTGAAGATTTCAAAACTAGGACAAACCTATCAGACTAGTATAACCAACAATATCTTATTATAAACATGATATTATGCAAATATTTCAGCAATAAAACTTAAAAAAAGCACAAAAATCTTGCAAAAAAATTTTTATCTGGTATTAATATAAGTGCTCACATCCTCAAATGAGTAGCGTGCAAAGTCATTACTTGCACAAAGTAAAACGAAAGGTAAATTCAATTATGGCAAATATTAAATCTGCTAAAAAAAGAGTGTTAGTAGCTGAAGCAAACAGACAAAGAAACGTTGCATTCAAAACTTCAATCAAAACTGCTGTTAAAAAAGCATTGGAATTAGCATCAAGTGAAGATAAAGAAGCATTAAATGCAGCTATTTCTAAAGTGTACCAATTATGTGACAAAGCTGTTGTTAAAGGTATTTTACACAAAAATACTGCAGCAAGAAAAAAATCAAGATTGGTTCTTGCTATCAAAAAAGTTAACGCTTAATTGAAAATTTCTTAAAAGTAAAAAAGAAGAGTTTGGGAGTATTTCCGGCTCTTCTTTTTTATTGTTTACCCGAGAGCTTTTTCAAAATCCTGCCTGGTTCCGGATTTTATTATTTCAAAAATACCTTCACCGCGCAGTTGTTTATATATTTGAGGAGCCAAATTTTGTTTTTCTGCCTCTAATAACATTGATTTCATTTGATTATAATATTTATCTTTCAAATCAGTCGGACAGTTTTTATATCTCAAGGAAGATACATTATATTTGAATTGAAACAATGCATATTTATAATGTTCATAAGCATTATGGGAATTTATCTCATCCTCGATAATTGAAATTATCTTAAAAATATCAAAAGCATTTGGAGATACCAGTAAGTTTGCAGTTATCGTATGATAATTTCGATATTTATAAAAAATATCACCACATAACAAAATACTTTTTGCATTAATGAATGTTTTAAACCCGAATACTGTATCTTCATACGCTAAACCATCAGGGAATTTTATATTGTTTGCGGTTAAAAACTCTTTCCGATAAAGCTTATTTGCTGCAGAAAGATTTCTTGATAATGGCTTATTGCAATCATTAAAAGTATGCACCGTATAATCCGATATATGATTATTCCAATCAGAGATATCGAAAAACATCAGCGGGATAATATCATTTTTAGACTTGCAATACAACGCACCGTTGAAACAAAAAATATCACAACGACAACCTGATTTTTGAACATAGTCAACAAAAGTTTTATAAAGAGTTAACAATACCCAATCATCAGAATCAATGAACGACAAATACTCGCCCGTTGAGACATCAATTCCGATATTACGGGCAGTAGCCGCACCTTTATTTTCACTTTGGATAACTACAATTCTTTCATCAAGTTTTGCATAATTATTCAAAACCTCAAGACTGTTATCCGTTGACCCATCATCAACACAAATTATTTCAAGATTATCATAGGTTTGAAATCTCAATGAATCTATACACTTTCCAAGATATAATGCGCTATTATACACAGGAACAATAATTGAAATTTTCGGATTAAACATCACTAAATACCCTCCGCTAAAAATCTTATATAATCAGCATAACTTAATGATTTAACAAGAGCATCATAATCCCTAAACCATTTTTGCTCAACCAAAGATAAGTCTTTTTTATTATAAACGCTACAATCAATGTTGTAATTATTTAGCTTGGCCTCATTGTAAAACCGCTCTTTCAAATCCGCTCGAATTTCTCGAAACTTTTTAATAATATCCAGAACAATTAAAATTTGGACAGCTGGTTTAAACTTTTCATAGTAGCCTTCAGCTTTCAAAAAACCAATAACCATATCATAAGCCTTAAAAACATCAAACAATCGTTCATCATTATTTGACATAATAGCCCCCGGACGGGCAGAATTATATAAGAACAAAGGTTCATTCAAATATGTAACTCTTTGGGATTTTAAAAAGACCGATGTAAAAAACGGTAAATCCTCAAAAACAATATTTTGAAAACCGCCGGTCTTGTTTATTAAATCCGCGCGATACAGCTTTAACGAAACCTGAACCGGAAGAAATTTATACAACAAAGGCGGAATAGAATCCTTTGAAAAAACATTTCCGACAAATGAAGCATCAAGTATATTTACTCTACTACTCGCACCTGCACCGCCATCATAAAATATGTAGTCACAGATTACCATATCCGAATTATATTTTTCAGCATTATTATACAAAAGCTCAAGTGCAACAGTCGAAATATAATCATCCGAATCCAAAAAATAAATATATTTTCCGCTTACATATTTTATACCGGTATTGCGTGCAGAAGATAATCCGCCGTTTTCTTTTGTTATGACTTTAATCCTATTGTCAAACTTTGAATAAGATTCTAAAATTTCAACAGAAGAATCCGTAGAACCGTCATTTACACAAATTATTTCAATATCTTCAAAACTTTGTGATATAACAGAATCAAGACACCTTGCCAAATATTTTTCTACGTTAAAAACCGGAATAATAACGGAAATTTCTGCCATAGGGCTATAATACACCTATTTTCGACTTTCGTCAAATCCTTTATTCAATTCTCTCTCGCCAATTTTTCATTCCATTGCAAGGATAACTTATCCGATGTCGCAATCGCAATGTTGCGCTCTTTGTCGTGGATTACCACGTCCTCGCTGTAGCTCGTCCTCGTAATGACATGTTTGTTTGGTTTAAGTTGTTCGATTTTGAGATTCTTCGCTAACGCTCAGTATAACAAACCTCTCGTTTCTTTCTACCTCACCCCTTGAATGAGTGGAGAGGCAACTCTGTCAAACTGAGCTTATTAAAAATATGTAAAGAGATGGATTTATTATCTTTATGTTGTATAATTAACTAGGATATATTAGATAATGAGATTTTAAATTATGCAAAATGTTTTAGAAAGAAAATCACTTAAAAATATAGATTTCAATTGCGATTTAGCACAAAGCTTCGGTATTTATAAAAACAGTACCGAATCAAGATTATTGGATTACGTCAGTTCCGTTAACATTTCATGCGGATTTCATGCCGGTGACCCGTTAACAATTAAAGAAGCTTTACTCGAAGCAAAAGAAAAAAATATCGTAGTCGGTGCCCATATCGGATTTGATGATATTCAAGGATTTGGATACCGCCAAATGGAACTTGCCGCAGATGAATTAGAGGCTCTTGTTATGTATCAGGTAGGGGCAATTATGACATTTGCAAAAGCTTTTAATATGGAGATTGAACACGTCAGACCGCACGGCGCAATGTATCGTCAAGCAGCTGAAGATATTGAGTTTTCAAGAACTATTGCTAAAGCTGTCAAAAAATGTTCAAAGTGGCTGGTTTACTACGGCGCAACCGGAGATAATCTTGCTCAAATTTCAGAAGAAGAGAATATTCAAGTGGCTCACGAAGTTCACCTTGAAAAAATCTATGATGAAAACGGCTATATAAACTTCTCGGCTAGAGATTTAGAAAATACAAATATTTCTATTCAAAGACTTAAAGATTTAATGCAAAACTCATTTGTAACAAACAACGTTGGAGGAAAAACTGTAGTCAGAGCTGATTCTATCCATTTTTCAAACAAACTTTCAAACGCTAAAGAACTTATTGTTCAAG
>URYF01000085.1 GCA_900551965.1 uncultured bacterium
GACAGACTTCCTTGGGTTCAAAAAATGATTATTGCAGGAACTCCTGAAGCAAGAAAAGAAGCTTTAGATAAACTTCTTCCTATGCAGTATTCAGATTTCTATGCAATGTTTAAAGCTATCGGTGAAAAACCAATGACAGTAAGACTTCTTGACCCGCCTTTACACGAATTCCTTCCTTCAAAAGAAGATTTGATTGCAGAAGTTGCAACATTAAAAGCTCAAGGCAAAGATGCTTCTGAAAAAGAAGAATTACTTCACGTTGTTGAAGGTCTTTCAGAATCTAACCCAATGATGGGTCTTCGTGGCTGCCGTCTTGGTTTAACTTTCCCTGAAATCAACGAAATGCAAGTTAGAGCAATCTTTGAAGCAGCATGTGATGCGAAAAAAGAAGGTATCAATGTTAAACCTTGGGTAATGATTCCTCTAATCGGACACGTTAACGAACTTAAAGTTGCAAAAGAAATCTTAACTCGCGTAGCTAAAAACGTAATGGAAGAAAAAGGTATCGAAGTTGAATACAAATTCGGTACAATGATTGAAATTCCGCGTGCAGCATTAACAGCTGATGAAATCGCAGAATACGCAGAATTCTTCTCATTCGGTACAAATGACTTGACTCAAATGACATTTGGCTACTCAAGAGATGATGCTGAAGGTAAATTCTTAAATCGCTATGTAGAACAAAAAATCTTACCTTCTAACCCATTTGAAACACTTGATACAAAAGGTGTTGGTCAGCTTGTTGAAATGTCTATGACAAAAGGTAAAGCTGTTAACCCATCACTTGTTGGCGGTGTTTGCGGAGAACACGGCGGTGACCCTGATTCAGTTAAGTTCTGCCACAAAATCGGTTTGAACTATGTATCATGTTCACCATTCAGAATTCCGCAAGCAAGACTTGCTGCAGCTCAAGCTGTTGTTGAAATGAAAAAATAATATTTATTTAAATTTTTAAACACAGTTCTTATAAAAGATCCGCCGCGATAGTTAATCACGGCGGATTTTTTATACTTTATAAAAATCTAAAAAATTATTTTTTCAAATATAATTTAGCAAGAGGTTGATTATCCTGAAGAAAACCGCGCATAAAATTTTCACTGCATTTAAGTGATATATCATTAATATTTGAAGTCAATACAGAGAGCGAATATCCACTAAAACAGCTCCAGGTCTGATTTTCGAATATACATATCTACAGATGATGCAGTAAACCCCTGCTGTAACAACGATACTTCAAGAGAATCATACATTGAAACAATATATGAATCATAAAATGCTTTTTTAAATTCCGGAGTATATTCTGATGCAAAAGCACTAACTCCAAATATAAGTATAGTTAATAATGATATAATTATTTTTTTCATATATTTCACTCCTCAGCATAATTGTATCATACTGATTACTAATATCAAAACCAATTACACTATCCGCACCACATCATATCATATCATATCATATAGGGCATTATACTTGAGTTTGAGGCTGTTTTAAATTCGTATTTACATTTTATTACAATTGTATTTTTTAATATTTACCCTGTCATCCTGAGGGAGGAACGACCGAAGGATCTCATTACTTTTCTTCTATTTTGAGATTCTTCGCTTTCGCTCAGAATGACGTTACTTTATTTGCAAGGCGTATTATAACGTCAGGCATTAAGCCCTCCTCGTAATAACCTAATACAATACAACTATCAATACAGCCGGAGTCAAAGATATTTAACTATTATAGAAAAAAGCGGTTCAAATGAACCGCTTTTATTATAAATAAACAACCATTAGTGTCTATTAAAAAGTACCAGCCGGTTTTTTCTGAGGCTGAGCACCCGGGATTGACTGCCAATTAGCAGCCATGATTTTCTTGAATGATTTCAAAGCTGTATCTTCTAGTTCACCTAATTCTTCAGCTTCCATAATCAATTCTCTTAACGGCATCAAAGCTCTTTGATCTCTCAAAACGCCTAATGCTGCTGCTGCACCTGCTCTAACCAATTCATTTTCAGAACGGTTTCTCATAACATCAATCAAAGCAGGAACGGCTTTTGTATCATTCAATTTGCCTAATGAAGTTACCGCATAAATTCTTACGTTAACCCATTCGTCATACAACATATTGATAATTTTATCAACAGCTTTTTTGTTACCGATTTCACCCAATGCTCTTGTTGCATCACATCTAACGTTTACCTTTTCATGATCTAAAGATTCAATCAAAGCATCAGTTGCAACATCACCGATTTCGATTAAGGCATCAGTTGCAGTAATACAAACCTGAGGGTTTTCATCGTTTAAAGATTCAACAAGCGGTTCTACAACAATTGCACCGCCTAAACGACCTAAAGCACGAGCTGCACGAACACGTACATCTACGTTACGGTCTTCACGTAAAGATTCAATCAAGTGAACTGTTGCAGCTGAATCGCCTAATTCACCTAAAGCTCTTGCTGCATACAATCTGACAGAACCATTTTTGTCGTGTTTCAAAACGTCGATTAATGGATCAACTGCTTTTGAGTCACCCATTTCGCCAAGAACACGTGCCGCATTATATCTGACTTTTTCTGAGTTGCTTGTTCTCAAGTCAGTTAATAATTCGTCAAACGATTTTTTCACTTGTTTTTTCTTACTGTTCACACTAATTGTCATTATTTTCCTCCGACACTATTACAATAATTTCACACCTACTCTTTTATAAAGTTTTTATTTTTGAAATTATTGCTTTTTTATCTTCTATATATTAACTTTTGTTTACAATTCATAAATTTTTGATGTTTCCTACTACTTTGCAGTTCTGTCAGAAATTTATTAAGGGTAATACTGACACTTATTTAATCTGTACTACTATAATAACACATTTTTCTAATTAATTCCTCAGTTATATAAATTATTTTAAAAATTTTTGGAATTGTTTTTATAAAAATAAATGTGATTTAGTAATAAATAAAAACAATATGTAACATTTCTTAACAGATTACTACTTACCATTGATAGTAATAACGAATTCTGTACCTACGTCAAGTTCGCTCCGTACTTTAATTGTACCGTTATGCTTATCAATAATCTTTTGACTGATAGCAAGCCCTAATCCGGTACCTACACCTACACCTTTTGTAGTATAACCGACCGTAAAAATTTTACTTAAATTTTCTTTGGAAATCCCTTTACCGTTATCTTTAATTTTTACAACCAAATTCCCATCATCATAGCAGGTTGTTATAATAATTTTACCCTTTTGTTCAATTGCTTGGCATGCATTTACCAATATATTTGTAAAAACCTGATTTAGCATATTCGGATAACATTTTATCGGAGGGATATCACCATAATTCTTTTCGATTTCTATTTTATTTTTTGTTTCATGCCTGATAAGTTCAAGCGTCAAATCAAGCTCCTTATTGATATTTGCCTCTTGAAGCTCTGATTCATCAAGCCGGACAAATTTCTTTAAAGAAACCACAATATTACTAATCCTTTGAATTGCCTCGCAATCAAGAGAATTAATCTCCGTAAGCATTTCTTTCAAATCAGTCTGCTCAATTTTCGGAATAATTTTTGAAATAATTGAGTTGTTAGATTTAATTGAGGCAACCGGGGTATTGATTTCATGCGCAACTCCTGCTACCAATTGACCAAGCGATGCCATTTTTTCAGAATTAATCAATTGAAGCTGTGTTTCTTTCAATTCAACAAGCGCGGCTTTCAAATCTTTAACGTTTTTAGCATTTTTTTGATAAAGTTCTGCCCTTATAATTGCGTTGCCAAGCTGAGATGAAACCGCATCGAGTATCTCAATTTCTTCATTCAATTCACGCTTTTGATAACTTAGCAAAACCAAAACACCAATTCTTTTTTGCATATGAAAAACAGGAACAATAATTCTTAATACAGATTGTTTAAATGGTTCAGCCTCAATATACTCAGACAGCGAATAACTAATAGAAATTTTATTCATATCAAGCTGTTTCATTGTATAAGCATCAAATGAAATTTTTGTATTTTTTAAAACATTATTTTCACCAAAGGTTTCCTCAATATTAAACCCTGAATCAAGCGAAGAAGCATAATACGCCCTAAAACAACCAAACATAATTGCAAGCTCTTTTAATGCAGAATTAAGAATAACCGAAATGTCCATTGACTCTCTGATAATATTTGATACTTTGTTAATAAGCGCAATCCTAATCGCTTGAGATTGAGCTTTCAATCGAATCTTTTGAAGTTCTTCATTTTCATCTTCAAGTTTTGCCAATTTATCCTGAAAAATCTTCCGTTCTTTTTGATTATCTTTTAATAATACATCAGAACTTACATCTACCAGAAAAATAATCGTGTAAGCACCGCGTTTTACAGCGGTCATATCATAAAATACAAGCTGACCTGACGATGAAGAATAAGAAACTCTGGCAAAGAAATTTTCCCTGGAAACAATCGCCTGAAAAATAGGTGAATACAAGTCCACATTTTCACTATCCATAGGGCACATATCAAAATTCATTTTATGCGCAAATTTTCTTATATCGCCAAAAGATTTAAAGACACGGCAAAACGTATTGTTTTTGAAAACAACTTTTTCATAATCCCTGACAACGATAACCGGATCCCTGTATTGATTAAAAAAATCAAACTTCTTCATACATAAAATTATAAAGCAAGAAAAACTTACAGGCAATTCTGTAAACAACCGGCTATATTTTAAGAAAAATAGCCACTCTACTCTTTTGGACAATTAAAAAATATGTTATATTAAGAACACAAAACATAAGCCGGTCGAAATTTACTTATTGCAAAAGGATACAAAGATTATGGAAAAGCAAAAATTAAAAACCATTTTAATTGACTTAGACGGAGTTTTGAACAACTACAATGGAAGATTTGATGAAAACTTTATCCCTGAAATACGTGAAGGTGCCGAAAATTTCCTAAAAGATTTGTATAAAAAATATATAATTAAAGTTTTTACAACAAGAAATAAAATCCAAACCGTAAAATGGCTGATTAAATATAATTTAGATTCATATATAAATGATGTTACAGAAATTAAAGAACCTGCCTGGCTTCATATTGATGACAGATGCATAAATTTTAACGGAAATTATGGAGATACAGCCGCTCAAATTGAAGAATTTAAAACCTGGTATTAAATAATATTTACGACTAGCCATAACCGGTCTATTATGATAAAATACTGTCATAATAAATACGGGAGGATTTTTATGGAGAGTATGAATAAATTTAAAGCTTTGACTATCATCATCGTTTGTATGTTTGTATTTGCTATCGCAGCAATATATTCAAACACAAAAGATGCGAGTGAAGGCAAACTAAACCCCAATCATCAGACAGAAAATGAACAGATTAAATCTGAAACCGACAATAATGAAAATACTTCAACAGACTTATATAACCTGACTTCAGAAGTTGAATTTTTAACAAAAAGAGTTGATGAATTATCTGAAAAAGTTGGAAATCAAGGTAGCACAGAAGGCTCAACATCATTAAAATGCAGCATTTATGGCAGCGTAACTTCTAACGGAATAGAACAATTATCTCCGGAAGCTGCAGTTCAAGAAGCTAAAGAAAATAATAATGAACTTGTTATTACCTGTTCTTTTTAATTAAAAACTAAAAGATT
>URYF01000086.1 GCA_900551965.1 uncultured bacterium
CTGTGCGGTTTTAGCACATCTTGTGTCAATACTTATCGGTATATTTATATTATTTTTTTGAATATAGCTTAATACCGGTGACAGTTTTTTTAGCTGCTCTTCTGTAGAAACTGCTGTAGAATAAGGTTTTGTGGATTCAGCACCTATGTCAATAACATCAGCACCTTCTTCAATAAGTTTGTGCAGTTGCTTTATTGAGTCTTCATAATTATAAAATTCTCCGCCATCAGAAAAAGAGTTTGTTGTAATATTTAAAATCCCCATAATTTTTGTCTTTTGAGGGATTTCTTTTTGAATTTTTTCTTCTATTGTTTTCCCTAAAGCTTTTAATCCAAACGGTTGAAGTTGCAGCTTTTGGGATATTTTTTTTAATTGAGAAATACTGCCTCCCAAGATGCAGGCAGAGTTTTCGATTTTTCCGGTGATTACTTCTCTATGGATTCCGCAATCCGCGCCCACAGAAAGTGCGGTTTGTTTTAATATGTTTGCCTGTGCGATTGTTATATTGTATATTTTGAAATTCTTATATTCAAATTTTTGGCAGGCTTTATTTGTATAAGTTTTATCAAAGCCAATAATTGCCAGCTCTTGTTCTATATCTGTATTAGAAAGTTCTTTTAATAAAAAATCGTGCATAAACTTAGTTTAGCACGATTTTTTGTATTTCTCAAATTTTTATTACGCATTATATTCGTGGTATTGATTTTTTAGATCATCAAAAGCTAATGCCCCTGTTTTAACAGCTTTATTAACACCTGTGACAAGTACGAAAAAGGCTAAAGCACCGCCGCCAAACTTTGCCGCTTTTTCTGTAATCGGGCTGTTTATTATCGGACCTAAAACTTTGGAATTTTTTAATGATTTTAATCTTTTTAGAAGATCTTGTGTATATATTTGTATGTTAGCTTTATACTGAGCCCAAAGTCCTCTGGCTGCTCTTTGATTTTTGTTAACCGCATTTGTTGTGTTTTGAACAGTCTGCATCATATGCTGTAATGTAGGTTCTACAGCTTGAGCTTGCAGTCCTCTTTTACTAGCCATTTTTGTCGCAGATGCCGTAAGACCTGCAGCACCACCGACACCGGTTGCTACATTTTCTTGGCGTTTTTTTCTTTCTTCCGGAGTTAGGTTTGAGTGAACGGTATTTAATTTTGATAAATTTACAGCTTCAATTCCTGCCATAATTATTCACCGTCCTCAATCATATCAAGTCCTTTTTTAAGGTCTTTTTCAAATTCATCATTAACATCATCAACAATAGTTTCATCTACTTCATCATTAATAGAAGCAGCTTTGTTCTCTTGAACCTTTTCTTTACCTGTTGCAGCGTTGTACGCTCCGGCTGCACCGGCTCCAACCCCTAATGTTGTTGATGTTGCTTTTGTTGCTTTATCGTAAATTTGGCTTGCTGTTTTACCTTCAAATAGTTGGGCTGCTCGTTTATAGCCTGCTGTAACCAGGTCTGCAGCAAATTTGAAAGCTTTGCCAATATATTCAAAACCTTTTACAACATATTTACCGATGCTGTTTTTATTCATTCTTTCGGCAAGGTTGTGTAATTTTTCACCGGCACTAGTAACAAATTTTGATGTTTTAATTGCTTGGAAACCATTTTTAATAGCTGTTCCAATACCTAAACCGGCTTTTTTGAGTTTTTTACCAAATGGGGTAAGAACTTCTTCCAAGCCTTTTGCTGTTTTGCTGTTCATCTCTTTAACGACTGTAGATTTGATTATTTTAGAGCCCTTGCTAGCGCCCCATGCTACAGCCCAACCTTCAAGTAATGCTTCAGAAACAACTTTGAAGATTTTTATAACTTTTTTAAATGAAGAAGGTGTGTATTTATCATTTAAAGATTTATCAAATTCATTGATTTGATGTTTGTAATATTGAGTCTTTTTCTCAAATAATGCTTCATCATTGTCAATATCTAATGCAGCAGCTTCTCCGCCTTTGAATGATGTTTGGTTCATTTTTGGATAAAGATTTACGACTTTTGGTTGAATTGTTAACATACTAATTCCCCACTACCTTCTAATTATATAATTTCTGCTCGTATAATACAGCTGAAAATTTTTTTTTGCTATTTCTTTGAGATCCATTAACAAAATTTTACATTCTAACAAACACATTATTACACATTAGTGTAAGTTTGTAAAGTGTTTGGCACCCTGAAAAGTATTTCTTTTTATAAATTCTTTATCAATTTTGTTAAGGCAGTCTAGCTTTGCGCCAAGCCAGCGCGGAGCAATTAAATTTTTCTTTAATCCGTTTCCTGCAAGTCTGTGTATTGTTGTTGTCGGGGGCAAGATTTCAAGAAAATCGCAAACTAAGTTTACGTATTCCTCTTCACTCATAAAATCAATTTCTTTGTTTTCATAAAGTCTTGAAAGTTTTGTATCTTTCAGTGCGCAGAGCATGTGGATTTTGACCCCGTCAACTCCTAATTCTGCAAGTTTTTGGGCTGTTTGTAATATTTCATCTCTGGTTTCCCACAATCCAAAAATTACATGCACACATACATTTATCCCTTTTTCTTTAGTCTTTTCATAGGCTTTTAGGAAACATTCAAAATCGTGTCCTCGGTTTATTTTTAGTAAAGTTTTGTCATGTATTGACTGCAGACCGTATTCAACCCAAGTGTAATAGTCTTGGGCAATATCTGATATTAAATTGAGTTTATCATCTTCGACGCAATCCGGGCGTGTTCCGATTGACAGTCCGACTATATCAGGGTGGTTTAGGGCTGATTTGTAAATTGTTTCAAGTTCGTTTACAGGTTTATAAGTGTTTGTGTAAGCCTGAAAATATGACATGAATTTTTCTGCCTTAAAGCGGTTATGAAGAGTTTCAGCTCCAATTTTAACTTGTTCTTCAATAGGTAAAAGGTTAGAATGAGCTTGGGAAAAACTTCCGCCCTCATCACAAAAAATACAACCACCGGTAGATATTTTGCCGTCCCTGTTTGGACATGAAAAACCTGCATCTAGAGTTATTTTATAAACTTTTGCTCCGAATTTGTTTTTCAAATATGCACTGAATTGGTTGTATCTTTTATCTGTATTGTTAAAAAACATTTTTATTTTTGTTCGTCTTCTTCATCATAAATCGGATAAACATAATGTTCTCCGCAATTAGGACATACAACTTCCTGTTGTTTGCCGTCTTCTACTTTTGCAACTTCAAATAAGCATTTGCAGCCTGATTGTACACATCTTACAGCCCAAGTCGGTCTGATTAATCTTGCCATAATTTATACCCTCATATCTTCTGTACACTTTAATTCTAGCACTTATTGGACAAACTTGCAACTAAGGCAAGTTTTGTAAATATTACTTATAAACTTCATCGTCCCAGTATTCGAGTTCAAGTTTGCCGACAATTATTGTGTCGCCGTTTTGAACACCTAAACGCTTAATCTCATCCATTATCCCCATACTTATCATAATATTTTGGAATCTGATAATTTGTTCAGTATTTCTGGAATCTGTAACTTGAGAAATTCTTATAATTCTGCCGCCTGTGACGATATAGGTGTTTTTGTTAAGCTTATTAACCTGCCAGAAACCATCATCATTGTTTGTCGCATCAGGATCTTCTTCCACATTAACCTCGGATTCCGGTTTTTCGATTGAGTTAACTTTGTTCTCAAGCTCGTGTTTTAAGCTTTCCAGATTTTCACCGGTTACCGCTGAAATCAGATATGGTTTTACCCCTAATGATTCAAACTCTTGTTGTAGTTTTTTTAGTCTATCAGGTTCAACAGAATCAATTTTATTAATAGCAACTATTTGGAATAGTTTAGCCAATTTTTCTGAATATTTTGCAAGTTCATCATTGATGATTTTGTAATTTTGAATAGGATTTTCTTCTGTACCGTCAACTATGTGCAGTAAAAATCTGCATCTTTCAACGTGGCGTAAAAAGTCGTGCCCAAGTCCTATTCCCTCTGATGCTCCTTCAATTAATCCCGGAATATCCGCGATTACGTATCCGCCTTCTGTGGATTTTTTGACAACTCCAAGGTTTGGAACAATTGTTGTGAACGGATAATCTGCAATTTTTGGTTTAGCTGCGGAAACTCTGCTTATAAAAGTTGATTTTCCTGCATTTGGCAGTCCTAATAACCCTACATCAGCCAGTAGTTTTAGTTCAAGCTGCAATTCTCTTTCAATTCCGGGTTCACCCGGCTCGCAGTATTGAGGGGCTCTGTTTTGCGGAGTGCAGAAATGTATGTTGCCTCTGCCGCCTCTGCCGCCTTTTGCAATTAAGACTGTTTGTTCATGTTCTGTTAAATCCGCAATTATATTGCCGCTTTTTAAATCTTTAACAATTGTTCCGGCTGGAACTTTTATATATAAATCTTTAGCACTTTTACCGTGCATACTTTTTTTGAAACCGTTTTCGCCATTGTCTGCTTTGAAAATTGATCGGTATGTGAAATCTAAAAGTGTTGATAACCCTTCATCTGCAACTAAATAAACGCTTCCGCCTCTGCCGCCGTCACCGCCTGCCGGTCCGCCTTTGTCGACGAATTTTTCCCGACGCCAGGCAACAACTCCGTTTCCGCCTTTGCCTGATGAAATCTTTATTTTAGCTTTATCAATAAATTGCATAGTATAAATCCTTTTAATCTGATGATACTATGAAAATTTTTCTATTTAAAGTTGATTTTGGATATCTTTTACAATTATTAAGAGGGCACCCCTCACCTCACACCTCGCCCGTTTACGGGCGAGGGAATATTGATTTACCGCTAATGTAAGTTCTCTTCCATAAACAGGCGAGGGGCCGAATTGTTCTACATATCCTCCGGTACAAATAATGTGTTTTGACTTAGGATTTCCCGCGTGTGTTCATAACAGCAGCTTTTGTGAGTTAATCGCTGATATTCTCTGACAATGTTTAAAACATCATCTGTTGTCAATTCTATAATTCTTCTTTGACCTTCAATAATTCTTGCCATAATACTCTTCCTTTCTTTTTACAAGTGTCGGAATGTGTTTGAAATATCTTTAAAAGCTCATATTGAAGGTGTAAAAATTTATTTTAAAATACGAAAAACCGGAGATATTATCTCCGGTTTTTAACATTTATTTTATTGTAACGTTAGTAAAGCCTTCAGCTTTTATTTGTGCCGCAATTTTATTTTTGATGATTTTTGGATTTGAATCTGGTCCCACATGTGCACTGGCTCTGTAAGTATGGGATTTGCCCATAGAGTCAGTGAATGTTACCGTACCGTTGCTGCCGCCAACCATTTCGAACTGAGCAGTGTATGCTTGGCTTTTGTTGGCTTTATTTGCAGCTGCAGCTTGACTGTTTTTGATATTCTTATGAATTGTTGGGCAGTGATCTTTAAATGAACCTTCGGTAATTTCCATATGCTGCGGATTATAGTATCTTATTTTACCAGATTTATCTTTTGTTGCATAATAACCGTTGTTT
>URYF01000087.1 GCA_900551965.1 uncultured bacterium
TTAAATAATAGTATAATTATAAAAATATCAAACACAGGGATAAAAATTGACCCATCTGATTATGAAAAAATATTTACTAAATTTTCAAGGATTGACAACCCGCTAACCCGCAGAGTTCAAGGCAGCGGACTTGGGTTATATATTACAAAAAATCTGACAGAAAAAATGGGGGGTGAAATTTCGGTTGAATCAGTACCTAAAAATAATAATTCTGAACTTGCCGAAATAATTTTCACACTCAAATTTCCTGTCCGCAGTCTTGAAGAACAAGCGAGGATAAAATGCAGTCAGTAACATTAATCATTGATAAAAGATTGGAATTATCTACAAAATACAAAAAACTTTTGGAATCTGATTTCAACAAAGTAATCGTTTCCAAAGATTTAATCACTGCAATAAAAATTATTCAAGATAAAGAGCCGGATTTGATAATAATTTCAGACAGTTTTGATGATGATTTATCAGATTTTTGCAAACAGGTTAGGGCCCTAACATATAATATGCGCCCTGTCATAGTTGCAATGTCTAAATCTGCGGATTTTAATGACAGAATTAAAGTACTGGAAAGCGGCGCCGATGATTTTCTATCAGAACCTGTAAACTCTGAAGAATTTAAGGTCAGGATGACCGCACACCTGCGCCGAGAATTTGAATCAAACCTTGATACAAAACAGCTTTTACCTAACAAAAATTACACAATGAGAGCCGTAAAACGCAAACTGTCAGATACCAATGACTGGGCAATTTTATATATAAGCATTGAAAATTTTGAAAGCTACAAACAAGCATACACAAATCTTGCATCTGACAAATTACTGCAAACATACAGTGCAATAATCCAAGCTTCATTGAGTGAAAATGATTATCTTGGATCGATTTCTGAAAGTGTATTTATGGTAATCACTGACGTTATAAAAGCAGAACGACTTGCAAGGTTTTTAATTTTTGCATTTGATTCAGTTGCCACTAAATTTTACGCAGAGCACGATTTAGACCGAGGTTACATGATTTTGCAAGGTGATGAATATGCCGGCAAACGCGCCGATTTTGTTCATTCTACAATCGGTGTTATCACAAATGAGTTTACAAAATACAAAGATACCACACAGATTATGAATACACTTATCCATATTCACAATATGGCAGAAGTTCAAAATCGTTCAAACTACCTGATAGAACGCCCAAAACTTTCAGCACAAGATTCTGTTTTTGAAAAAGAATACAATAATAAAATTCTTATATTTGAAACAGATGAAGCCTTGAGTATTTTACTGAACACCATTTTAAACCTGCAAGGATACCAAACAGAAATAGTCAATGAATACAAATTGCCGTCAGAAAATGACCTTCCGGCTCTGATAATCATTGATGCCGGAGATTTGGAGAAGAAAAACGGGCTTAATTTATGCTGCAGGTTAAAACAGGCAGAGCCATATAAAAATTCTAAAATAATAGTAACCTCAGTTATTCATGACAAAGAGCTTGTCCTAAACACAGGTGCTGATTTGTATCTGCCAAAACCTTACGAAATTCCGTATTTAATAAAATGGGTTAATGAGCTGATTAAAGAATTCAATATGTAACAAAAGTTTGTCAAACATACCATGGATATTTGACCTGTTTTTTTGTTTCAACTACTATCAAAGTAAGAGGAAATGGAGTGAATATCTTCAACTGTAGCCGCAGCCGTAAAAGTCGGAACACTCAAAGAAAATTATATCCACGTGCACCTTGGATATAGTACAAAAATTTCTTTTGAAGTGTCCTCTATAACAAGAGGATTTTTTTAATGTCATTAGGATCAGCAGCAGTACACACTCATAGTGCAAAAGTCGGAACATGCCCGCATGGACTGCCTTTGGGAGCTTGTCCTATATGCAACGGAATGGCTGGCGGAAATTCAACTACCAAAAGAGATACCCCTCGTAACGTTGGAGAAATGACATACAATCAATGTGCTGCAATCGGTGCAATGCTAAGAGCTCAAAAACATGCCAGAGCTCAAGCACAAGCCGCACAGCAAAACCATCTTCAAGCACTTGCTGATTTCCAGAAAAATATTGCGAATACTCACCAAAGACTTATGGATCTATCAGCATTAATTACAAACTCAATGCCGGCAATTATTGCAAAACCTGTTAACTTTATTCTAAATAATATTGTAGGAACAGTTTTGAATTTCGTTCAAAATTTACCGACAATTATAACAAATATCTCTCAATTTATAACCCAAAAATTTGCAGATATTTCTGATAAATTAGCTGCCGTATACGGTGAATTAAAAACAGCAGTCGAAGAAAAAATTTCAAAATTTATAACTACTGTTAAAAAGAATTTAAAATCTCTCTTCTTTATTTTCGGCTCACAAGAAACCGATGATGAAGACAAAAAAGTCGAAGAAGCAAAACGCACATTTGAACTAAAAACACTTCTTCACAAATTGTACCAAAAATTAAAAAACGAAAATGAAAAGGATATAGAAAAGGATGCACATTAATCCGTTAAATGACACGGAAAACATAAGACAGCAAAGAAATTTAACAACATCACAACGTCGAAATAATCTTTCGACAAAAGAAGGTGTGCTGGTTAATAATTTTGTAAAAGAAAAAGATAAAGATATAAATTTAACCGATACAAAAGATACTTTTGTAATCTCTGAAAACGTACCGCTGCCCCAGGATTTATATCGAGACAGCAGAATTGTTGATAAAAAACTTGTACCGTTAAGTGCAATCGCACTTGGTGTAATGTCCTCAATTGCTATCATAACAGGATTTGTAAACCACAGTGCCAAAATTGCCAAAAATCTTTCAGAAGAAAAATGGCTTCCGGCAGTAACCCGAAACGTTCAGCTAAGTAACGAAACTTTCCAGGTAATTTATCAAATGATTCAAAGCCCCGGAAGAAAAACTTTTATTGCAGGCATTGGAGTTTTAACCCTTTCAGCAATGGCATTTATGGGTAAAACCTTCTTTGACGGGTACAAAGACGTTTGGGTTAAACGAAAAGAAGCAAATATTCAAAAAAATCTTCAGGAAAACTTGATTTCAGTCGAAACCCAGTCTTTTTCAGGGAAAATGCAGATTATAAGAAGTATGCTTTCAAAATACAGCTCGGATTTTGAAAAATATTTAACTCCTGATAATGACAAAATTTTGCTAAACTTTGGCAAAAACAGATATTCAAACCTGCCATTTACATCAAAAAACAATAATGAAAGTGACAGACAAAATTCAAATATAGGAAACATTCTGCTTGGTATTGGAACTGTTGCAGGAATTGTCGGACTAGGATTTTTATCATTAAAAAATCTTCAAAAAAGTAAATTAAATCTTCAAAAAAGTATTGAAAGGGCGCAAAACGCAATCCGACAAATCGTTGAAACATCAACAGAGGCTTCGAAAGATATCGATAAACACAACCTTGAACTAATGTTCATGACATCAGATTCAACAGAAGATTTTATAAGAACTCAAATTAAAGCTTTAAAATGGAAACCTGAAGAAAAAGAAGAATTTTTAAATTTAGTTCTTAAAAATATGAGAACTTCAACAACAAAAGTTAACCCGCATATAGGGGGTGATGGCACACCAAAACCTGCATTCAATTCTTTTGTTGACGATTACCGCGCATTTTTCTACAATTGGCTTTTAGACACTTCAAACCCGCAATTTAAGCAGTTATTTCTTGGAATAACAGGAGTCACCGCAATAAGTTACGGCGGAAAACTGGCAGGAGATGCAATAAAAGAAGTTCAGGTTAAAAAGATTAATGCAGAAACCGAACTGGAACTTCAAAAACGCCTGGTTTCAACAGAATTAAGAAACTTCAAATCCAAAAAAGATGCCGCTGTCCAACCTCTTATTGATGAATTTTATAAACAGGTCGACAGCGGGAAAAGAAGTAAAGAAGAACTAAAAACCATGGCAGAAAATGTCTTGTTTGAGGTTAAAAACGGACCGCCGTTTGTATATTCATAAGGAGTCAATATGATACAACAAGTACAAACTTATAGCCAAGCAACATATCCGCCACAGTATATCTGCGCCTCATGCCAGCTGCCGACTCCAACCAGAAACTATGCAATTTTTGACAAAAATGAAGTCGATTATTTTGTAAAGCAAAAAGAACAGGCTCTGCCATATTTGACTGACATTTTGGCTCACTCAAATAACGAAGCCCAAGTAACAGAAACTCTTTATATCATAGACAGAATGCTTGATAACGGCACAAAAGGCATAGATAAACTATATCCAGTATTTTCAAGATTTAACAATACAGATTCACCCAATATTCAGACTTTTCTTGCGGGGATTTATAGAAAAACACAGGTACCTGATGCTTTTGGGCCATTAGTAAAAATGTTGATTCAAAATTCAATGCAAAATCAAAATAAAAATCAGCCTTTTGATCCTAACGAAGAAATTGGCGGAGCAATATTGAGCTACATTTCAGACCGTTTTAGAGCTTAATAATATCTCCAATTATATTGTAATATTTCTTTACACCTGCTTGAACCGGAATTATTTTTAATAAATAATAATTTTTGTAGTCTGGAGATTTAAAAAATGAAAAATATAAAAAAAATTACGTTAAGTGAAAAAATATACAATACCTGCGTAGTATTGGACAATTATTGCCAAAACAATCTTGAAAACGAAGAAATACAAAACATCTCACCGATTGTTGAATACATAAGAAAACAATCCGATGAATTATACGTTGAACTTGCCGGCTGGAATAAGCTGTAATACCAGTACTGCAGACAATCTAAATTAGTATAATTTTTTCATACGTTTTTCAAGCAAAACAACCGCATTAGCTTCAATTGCAAGCTTTTGCCCTACTGCATCAAGTTTTTCTTTAGTTTTTGCCTTTATAGAAAGCTCGCCCGGTAAGACTTCTAAAATCTTACACAAAACTTCTTTCATTTTAGGAATATATGGCATCATCTTCGGAGATTGGGCAATAATATTACTGTCAATGTTCACAATATAATATCCTTTCTCCTGAACAAGTTTATAAACATGTTTCAAAAGCAGCGTACTATCAATATCCTTATATTTTGGATCCGTATCCGGAAAAAGAGTTCCTATATCATCAAGCGCAAGTGCCCCTAACATTGCATCAATCAAAGCATGAATTAAAACATCAGCATCAGAATGTCCCAAAAGCCCTTTTTGGACATTCTGATGCTGAT
>URYF01000088.1 GCA_900551965.1 uncultured bacterium
GTTTATATTGTTGTGTTATTATTTTCATATTATGAACAAACCTTTATCTACTCAGAATAAACCTAAAGTTATAGCAATTGTTGGCGCAACAGCAAGCGGTAAAACCGTGTATTCAATTGAGCTTGCAAAAAAAATAAACGGTGAAATAATATCAGCTGATTCAAGGCTTGTTTATAAAGGGTTTGATATAGGTACCGCAAAACCAACTCTTGAAGAACAAGATGGGGTTCCGCACCACATGATTGATATTGTAGAACCCGAATTTGAATACTCTGCAGGGCTGTATAAACAGCAAGCCCAAAAACATATCCAGGAGATAACAAATCGGGGAAATGTTCCTATAATCACCGGCGGTACAGGCCTATACATTGATATTCTATTAAAAAACTATTCCCTGCCACAAATCGAAGCAGATAAAAATCTTAGAAATGAATTAAAAAATCTGGCATCAGCAGAACTTTATGATAAACTTCTTAAACTTGACACTGAAGCTGCAGCTTTAATAGATTCAAATGATAGAAAAAAAATAATTCGTGCAATAGAAATTATAAAAACCTCAGGAAAGCCTCTTAACAAAACCCGCAGCATTCAGGATTCGGAATACGAGGTGGAATGGATCGGAAAGAACTTTGATAGGCAAACTCTATACACACGCATAGACAAAAGAGTCGAAATAATGATAGATTCCGGCCTTGTTAATGAAACTAAAAACCTTCTAAACAAACACGGCCGAATACCAAATCTTATAAATACAATAGGTTACCGTGAAATTCTAGGCTACATAGATAACAAATACACCCTTGATGAAGCTAAGGAGTTATTAAAGAAAAACACACGCAACTACGCAAAACGACAACTAACCTGGTTTCGCAAGAATGAAAATATCAAGTGGGACATCTACCCTGAAAAACTTAAAAAGTAATATCTAAACAACCTTAATTTTTACTACAACTTTTTTTACAGATTCGGGAGTTATATCAGCACAAACCTGCGGAGCATGTGCATCTTCCGGCTCCAGATACATAAAGTTTGTACCATCTAAAACTTCATATTTGGCACCTAAAACAGGTTCAGGATAAAACATAATGTCTTTATCCTGATTGTATACAACGTCATTTGTTAAACTTGATATTTTAGTATAATAAATACGTTCCTGACCGGATAATAATAACTGTACATCTGCGTACTTTTTATGAGCTTCAAATTTAGCATCTGCTAAAGTTTTGGTATTATACGTTTCAACATTAATAAAATTATCATTAGAAAATTCATACCTGCCCGGAACAATATCCTTTGACATATTTTTCAAAAAAGTTAAAACATCTTCCGGAATAACAGAAGTATAATTTGAAATATTTTCCATTTTATCAATAAGCATAAAACCTTCTTTCATATAAAAAAGGGTTCTGAATTACTCCAAAACCCTTTTAATTATTTACCCTAGAATGATTTCAGTTTCTTTCTTACAGATACAAAACAAGGTTTTGTATCGCATGGATTTTTAGAGGTTGCAGGATCATCGTCAGTAATATATGATGAACCATCAAGAACCGCACCATCCTTACCTGTATTATAGTATTTTTCACCTAAATTCATACAATAAGGAGTGTATTTACTAACTTTACGAGCAGAACATATACCTCTTGCATAAGAAACATTTGTAAATGCAACTTTCTTTTCTCTGTAATTATTACGAGTCTCATAATAATATACATCTACAGGTAATTGCAAATCACTATTACCGCCGACATATAGAGAATTAGATGCATTGTTATCCGATTTTGGAGCATTCAATGGATAACCTGGATAAGTAGCACCGTTAGCTCCGACGTAGAACGGATAAACATCTTCCCATAAAGTTCCGCTACCTTTTTCACCGTTTATATCAACAAAAACTGTAAAACCGCTTATAGCATAAGCCTCAGGTACTCGATAATAAGCATCCGGAGTGCCGGCACCTGCAGCAGCAGTAGCATAATCTGACAAATCAACTGTTTGACAACAATTTCTTGGATCATCTAAAGTTTTATTGCTAGCATTTGCAAACTCATAACAATTATTTTCAGATTTACAGTAGTAGGTACCGGAACCGTAATTAGCACATGCCGCAGCTGAAGGAGTTGCTAAGGTAATCTTTTTGCACATATTTTGAGTTGCTTTAGCTCCGGTTGGAGATGAGGATAACCCAGAAATAGAAGCTGATTTATCACCTAGAATCCACAATTTCAAACCATTTGTTAATACAATATTAGGTGTAACATTTTTAAATGAACTTTTCTTAGCTCTAACTGACAAATACTCACCATCAGTACCTGTTGCAGCATTAAATACTGGGGTATTAACTTTCACACCATCAGCTGTAGTTAACCCTGAGGAACAGTTAGAGTCATTTGTATTCCAGTTTTCTTTAATCTTATTACAGAAATTTTGCGCTTTTAAAATAGGTGGGTTAGCAACACAAACCCCATCCTTAAAGGTTGAACCCGGAGAACACTTCCAACGTTCACACTGACCTGCAGAATTTTCTTTATACCCCTCTATACATTGACACTCATCACCACCGGCATAATATGAATAAGCTGGACAACATACACCTTTTTTATCATTAAAGTCAGTTGAACAACACTGCAAGTTTCCTTGGGAATCCGAATATGCACCCTTTGTAGTATCAGTACAAGGAGAGACACAATATTTATAATTATTAATAGAATTTATTTTGCCGCTAGGACATACACAATGCAGATAACTAGCCCCATTCCCCGGCTCGTTTATGGCACCCTTATATCCATTTGCAGTACAATCACTGTCATAAAATTTTGGAACAACAGGTTTTGCAGGTTCCGTATCATTAGTATTATAAGACAATGTATAAGATAATGAAATTTTGCATGTTCCAGGATTCAATGAAGATGGAGGTTCTACAAAATCTGTATAATCCGTATTATCTCCAGCATCATCATCACTCCCACCACTGGTATCATCACCATCAGAGTCCTCATTATCAGGGAAGTAATCAACTAACACGCTTTTCGATATATCATCATTTGGATCAGTATAAGTGCCCCCACTGTGGCAGTTAGGTTTTGCTATAGCACAAATAACAGAAGCATCCGGAGACTCTTGGTTCTTTATTTTTTCTGCAATAGTCTCTAATGTTCCTGCATTATTGTCACACATTGAATTTGCTAAAATACCGGTTGCAATTTCAAGATTCTTATAGGTATCACCACTAGCTTTTGTGTATCCAAGACAATTACCAAAATCTTCTTTTTCATAATACGTAGGATCCTTTTCAACTTTCTCAGTCGAAGTTGTTCCATCCGAATTATTAGTAGTTTTATTTTCATAATTACGTTTCTTTATGATCTTATGACCGGCACAAACGCGATAAGCAAGCCACAACTCATCATAACTAGAAGATGTGAATAACGTATCTGTAGTATCAACAGGAAGTGTTATAACTTCTGCGGTTGATTTTGGAAATAATTTTTTAAAAATAAAAATTTCCGAATTTACAAGTTTTTGAGTATTAGAAATTAAAGCCATTTTCAAATTTTTATAACCAACATCAACCTTATTAGCTAAATAATTTCCAAAAGATTGATTTGAATCCGCGAATTTAAAATCTGAGTCTTTCATTGCAACTTTAGATTCATCACCCAAAGCAACAATTTGACCACCTAGTTTTTCAACTGTTTTGAAAGCCATATAATAAGAATATTCATCGGCTTTTTCCAGTTGTTTATTTATCACCGGCATAGTTGCCATAGCCAGTATTACAACAATAAATACTGCCAACAGTATCTCCATTAACGTAAATCCAAAACGCTTTTTAGGTTTTAATTTCATATTACCTCCATCCATTATTTTAACTCTTGCATTGCTTTTTCATAATCATCTTTGCCGGGAGCCTTACCGTGCCAGCCTGCGTTATTTTCCATGAAACTGACACCTTTGCCCTTTATAGTATTTGCAATAATTGCGGTCGGAACTTTTGATAACTTTGCTTCCTCAATAGCTGAATATACTTGCACAATATCGTGCCCGTCAATTTCAATAACATTCCAATTAAATGCTCGGATTTTATCAGGCAAATTATCTAAAGGTTTGACACATTCTGTAGATCCGTCTATCTGAAGTCTGTTACGGTCAATTATTGCAACAAGATTATCAAGCTTACGGTGAGGAGCCTGCATAAAAGCCTCCCAAACATTGCCTTCTTGTAATTCTCCATCTCCAAGCAGAACAAATACATTTGCAGGATTTTTATCCAGTTTTAAAGATATTGCAATCCCGCAAGCCATCGAAAGTCCTTGTCCCAAGGAACCTGTGGCAATTTCTACACCTGGGCACCATAATGACGGATGCCCTTGAAGTCTTGTTCCTAACTTTCTAAAGGTTTTCAGTTCGGATTTTTTAATAAATCCCAACTGCGCTAAAACTGAATAATAAATCGGAGAAACATGACCTTTTGACAGAACAAATCTATCTCTGGCACTATAATCTTTTGCCAATTTACCTTTTACGGAATGTTTCATACATTTATGAAACAGTACAGTCATAATCTCACAGGCAGATAAAGAACCGCCGATGTGCCCTGATTGCGCAGAATACACCATTTCTATAATATTTTGTCTATTTTCATGACATAAATCTTTTAATTCAAGTATATCTTTATCTGTTAACATCTATTTTCTAAGCAGCCTTTCTTTAAATACTTTTAAAACAAATAGGGGAAGAGTCGGGAAAATACGTTTAAATCTCTGTGGCTCCTTAATGGTTCTATATAACCACTCTAAACCAAGTTTTTGATATATCATAGGTGCACGCTTGACTGCACCTGCCCAAACATCAAAGCTACCACCCAGCCCGATTAAAACAGCATTCGGAAGCTTTTGCTTTAATGCATACAAAAACATTTCCTGTTTAGGCGAGCCTAGTGCAGCTAAAACTAAATCAGGTTTTGCAGCAGCAATTTCAGCTAAAACCGCTTCATCATCTTGAAAATAACCATCACGAGCATATACTATATTAAGTCCAGGGATTTCATTTTTAAGATTATCTGCTGCAGCAGAAACAATTTCAGGTTTAGCACCAACCATGGCAACGGTTTTATTTTCGTTAGAAAACTTAATAATTAAAGCTTTACCAAGTTCTACACCCGGAATCCTGGAAACCTTATGACCAAGGATTTTT
>URYF01000089.1 GCA_900551965.1 uncultured bacterium
TTGCGCTCGTTGCGGGACTTAACCCAACATCTCACGACACGAGCTGACGACAACCGTGCACCACCTGTCTTAACATTCTCCGAAGAGCACTCTCTTGTTTCCAAAAGATTTGTTAGATGTCAAGCCCTGGTAAGGTTTTTCGCGTTGCTTCGAATTAAACCACATGTTCCACCGCTTGTGCGGGTCCCCGTCAATTCCTTTGAGTTTCACACTTGCGTGCGTACTCCCCAGGCGGGATACTTAACGCGTTAGCTACGGCACTGCAGGGGTCGATACCCGCAACACCTAGTATCCATCGTTTACGGCCAGGACTACTGGGGTATCTAATCCCATTTGCTACCCTGGCTTTCGTTCCTCAGCGTCAATTACGGCCCAGTAAAGCGCTTACGCCACCGATGTTCCTCCTGATATCTAAGCATTTCACCGCTACACCAGGAATTCCCTTTACCTCTACCGCATTCCAGCTTGCAAGTATCCAGTGCCGTACAAAGGTTGAGCCTCTGCCTTTAACACCAGACTTTACATGCCGCCTACGAACTCTTTACGCCCAATGATTCCGGACAACGCTTGCACCCTCCGTATTACCGCGGCTGCTGGCACGGAGTTAGCCGGTGCTTCCTCTGTGGGTACCGTCAAGTTTCGTCCCCACTGACAGATCTTTACACCCCGAAGGGCTTTATCAATCACGCGGCGTTGCTGCGTCAGGCTTTCGCCCATTGCGCAAAATTCCCTACTGCTGCCTCCCGTAGGAGTATGGGCCGTGTCTCAGTCCCATTGTGGCTGATCATCCTCTCAAACCAGCTACTGATCGTCGCCTTGGTAGTCCATTACACCACCAACTAGCTAATCAGATGCAGACTCATCCTAGAGCACCGGAGTTTTCAAGAATACCATTCCAGGTACGCTCATATGGGGTATTAGCAGAAGTTTCCCTCTGTTGTCCCCCTCTCAAGGGCAGATTCTCTACATTTTACTCACCCGTCCGCCACTTTCCATCACCCGAAGGTGACTTCTCGTTCGACTTGCATGTATGAAGCACGCCGCCAGCGTTCGTCCTGAGCCAGGATCAAACTCTCCATTGTCAGAAAGTTTATGTCCATCGATTATTTAGGGCTAGCTAAATAATCCGCTCGACTTCAGTTTTTAACGCTAGCTTTCGCTATTCGTTCTTGTCTTTTTTAGAATCATTTTCGAAATTAACAAGTTTGTTGTTTGTCACAACTTTTCGTTTTCAGCTATTCTGTTTTCAATGTTCGTTTCTCGACTCCAACGCTCTCAGCTCCGCTGATTCGCTATCGGAATGGTGACTTCTCACCGGCTATTCTACATATATCATTTTTTGGCTATTGTAGATAACTTTTCGTAATCTTTAATAAAACTTTCGTTTTTAGATAAAAAATTCTAAGTATCTGGTTTTATAAATTTTATGTCTTGTGCGCTGTGCACATTTATTATGTTATCTCTAAAAAAATTAGATTTCAAGTATTTTGTTTTTTATTTGTAATATTTTGTTACAAAAACCCAAAACCCTTGATATATCAAGAGAATTACACATTTAAAGGAGTTTGCAAATTAGTATTAGCTTTCATTAATATATAATCTGCGATTTGGTTTTCGACATGACAGTTAAAATTATTATTTATTTCTTTAATAAAATAGCATGGACTTGTAACATTAACTTCAATAATTTTGCCGTCAATAACATCTAAGCCTGCCATATATATTCCCATTGAATTAAGTTTTTTAGCCAGCGGCAAAAACTGTTCCTTTTCCAAATCACTTAATACAGCTTTTTTAATATGCTCATCACTATGTTCGCAGAACTTGAAATCATCATTACTTGGCATTTTTTGAACACAGTATGGAAGAACCTCTTCCCCCAAAACAAGAACCCTTTTATCGCCATAGACAGCTTTTTGAATATATTTTTGCACCATTATAAGCTGTTTCCCATTATTAGTCATAGAATTAATAATTACTGCAGTATTTTTATCACCATGTTTTAAATACATAACACCGCCGCCAAAACATTGATTCAGCGGTTTTAAAATTATTTCTTCATTTGTTTCAAGAAATTTAATGATATCAGATTTGGAAGAAGTAATTATATTATCAGGCATCAAATCATTAAATAACACCGCATGTAATTTTTCGTTAAAATTGCGAACCGCAGTAGTATCATTCATTATAAAAGTTTTATTCCTATCAACAAAATCAAAAATATAAGTTGCATTTATATAATCCAAATCCACCGGCGGATCAGGCCTGAACATTACAAGTTGAAAATCTTCTATTTTAAATTCTGACAAACTTTCTTTATTATAAAAAATATTCTCATTTTCTAAATAAGATTCATAGCAAGAAGCATAAGCAACAGAGGATTTAAGCTTTAACATATCTATGGTTGTAATAAATACTTTATTATTTCGCTCTAAAAAGCTTTTTATTATCCAAAAATTTGTAACCAAATCATTAAATTCAAAGTATTTTAACTCAATTCTGTCTATAACAAATAATATATTCATCTTTACCTCTTTTATAAAAATTTCGCCCACCTGCAGGACAGATGAGCGAAACATAATATTTTTACTTAATCTCTGCCGGATTTAAAATTTGACAAGCTGTGTTACCAAATGCAATAAGTTTTGCAAATCTTTCCAAATCTGCCTGAATTTCAGGGAATGTTCCGTAATGCATAGGAATTACAGTTCTTACCCCTAACCATTTTGCAGCCATGGCAGCATGCTCAACATCCATTGTATAATTCCCGCCAATCGGTAGCAATGCAATTTGCGGCGCATACAATTCTTTTATTGTTTTCATCTCGCCTGTCAAACAGGTATCGCCCGCATGATAAATTCTTACACCGTCAACATCAAGGATTATACCTGCAGCACAGCCGCCATATCTTCCATCAGGTAATGAGCTTGAATGGAAAGCCGGAACAAAAACAGCTCTGCCCCAAGAATAATTAATCCATGAACCTAGACCTACAGGTTTTGATTTTGCACCCTGTTCTTTACAGTAATTCGCAAGTTCAAATACTGCAGTAATATCAATATCTTTTTCTTTTGCAATCTCTAAAGCTTCACCAATATGATCACTGTGAGCATGTGTTAACAAAATATCAGTAATCGGTTCTTCCTGCCAATTAAACTTTTCATTAACTGAAACCAACGGATCAATTAATACAGCTTTATCACCGTTTTTAATCTCAAACGCACTGTGCCCGATGTACTTTAAATCTACCATAAGTCTCCCCTTTTCCTTAAACATACTATGTCAACTATTTTAATTTATCACGCTTTAGTATAAAATACAAATATGAAACAATATATTACACAGATGAATAAATGTATAGAACTTGCAAGACTTGCCGAAGGGGATACCTCCCCAAATCCGATGGTAGGCTGTGTTATTTTAAACAATCAAGGGGAAATTATTTCAACAGGTTACCATAAAAAATACGGAGAAAACCACGCAGAACGCGATGCCCTGCTTAAACTTGATAATGCAAAAGGCTGCACTCTTGTTGTAAATCTTGAACCCTGTTCACACTTTGGCAAAACTCCGCCTTGCACTGATTTGATAATTGAAAAAGGAATTAAAACAGTCGTTTATGGCATGAAAGACCCCAATCCGATTGTTGCAGGCAGAGGCTTAAAAAAGCTAAAAGAAGCAGGAATTGAAGTTATCGGTCCGGTTTTAGAAGACGAATGCAAAAAACTAAACGAAGTTTTCATAAAAAATCACACCAAGCATAAAACATTTGTCGCCCTAAAAACCGCAACAACAATCGATGGAAAAATTGCTACCTATAATGGGGATTCAAAATGGCTAACATCTGAAACTGCCCGCACAAAAGGAAGAGCACTAAGGAAAAAATATGATGCAATTCTAACTTCATCTGCTACAGTTATTGCAGATGACCCGATAATGGAGCATAAATGCAAAGTAATTCTTGACCGCGAATTGAAAACAGATTTAAATTCAAAAGTTTATAAACATGGAAAGATTTATGTTTTCTATGATGAAAAAATCACCCTCTCCCGCAAGCAGACAAGGGAGGACAATGAAAATATTTTATTTATACCAGCTCCTGTTAGAAATGAAAAACTTGATATTAAATATATTTTAAACAGTTTGTTTGAACTTAAAATAATGAGCATATTTGTTGAAGCAGGCGGTAAATTAAATGGAGAATTTCTACCATATGTTGATAAGCTTTACCACTTTATTGCCCCGAAAATCATGGGCGATAATTCCGGTAAATCTTGTTTTTACGGACAATATATCGATAAAATTTCAAAATGCGCAAACTTTAAACTCGAGAATTTCGAAGTTTATCCACCTGATATATTAACTGTTTATTCAAAATAATCTACCAAGGATAATCTCGAGAAATATTCCATCCATCTTTTTCAATCAAAGCTCCACACCACAGTCCTCTGCCATTTTTATTACATTGATAACTAAATTTCGACGGACCATCTTTCAATTGCTCTCGAGTTTTATATTTATTTGAATCTTCACCATCATCTAAATACGAAAAAACTATCCCCCTGGCAGAATTAATTTGAACAAAAAAAGTATCTCTTCCGAATTTATTAGGTGGGGAGTTATACCCATTCAAATCAATAAGCACAGAAAGCCGGAAAGTTCCATCTTTCTGCTGATCACCTATAACCGTACCATCATTAACCAATATCTGAACACCTGACAATAATGTATAAACAACAGCACCACCTCGAATAATTGCAAGTCCAGTTTCTTTTTTCCCACCAGGCGTATAATATACCAAAGAATTAGCTTTAGATTTTGCTTTAAAATTTTTCAAATAAGGGGCAAGAAAGGTATCAAAAAATTCAACATTTTTGCGGGATTCAATCTGCCACCCTGCAACCTCACCATTTTCCGACTCAGACAATCTTACTGCCTGCGAAAACATTGAATACGTCTCTTTAAGCTGTGTCACAGTCAGCTTCTTCTGATAATTAGAAATAAGCATAGGGATTGTAATCGCAGCAACAACTCCGATTACCCCAAGTGTAATCAGAATTTCCGCCAATGTGAACCCATATTTTTTGAAAGATGAAAAATGAAAAAATTTGCGGGGTTTTTGACATTCGGATTTTTGCAAAGCCCAATCGTCAAAACCCTTACTAAAAGGCTCTAAAAAGTTACCCCCCCCC
>URYF01000090.1 GCA_900551965.1 uncultured bacterium
TGTCCGCGCCGCTTATATTTTGAGATTCTTCGCTTTCGCTCAATTGTAAAGGATTACAACGGTAATGCGTGCCTCGTAATGACATAATTTTTGCAAGTTATTTTAATTCTTTTTCAGGAATATAGCGAGGTCGAGATTTAACTTCTCGATAGACCTGTCCTACATATTCACCAATTATTCCCAAACAGCAAATCTGCAGCCCGCCAAAGAAACACGATAAAATAATTGCTGTCGCAACTCCATTTGGCGAATTATTAAAAAAGATTTTTTCAATAACCGTTTCTATACCGACAAAAAATCCCAGTAAAGCCATTATAAACCCAAGAACCGCAATAATCCGCAGCGGAACAATACTGAATGAGGTTATACCATTTAGTGCAAGCCCCATTAATGATAGAAAATTAAATTTTGAACAGCCGGCAAAACGAGGCTTTACATCAAATTTCACAATAGCTGTTTTTAACCCTAATTCATAGAAAAAGCCGCGTAAAAAAAGAGCTTTTTCAGGATAAAGTTTCATAACATCCAATGCTTTTCTACTGACAAGACGGTAATCCGAATGATTTATCGGAATTTTTGCCCCCATAAAATTCATTAATTTGTAAAACATCAAAGCTGTAGTTTTTTTCAAAAAACTATCTGTGTCACGATTATTCCTTATACCTAAAACAATATCATTACCGTTTTGAAACTCGTCAATAAATTTTTCAATCGCAAGCTCATCTTGTTGTAAATCCGCATCAATTGAAATAACGCAATCACAGCCAAGTTCTCTAACACCTTCCAACCCCGCAATCAAAGCTTTTTGGTTGCCGTAATTTCTTACAAACTTCAAACCTTTAACATGATCCGGAAACTCTGAATGCAAAGTTTCAATAATCTCCCAAGTTTTATCGGAAGACCCGTCATCAACAAGATAAAGATAACTTTCTTTAGAAATCTTACCCTTATCGTACAACATACTCAAAACTTCCAAAAGTCTTTTACACGTAGCTTCTACACAAAGCTCTTCATTATAACAAGGGATTGTTACAGCTAATTTAGGTGTTTGCATTCAAAACCTCTTTCTACTATCATAATTATAATATTCTAATACAACTATTGCAAGGATTTATATAAACTATGACTAAAAAATTTATATTAAATGCAGATGATTTCGGGTTGACACATTACCATAATCAGGCAGTTTTAGAAGGCTACATAAACGGGTTTTTGACCAGTGCAAGTCTGTGTGCTAACGGTGAAGCGTATGAAAACGCGATTCACGATATACTTCCGGATTGTCCAAATTTAGGGCTCGCTGCTCATTTAAATATTATGGAAGGAAAACCGCTTACAAAATGCGATTTTTTAACTAATACCTACGGTGATTTTGCAGGCAGCTACGGTGTTTTATTATTGAACAGAAAAAATAAAACTATGCTTGAAGAGGTTGAAAACGAATTTCGAGCTCAGATTGAAAAGATTCAGCAAGACGTAAAAATTGATCATCTGGATTCACACGTACACACTCACGCTATCCCTGAGATTTTTGAAATAACCTGCAGACTTGCCGCTGAATACGGAATCAGCTCAATAAGAACACAATTTGAAGAGTTATATTTTATCCCAAAACTTCCAAAACATCTAAATTTTGCATACCCGATTAATTTGCTAAAAATAGCACTTTTACAATATTTCACAAGGATAAATCGCAAAACTCTAAAAAAATATAACCTTAAAACAAACGATTATATAATAGGAGTCGGCTACACCGGAATGATGGATTCTGATGCCATTGAATACGGATTGAAGGCTTTAGATGGGGATATCACGGCAGAGGCGCTTATCCACCCTTGTAAATATAATTCAGATACCCAAAACAGCCACACAAAAGAATTTGAAATTACACAGAATAAAACATTGCAAGATACTATTACAAGACTAGGCTTTGATATTACAAACTATAAGAATTTAGAATAATGAAAAATCATCTGACAACATTATTACTTATTTCACTATTTGGAGCGTTTTCTCTGTTTATAACCCTGAATAACCAGTCAAAAACCGTCCTGTCAATAACTTCGCCAACAAAAATAAAAGTTGATTTTGACAATAATAAAACAGTTGATAACGAAGAATCTGTTTGCATAGAAGGGGTTGAAGCTTTTTCACTTGAACCTGATGAGGAATTTTTTAACAAGTATTCTAAATCCTTGCAATTATCTAAATCAGATATGATAAGCCTTGGCTACCTGGCGCAGGATTTTGCACAGAAAACACTCACCAATCAAAAAATTAAAATTAAATATGGCGAAAAAGTCACAAATGAATGCAAGTTCGCCTCAGTAAGCGTTAACGGAACAGATTATAAAGCAACACTTTTAAACAGCGGCTTTGGACTTATTGATGGCAAACCGTATTCAACAGAAAAATTCAAAAAGAACCTTGAAAATGCTCGAAAACTACATCTTGTAGTACTCAATCACCGTTCAGGAAAAGTCCATACCCTGGATTGTCCATATGGAAATGCGGCACACGATAAGGTTATAATCCCGCAAAATCAACTGCCGAAAAATACGACCTTATGTAAATTCTGCAACAATTTCAAAGAGAAACAAACTAAAAAATATAAACTCAAAAAAGATATTGATATTTTTAACATTCCAAATGTAAAGCAACCGCCTATGGCAGTTTCTGACGGAAGTATAAAAGTTTTATACACTGATTTTACAAAAACGTTGATTCCATCAAATAAATGCAGCTCAAACATCTGCCATGAGTTTGTCCGCCAAACATATAACGCAAAAGAAAGCATTGATATTGCAATCTACGGTTATGATGAAATCCTAGAGATAACTTCCGCCCTAAAACATGCAAAAGCAAGGGGGGTAAATATCCGCTTTGTTTATGATGAGAGTTTTGACCCGGCTAAAACTTATTACAAAAGCAATAATATTATCACAAATTTATCAACCAAATATCGCTCTGATAAAACAGAAACAAAAAGCCAAACTAATATGCTTATGCACAACAAATTCATAATATTTGATAGAAAAACAGTTTTCACAGGCTCAATGAACTTTTCTCGTCCGGGGACTTCGGGGTATGACGTTAACGATGTTGTCATTGTAAATTCAAAAGAAATTGCAGAACTTTATACAAAAGAATTTGAACAAATGCTTAGTGGGAAATTCCACACAAAAAAAGATAAACTAAACATAAACAACCGTTTTAAACTCGGCAGTAGTGAAGTTGAAGTCTATTTTTCTCCAAAAGATAAAACCTCAACAAGAATTATACAGCTTATAAAAAATGCAAAAAACTATATTTATATTCCGGCATTTTTGATTACGCACACAAATATTTCAAATGAGCTTATCACCGCAAAACAAAGAGGAGTAGATGTCAGAATTATAATAGATGCAAACAGCACATCAACAAGAAATACAAAACATCAAATATTAAGACAAAACGGGATTTTACTAAAAACCGAAAACTATGCAGGCAAACTGCATTCAAAAACAATGATTATTGATGATGAATACCTGATAACTGGTTCTATGAATTTTTCAAACAGCGGTGAAAACAAAAATGATGAAAATGTATTGATAATAAGAAATTCAAAAATCGCCCAAGCGCATAAAAAGTTTTTCTTATATTTATGGACAGTAATTCCGAACAAATACATTGAAATCAATGCACGTCCTGAAGGTTTTGACTCAATAGGCTCCTGTACTGACGGGGTTGATAACAACTTTAACGGAAGAATTGATAAACAAGAGGTATTTTGCAAGTAAAATATGCAGGGGATTACTACAGTACTTCGTGCCTCGTAATGACATGTTTGTTAAAACACTAAGGCGCACGGATTTTTTAAATCCGTGCGCCTTGCCAATTCCTATAACCTATAAAATTAATCTTCCAAACATTCGTGACCTGATTTATGCGATTTTAAAAGCACACCGCGTTTTGAAGTCTGAATAAAATCAATCATTTTTTCGATATATTCATTCATTGGGATTTCAGCTTTAATTTTCTCAATAGCTTGAGAAGTATTATATTCATCAGAAATCAACAACTTAAACGCTTCATTTGTAGCAGTTCTTACATCTAACGGCACACCGCGTCTTTTTAGCGCAATAACATTGATTCCGCGCGGAACAGGAGGTCTGCCTTCTCCTTTTGAATAAGGGAGAATATCCTGGCGAGAAGCAGAAAAACCGCTTACAATAGCCATATCACCGATTCTGATATTTTGGTGGAACACACTCATTCCGCCAACGAAAGCTCCAAAGCCGACGTGAACATGACCACCCAGAGTCACAAGGTTTGCCAAGATAACCTGATCAGCCAAAACACAATTGTGAGCAACGTGAGAACCAACCATTAATAAACATTTGTTACCTATTCTTGTTGTAAAATCACCACAAGCAGCCCCTCTATGGATAGTAACATTTTCTTTAATAATAGTTTCATCACCAATAACAACTTTTGTATCTTCACCCTTGTAGCCTAAATCCTGCGGTTCTGAACCGATAGTCGCAAAAGGAGAAATTGTACAATTTTTACCAATTTCAGCGTGTTCAATATGAGCATTAGAAATAACTCTTGTACCGCTGCCTATCTTAACACCTTCGCCTATCACAACATAAGGTCCGATAATTGCATCTTCTGCTATTTGAGCGGAAGGATGGATTATAGCTGTTTTATCAATCATATTATACCCTCTTTCTTACTGTCCGTTATGACAATTATATTACAAACGGGTCATATATGGAAATCCTTTATATTATTTTAATATGGGAATATTGTCAGACAAGGTTGCTGAGGCAGAACTCTCGCTATTTCATTGCGAGGGAGTAGAACGACCGTAGCAATCGCAAGGTTAAACACATCTTATTCTCGTCATCCTGAGGCTTTTGCCGAAGGATCTCTTTACTTTTCATCTATTTTGAGATTCTTCGCTTCGCTCAGAATGACGGTG
>URYF01000091.1 GCA_900551965.1 uncultured bacterium
CCGCTTGTTCTGCGTTAAAATTCAGCTCCGGATCTTCTGCTAATGTTTTACCGGATAGAAGTGAAAAGTTTCCTAAAGTATTTATTACGTATTGTTTTTGGTTGTCATCAAAATCCGGCGGAACAAGTTCTTGGGCTTGTGCCGCTAAGTTTTGGGCAAAACTTTCGTAATCAAAATCTTTGGTTGCCATCTTCTAACCTTCCTTTGCAGAACCTTCTTCAATCCAGCTTTTTATCTTGTCTGCAGAGTCTTCTGAAATTTCGTTTGAAATACTGTCAAGTGAATCTATAAGCAGACTTTCATCAAACTGCGGAATCGCTGCTCTTTGCTGTTGATTGATTAAGTCTTGAGCAAGTTCTGATTGTCTTTGAGTTAATTGGCTTGCTCTTGAATTTATATCGTTAAGTTGTCTTTCTTGTTCAAGTGCTTTTTGTCTTAGGTTTTCAACTTCAATTTCGTTTTCTTCCCTAATTCGTTTAACTTTTGAAGATATAGCTTTGAATATAATAACCAAACCAATACCTGATAGTAATATTGCAAGCCACCAAGGGTTGCCTGATTCATCAACTTTTGGCAGATTTTGTTGTTTTTCAGGTGTTAAGTATGGGTCTGTTGAACTTGAATATGCGATTGATACATTTTCTGCCGTAACTTTCGGGCTTGCTGCTCTTGCAATAAGTTCTTTTAATTCTTCTTCCGGCATGTTTGCTGCAGACCAATTGTTTCTATCGATTGTTACAGCGATTGAAATATCTTCAACTACACCCGGTTTTATGTATTCATTTGTTTGAGTTTTAGTTACACCGTATTGGGTTTCGGTAGCTTGTCTTGAATAGTTCCTGTTCTGGCTTGAATCTGTTCCGCCTGAAGGTAAGCCGTTTGGAAGGTATGTGCTTACTGCATTGATACCTTGTGATTGGTCTTTTGTTTGATCACCCAAACCTTCTCTAAATGATTGCTCTGAAACAGAAGCTTTTCTTGTCGGATCATATTCTATAGAAAATCTTTCAACCGGAGCTTGTCTTAGGAATGTGCTTACTGTGGCTACGTAATTCCCGGGACCTACTAATCTGTCTAGCTGTTTTGAAATCTTTTGCTGCATGTATTTATCATTTTCTTCAAGTCTTTGCAACATTTCATCTTCAGCATTCATTACACTATGGTAAACATTTCCGTTAGTGTCTGTGATTGCTATATTTTGAGCTTCTAATCCGGTAACACTGCCTAAAAGCAGATTTGTAACAGCCTTAACTTTTAGTTGGTCTAATTTTTCACCGGAAGGCAGCACGATTTGGACTGTTGCTGTTTTAGGTTTTGGAGTTTCAAAATAGTTGCCAGTTTCCGGGATAGATATAAATACTGTTGCATTTTGAATAGGAGGAATTTTTTTGATAAGTCTGGCTAGTTCCCCGTTCATTGCTCGTGCAAGTCTGATTCTTTTATCTTCTTTAGTTGATGTAAAATCACCTTTATCAAATATTTCAAGACCTACATTCTGGTCAACCAAACCGCTTTGCACAATTGCGATAAGTGCGTTGTCGCGGTCTGTAATTGTACATTTTTTAGTTAAAGTTGAGCAGTTTTTAGCGTTTAAAATAAGTTTTGATTTTGTACCATCAAGTTGTCTTTCTGCAGTGATTCCTTGTTTAGCCAATAATGCTTGTATTTCAAGAGCTTTTCCAAGATTGTCTGTTGTTAATAAATCTACGTTTGTTTTTAATGGTTCTCCGCCTACTGTAGCTTGGTTATTTCCCTTATTGCTGCCATTTGAAGCCATAATAGAACCAATAATAACAACTGCAATTATAAGAACAACCCCGCCGATTATTCCATACAATAAAGGTTTATTTTCTAATATCTTGTTAAAATCCATCTCTGTCCCGCTGTCTGAATATATTTATTATTATGCAATATATTATACTGAAATTTGAGATATTCTATCGTAAGCATTAATAACTTTACCAACCATTTGGGTGGCTACGCTGATTGTGATTTCTGATTTTGACATCGCTGTCATTACATCATGAATATCTACATTTTTGTTCCCTGACATAACATCTTTTAATAAGTTATCCGGTGCATTCATTTCCGTATTCAAGTCTTCCATTAATCCGGTAAATACCTGCTTAAAATTAGGGCTTTCCGGTGATTCAACTCTGTCCATTCGCATACTTGGCATTTTTGAGCCGATTCCGGTGTCAAATTTTGTGTGCTGGATTCTAGAAGCTAAATCATATTGTGGAAAATTGCTTTGCATAATACTACCTCTCTATTTTATATTACCTTATAATCCCCCTTTTTTTCAACTAGTTAACATAAAAATCAATCAAAAGGAGTACCGTAATGACAGGACGGTTGTTTATAGTTTATATTTAATAAATTTTTTTTATTTTTCAATAATTATTGTCTTTTTATTATATAATCATGGTGTTTCAGATGCGGAGGTTAAAATGGATAAAATATTTTCTGGCGAGGTTACATTATTAAAGGCTCTGGCAATTATGCTTGTTGTTTCAGGACACTTGGAGTTTTCTATATTTGGAATGTTTCCGCCGTATTCTTTTCAGCTTGCGTTATTTTTCTTTATTTCGGGTATGTTGTTTAAGGATAAATATTTAGATGATGTTGTGGTTTATTTTGTTAGAAGAATAAAGTCCCTGCTGGTTCCGTATTTTTGCTATGAAGCGGTGTATGTTCTTATAACGCTGGCACTTGTGCCTGTTATAGGCGAATTTTTCGGGGAGCCGTTAACTGTTAAAAACTTTTTTATAACTCCGTTTTTAAATGGTCACCAGTTGTATTTATGCGCGCCGCTATGGTTTGTGCCGCAATTGTTTATAACATTGCTTGTGTTTTTATTTTTAATGAGAGTGCTAAGACCTGTTCAGAATAAATATGTTTATCTTGCATTTTTTACTTTGTTAGGAATTACGGCAATTCCTGTTTGGAAAAGTGTTCCGCATACTCCGCTGGCGCTTGTTGCTATGAGAACAGCATTTTCATTGTTCTTTATTTATATAGGTCATTTTTATGTGAAATATATTAAAGATAACTATAATATTTTTACTCCAAAATGGCTGGGCGGAGTTATAGTTTTTCAGTCAATCTTGTGGCTGTTTAACAGGGATTTTGATCCAGTTCATGGGATTGGGTTAAGTTATGTTTTAGTTTGGGGAAGATTTGATCAGCAGATTATTGTACCGGTTTTAACATCTTTAACAGGGATTTGGGTTTGTCTGTTAACTGTAAAACTTCTTTACCTGTATCTTAAAGATGTAAAATTGCTGCAGCAGATGGGAAAAGTTACTTATCATATTATGGCAAATCATTTGTTTGTAATGTATATGATAACACTTATACTGTTCCATATAACAGGAACTCCGCTAAGTGATAAGGGAGATAAAATTTATTCTATATTTAATCCTGTACAGACCACTTATGTTTATTTTGTTTTGGTAATGCTCATTACTACGTATTTGGGAGTTTTTCAACAATTTGTTTGGAAAAAGATATCAGCCGGATTAAATATTTGTAAATAATTATTCGATAATAAAAACCTCCAAATTCTTGTTTGATTGAAGTTGGAGGTTTTTTGTGTTGTTTTATATGTAGAAGTTTATGGTAATTTAAGCCAAACTACTGCGTACGGGTACATTAAAAGTCTTGTCTTTTTATCGGTTAGAGATACTTTTAACTTGTATTCTTCATCTGTTAGAATATTTTTTAAATATACGTGCTGTTTGTTTTTAATGGCTTTTAATAAAATTTCCGCAGGCAGTTCAACCTCAGCAGTGAATCTTTTATTTGACAAGTTGTTTACAATTAAATATCTTTCACCTTTGTAGCTTCTTATATAAGCAAAGATATAAGGTTTTTCGGTCTTTAATATGGTTAAGGTGCCGCGTCTTAGTGCAGGAATTTCTTTTCTTAACTCAATCATTTTTTGAACTTTATGGAAAATTTTACCGCTATAGGTTTTTGTTGTTCCTGTGGCATCATAGAAAGATTGTTTAGTCAGGGTTCCTCTATTTATATCGCGGCTGTCAAAGAATGAAAGCAATTTGATTTTACTTTTGAATTGTTTTTTCTTTCTTAGATCTGCTGATTTTTTAGCATTATCAAAATTATTTTTAGCTCCTATTTCATCGCCGTAGTATATTATAGGAATTCCCGGCATTGATAGCAATACTGAAAATGCCATTTCAATATGGTCGTGATCTTCATCAAGGAAATTCGCCATTCTGCCTGAAACTCCAAATCCCTTTCTGAATGGTGCACCTTTTGATTCTAAAGCTTGGTAGATTAATTCGCGCATTTCAGGGGTTACCATTTCAAGTGTTAATTCGTCATGAACCCGTAAAAATGTTGCCCAGCTTGCACTTTCCGGAATGCTTGGAGTTTGTTTTACCGCTTCTTTAAAATATTTGCTGTCTTCGGTTATGAAACTGGCCCAAAGTGCAGGCATGTATGGGAAGTTGTATGCTATTTGAACTTCATCAGTTCTTTTAAATTCTCTTTGGGTTCCGTCGACTATTGTTTCAACCTTACGCTCTGTTCCGAAATATGGAATTACATCTTTTGGAAGCTGGCATGCTTCTGCCTGAAATACTGTTCTTGGCGCAACTGCTTGAAGATACATGCTTAATAGTTTTATAATTGAGTGGGTTTTTGGAAGGTTTTCCGCATTTGTTCCCGGTTCTTTTATCAAGTAAGGGATGGCATCAAGTCTGAAAATATCAACTCCTAAATTTGCCCAGTAATTAAGTGTTTCTAAACTATAGTATAGTACCTCAGGGTTTTCCCAGTTTATATCAAGTTGGAACGGATAAAACGTGTGATAAACATAATAATCCTTGCCTTCAATAGTTACTTTTCTGTAGTTGTTGTCGG
>URYF01000092.1 GCA_900551965.1 uncultured bacterium
AGTATCGTTATTTTGATTAAGTATATCATCATAAATTTTTTGCAATTCTTTTTTATACTCAAAAACAAATCTGAAATCATATTCAATAAATCTGTTCAGTTCATTAAAAACACTATCTTCAACATCAATCATATTTGTATCTGTGCTTAACATAGGATTTGATTTTGCGTAAAAGGTTTTATTATCACTGCTGAATGTTACTTGCAATGCAAGATAATTCTCGTTCAAATCTTCCATTCTCATATTTGTACCGCCTTGTCAAAATCATTATATCAAAATTTTTCGATTAATAATCTATCACGCTAAGGTCTTTTGAAAAATTAAATCGAATGCTACTATAATAACAGAAAGAAATGATCACGACAATGATATATTTCAGATTAGAGATTCTTTTTTTCAGAATAAAAAAGGAGTGAACTTATGATTGTATTAAATAACTATCCCTAAGGGGATAGGCAAGCATATTGTTTGTATATACGCTCAAGCGATACAAACAGTTATCCGGGAGTACCCGGAACCCCTTTAAATTGACAGTGGTGTAATCCACAGAAAGAGAGGTACAAACTAAAAACAATAAAACTAAAATGGTTGCAATGCGTTTTCGTGAAAACGATTACAATACAATCAAAAGAAAAGCAGATAAAGCAAATCTTAACTTTACTGAATTCGTTACAAAATCCGCATTAAATAAACCGATAACTATCATTGATGGTTTGGGCGATGTTCTGAAAGAGCAAAAAGCAATCGGAAGGAATCTTAATCAGCTCACAACACTTTGCAATATGGGTAAGATTGAGTGTCCTGATTTAACTGAAATGATTAACCGATATTCAGCAGTGTATGACTGTTTAAACGATATTTCAGAGAGGTGCAGCTAAATGGCTACCTTCACAGCAATATCAAATAAAACGCAGAACAGGACAGCAATGAGAAAGGTTCTGGACTATGTAATGCAGGATTACAAAACTGTGGATAACGGAGTTAAATTAGTTAGTGGACAGAACTGTATTCCGAATAGTGCTTACTCAGAATTTATGGCAACAAAGAATCAGTATGGCAAAGCAAACGGAGTATTCTTCAAACAGTATGTTCAATCATTCAAACCGAATACTGCAACACCCGAAATCATTCATCAGATAGGAATTGAAACGGCAAAATATTTTAACGGATTTGAGGTTGTAGTAGCAACGCACATTGACAGAGATCATTGGCATAATCACTTTGTAGTAAACAGCGTAAACTGTGAAACTGGATTAAAAATACAAATCAATGAAAAAGGTTTGAAAGAATTGAGAAATTACTCCGATAGTATATGTCAAAAATTTGAAATTGAAACTTTAAAACCATATACAATACCAAAACAAAAGGCTATGAATACAAGAGAATACAGAGCGGCAATGAAAGGTGAAAGCTGGAAGTTCGCACTAATGGCTATGATTGACCAGACAATGAAATATTGCAGGACAAAAGACGAATTTAGAAAATATATGAAACGATACGGATATGATGTCAAATGGCAGGATAACTACAAGTACATTACCTATACTTGTCCGAACAACATGAAATGCCGTGACATCAGATTACACGAAGAGAAATACAGAAAGGAGAACATGGAGCTTGAGTTTGAATTACGAGGAGCTCAAACGAAGGAACGATACGAATATCAACAAGCTGCAGAATGCACCGAGTATAACGATAATAGATCAGGAACTGTGGCAGACACTGATAGACTTGAACAAAGACCAAACGACATTGCTGGAGGATACAGCAGATATACAGACAGTGAAAACCTGTACAGAGAATTCAAAGAAAGCAGTGAAAACGGAACTGATAAATCAAACGAATTCTCTGAAAGCGAAGATAGAGGATTTAGAGAAACAGGTTGGGAATCTGAACGAGAGTATCTCTTCAGTGGAGAAGCGATTGAAGAAGACGGACAATATATCGGAAGAACTGAAACAGAAATGGTTACCACTACTGATTGGAGTACCGACAGCAGTACAAATCCTATCCTGGACAGTTTATATACTCTGGCAAGTGCTGCAAAAATAATACAAAAACCAACAACAAAAACGCCAAGACAAGCAAAAAACAAAAAGAAAGGTCTTGGGCAAAGAGAAGATGACCACAGCGGAGATTATCAGAATAACAATGAACTCTACTATGGACCATCTATGTAACAAAACAAAAGTCACGGTGATTATTCACCGGGCAGAAAGGATATTATGATAACTGAAAATATGAATACAGGAAATAAAACGAGATAGGAGTAATATAGAAAACTAATAAAAGAACTGTTGTCTTATGGCAACAAACAAAGATAAAATCTATGAAGAATTAAATCTATCAAAGGAAGATTTACAATCATTAGTAAGATGCTTTCTACCAGATATCCAAGCGTACTTCAAATCAGAAGAAGGCATAAAAGCTTATGAAGATTGGGAGAAAGAAAATCCATAAACGAATATTCAGCGAGGGCTTAGTCCTCGCTGTTACTAGTTATTGCATTAGTAAGTTTATCAACAGTTTCTTTACTTTTTTCTTCTGAACTTAATTTAATTTTTGATATTATTTCATCTCTGTCCAGTTTCAATTTATCCAAACAAAAACTATGGCTAATCTCAAAACTCTTAAATACATCATCCCATGTAAGTGCATAAATCTCGTAATTCTCTGTAATATTGACTAATCCAAGCTTGCCTCGATCTTTGAATGTGTCATATTTTGCTTTTACATCATCATCGACTTCCTTACAAACAGCAATAAACTTCCATCTTCTGTGTATGCCATTGAATGGAGAATTACGACGCACATAATCCATATAGTCCTCAATTTGTCTCAATACAGTCTTGGTCAATGGGACTTTAGGTGCTTTTAATTCAACAACAATATTTTCTTCAATTGCAGTTTCATGTGAATTTTCTGTTTTGCGAGAACCACATAAAAATATATCCATTCGTCTATTTAATTCTTGATCCGAATCCAATTTTGAATCAGGTTTGCTTGCTCCATAGAGTATATTTAAGTATCCCTCAAGAGCTCGTGTCATGGTTTTATCTGCACTTGCAAGGTTATATTTTTCTCCAAAAAGCCAGTAGTTTTGCTCAACGATTTTTTGAATATGATCACGCTCATTTGTGAATTTATCTAAATCATATATCAATGTTTTTAATGTTTCAATTATTCTGTATCGGTTTTCAATAAAACTGATTGTTTCAATAATATTTTCTAATTGTGTTTTGTTAAGTATACTTGCAAATTGTTTGCGCTGTTCTGTTGATAAATTAACAATTTGATTTATTATGTCAAGTACACTTTCTCTTTCTTCCGATGACAATAACAAATTTAAAAATGCTAGTAATGATTTTTCCTGAACTTCTTTGAGTTTATAAAAGATTCTTGGCTCAGCACAGTATAATGCTTTTGTTACAGTTTTCAAATCATTTTTTCTATATTGACCGTAAATATCACTTGAAAACACCGGAAATGTTTTTCTTTCATCAATCATTTTTTCAATTTCGGTATCAGCTTTTCCGGACATATAGATATCAATTTTTCTTGAAATCAAATCTAAAACAATTTTATTGAGTTCTTTGATTATTCCTTGTCCATCATCTGGTCCACCAAATGTCATTTGAGGTGAATCAATTTTTTCAACATCTAATTTATTAAAGAAGTTAGATTTGATAAATACGCTATGATTAAAATCAATAGTATTTCTGTTATATGTTGTTGTGTTTTTTCCTTTAATTGAATTATTATCATCTAAATAATAACAACAGAATTTTTCTTTAATTTTAGCATTCCAAACAATTAGATTAATTTTAAAATCATGTCCAAAAATATTTACATTAATTTCTTCACTTAAATTTGTATTAATGTATGAAGAATAATCTAATACTTGACCATTAACATGTAAACTTGTATTTTTATTTAAGTAAAGATACCATGCAAATTCAGTCAACAAATAATTTGTAAACTCTTCTGATTGCAAATCATTTAAATCAAAACCAAAAACATTCAATAATGTAGCAATTGTACCTGTACCTTTAATAGTAGGTTGTGGTTCACTACAATCAATAAACTCTTTGCTTGAATCAGATAAACTTAACTCATATTCATAATTTGTTTGAGTTTCAGTATCAGAATAAACAGTTTTCCACAGAACATCAGAAGCACAACACATAAAAGAAAAACGTCCCTTTCCTTTATTTGCTTTAGATTTTGCTTTAAGTGATAAAGAATTTTTTTGTGATGCTAGAAAAGTTCCAAATGTATTGTCAAGATTATTGAAATTAATTCCATCACCATTATCTGCAATAGATATAATATCACCACCATCTAACTGGTTGTGTTTCCATTCTAATTCAACATTCTTAGCATTTGCTTCAAAACCATTCCAAATGTATTCACAAATAGCCTCTTTATAATCTTTAGTTATGCCAGAGGTCTCAATGCTTTGGTTTTTTACACTTAATGGAATCCTTCTCATTCTTCATTCTCCTTATAGGTCATAACTTCATTATAGATTACATTATTATATGTGTCAAACAAAAAGTTAATATTCATCAAATTTGGGCCTATTTATAAACAAAAAATCCGAACACACCATCTTTGATGATGAAGTTCGGATTTTTCTTGTTTGGTCGAGGTGACAAGACTTGAACTTGCGGCCTCTGCGTCCCGAACGCAGCGCTCTACCAAGCTGAGCTACACCTCGAAATATTAAGTTGAAGCACTGACATGCAACAAACAAGAGTATATACGAAAAAAAGAAAAAAGTCAAGAGAAATTCAACTACTTTTCAACATACAAGGCAAAAAGCAATGAAAGAATTTCTTCCATTGCTTTTTCATTGCGAAGACGAGCATAGTTTGTTAA
>URYF01000093.1 GCA_900551965.1 uncultured bacterium
TCAACCGTCGCATAAGCAATTTTGGTCCCCCCGATGTCAAAAGCCAGAACTTTGTTGATCTTCATTGCCTTAACTCCCTCTAATGTTTGTTATCGTCAATAATTTCATATTCCGCGTCAATGATCTCACCCCTCGGATGTTGTCTTTCGCGACTGGCATTCCGTTCAAACATCAGCTTTACCGCTTTGCGCTGTTTGTAGCGGATCCATAAAAAACCGGCCAAAACCACGAAAAACAAAATCGGAACAATGATCGAGGCGACATATAAAAAAACCGTAAATGCCAACCCGGCAAACATAAACATAAAAATCCAAGACAGTATCTTCTGCATCTAGTTTAATCCTCTTCTTCTCATCAGTAAATATAGTTTTTTTTCACTCCGATGGCAACCTAAAATGAAAAATTAACGATAAAAAACCGCCGTTGCCCGCTCCGACCTCTTCTCACATTACCCCGCCGGTTACGGCCTTCTTTCATTCGGCACTTTTCCCCCCATACCCGACACAGCTTTCCTTAATGCCGACAACACTGTTTTACGAACTTTTCTTCCCCCTGCCGACATTGCCCCTTTTCCCATCTTCTCCCGCCGTCTTCTCTACCCCCTGCTCCGTTCAACTCCCCCGTCGCAGCCAGCGACCGCACCAGCCCGCCGTATTTTCCGCGTCCCTGCCCCGGCCGACGCGGCTTCCCTTAACTCCGTAATGCCGCCGTCTCTGCAATAATGCCGTTTCAAATATCAGCCGTCTTCTTCCGTCACCATCCCCTGTCTTTCTTTCCTGTTCATCAATCGCTCTGCATTCCAAACATTTCCGGCCTTCTTAATTCTTGACATTAACCTTTCTCCAATTCTGCCGGCAAAAAAACAAAACAAAAACAAACAGATATAAAAATCAAACATTTTTTTATCAATTATTTCAAAAATATTATTGCATTTATAAAAAAGATGTTTTATATTCCCCTCAGTTTGACAATGCCGCTATAGCTCAGTGGTAGAGCACACCCTTGGTAAGGGTGGGGTCGCAAGTCCGATTCTTGCTAGCGGCACCATTTATAGAAACGCACCTATCAAGGTGCTTTTTTGTTATATAAACCAAACCTCCTGCCCAATCCGATTTCAGTTATTTTGAGAATGATCGTTTTAATTGGATTATCAGACTTTTTGTTTTTGATTTACTTTATTTTTATTTAGATATATAAAGTTAAGTGTGAAATTTATAATTTTGTTTAACAATATAAAAGTATGATTATGGAGATAGATTTTATTACTTCCAATAAAGGGAAAATAGCCGCTTTAAAGCGTTCTTTTCTTAATGCTGGACGCTTTGATATTAAAGTTAATCAAGTTCAGGCTGATATCGTTGAACCTCAGCTTAATAATATCGCTGATGTTTCAAAATATAAAGCTATGGAAGCTTTTAAAATATTGAAAAAGCCTATCCTTGTTGAAGACGGAGGTTTGGTTATTGAGGCCTTGAATGGTTTCCCCGGGCCGTATACCAAGTATGTTTTATCAACAATTGGGATTGATGGTATACTAAAATTAATGAACGGAGAAAATAATCGGGCGGCAAAATTTGTCAGCTTTGCAACATTTGTTGGAAATGACGGGACTGTATGTCAATTTGAAAGATTTGGTGATAATTTTGAAATTGCATATGAACGAAAAAACGTAATACATCCAGACGCTTGGTCTGATTTGTGGCAAGTAATGTATATGAAGGATTATGGGAAAATGCTCTGTGAATTTTCAAAGCAAGAGCTTTCAGACTTTACAGAAAGATCGCAAACTTCAGGAAGTCTGCAACAATTTGCAAAATGGTTTTTAGAAAAATATTAAAAATAATTTTTTACGGGCTGAGAATAAACACTCAGCCTTAATTTGTTTTTAACATTTTTTTAATTTTTCTACTCAAAATCTTAAAATCCTCATAATTCCTAGTCCGATAATTGCACAATATCGCGCACCATTTTTGAGAATTCCGCATTTGTTGCGGATTTTTTGTTTTTAAACAAGCTCTTATTCAGCCCGATTTTATGCGTTTTTATAGAGGCACTTTTGAACCGGCTTATCGGACTTTTCGCAAAAAAGCTGATAAAATCAAGCGTTTTATCTTTTAAAATCCCAATTCGATAAAAAAACTATTTTAACAAGTTTCTAATGAATTTTTTAGTCAGTTTATGTAGAAAACGGTTGTTTCTACACTCAATAGGTTTGATAAATTTACAGTTAGGATAGTTACTGCACCCATAGAAATTACCATATTTTCCATTTCTGAGAATTAAGCTATGTCCACATCTCGGACAAATACCCTGTTGTATCAGATGTCGTTTTGTTGCAATCGTATTTTGAATTTCTAATACATGTTGCTTTCTAACTTCAGGCGATACAATATTAAGTAAAGAAATTTTATCGTAAAGCTTTTGAATATCTGTTTCTGAAAATTTTATTTCTGAATATTCTTTTATTACTCTATTGATTTGAGTTGTATAAATAACATTATGCGTTGTATTGACCTTTAATTCAGCCCCATTTGAAAAAACAATAATAGGAATAAACTTATTAAGGCTAAAACCTAATTGTTTACTAAGAGCTAAAACATGAGACTTATTTTGCCTAATTGGATTATAAAATGTATATTTATTGCCAAACATATTTTTAGTCCAATAATCAGAATTGTCTGAACCGGTAATCCTGCCTTTATAATTTTTAGTTTCGATTACAAATATCCCATAAATCGAAACAACAAGATGATCTATTTGGATAGTTCTACCATCAACTTCAATTAACAAATCATTAATTATCTTATACTTATCAGACGGAAGAAGCGAAAGAATTGTGGCAACACTCTTCTCACCTAAATATCCTTTAATCCTAGGCTGTAGAATTCGGAATACGACACTTGCAACAACAAAAAGTATAAATAAGATTATTTCCATTTATAAATTATCTTACCTTTCGGTTATCTTATGCAACACTTAGAATATTTAGATGTTTTTTTGTTATATACACCAATTCTTTCCGCTTAGTCCGTTCCGGAGGTATTTAATCTGATGATTTTAAGAATTACCGGACTTTTCTCACATCTGATTACATTCATAAAATTCCATGTAAAAAAAAGTAAATCGGCAACATCAGAAAAAACGATATGGAATAACTTAAAATATTGGCTCGTAATACTCCTTTGGAAACAATTTCGCTGCTATACATATTTTGCAAATATTTTTTTATTATGAAACGTTCTATAAAATACGAAAAAAAACAAAAGAAAACATTATAAAACACAAGGATAAAAACAAAGCCGCATATTTCCACGGCAGAGTTACGCGGGAGATATGTCAATATTCCGTATAACGGCCCGAGAAACAAATATCCCAAGGAATTAGAATCTGCCATAAAAACCGTAACATAAAAAACAGCCCACAGCAGCAATCCGCCCAAAACGGTTGAAATCAAGTTAGCAAAAGAAACGGCTTCAATTATTTTTACCGTATTTGTTGTTTTAAAATATCTTTTTTTCAAGAATAAAGTTTCACAAAATATAATTAATATCAAACAAATGAGCGTAATCATGGAACTTGACAACGGGTACCCCAACCCCTTAATTCCCGAAGTGGCCGCTACGGTTTGAATCGTATTTATCCACAAGGGCAATCCCCCGTCGGCAAAAGCAGAAACAGGAAATAAAATTAACAATCCCGCTAAAATATATTTTTTTATCATAAAAAAACCTCTTTTCTAATTTAGAAATAATAAAACAATTATTAGCCCTAAACAACAACTTTTACCTTCACGTTTATTTTTTTAGCCTCTTACAATCTCCGGTTCAACAATCACCCGGCAGCATGCATCGGTTTTAAACATGAACTTGTATTGCATCACAAACCGGGTCCCACCTTTCCGCTTAGAAGGCAAAACGATTTACGTTCTTCTTTTTCAAAACGAAAACGCCGCTCTTCCTCCCGGAAAAACGGCGTCACCCGAAAAAATTTCCGCCAAACAACGCGGCACAGTCCGATCGCGGCTTTACTTGCAGTAAAACATGATCGAACGGTTCAAAACATTATCCTGGGTTCCGTACAACATCGGCGTCATTCCCGTCTGCACGCTCATATTGTTGACGGTACCGGCATTTTCCACCGAAGCGTTCAAAACTTCAAAATTACCGTTACAAGCCTGACTCGCCTGCCGATAACACAGCGAAATGTCGACAAAAGAGCCGTTGCACCGAGCCACATAAACGTCCACCCCGTTCTGCCGGTGGGAATAAGTGACGGTATTTATACATGCTGACAACAGAAGACATAAAATCAAAATACATTTTTTCATGATACTCACAAGTCCTGCTCTAAAAATTATTTTTTCACAATTAATAATCTATTTTGAACAAAACATCAATACTAATTATAAATTGTTAACATATTAAAACACACCTATTAGCTTAATAATCCGTATAACGGATTGATTTCAATAAAAAATGAAACCACTTTTGCACAATAAAAAACTGAGCGGCTTGATTCACTTTTTTAAAACCTGCTATAGTGTTGCGGTAAAAATAAAAAAAAGGACTTATGTTTCATATGACCGAAAAAACAAAAAGGCGGTCCGACCTGCGTTTTGAGCGAGAAGCAGAAGCCTTGCGCAAAAATTTGGAAAAACGCAAAAAGCAACAGGAAGCCTTACAAAAAAAATCCCAAACAGAGAAAGTAAAAGACGATGGACAAACTAAAGATTAACGGCGGGCACCGGCTCTCCGGTCAAATCTACATCAGCGGCGCCAAAAATGCGGCGCTGCCGTTG
>URYF01000094.1 GCA_900551965.1 uncultured bacterium
AAGTTTTGATTACACTTGGTGTTGTCGGTGTAATTGCTGCAATGACAATACCGACTGTGGTTTCAAATTACCAAAAAATGGTAACAGTTCACCGGTTAAAGCAAACATATTCGCAGATATGGCAGGCAATGCGTATGGTGAGTAATGATTTTGGCGGAGATGATCCTGACGGTTGGGATTGTAGTGATTGGGATATTGGTGCTAATTGGTATAAGTCTCCGGCGCAATCAAGATGTATTTATTTGGTTTTTGACAAGATTGCTAATGCTACGATTTTTCCAAGGACCGGAAAAAAAGAAACTATGATGTGTCATATTCCGGGCAAGGATTATCCGGAGTACACTTATGTTAATGGTGTTAAGGTTGCTAATAATGATAAAACATTCTGTGGTAACGGTTATTCTGCAAGTTTTCCAAACGGGGCTTGTGTTGCGTGGACTCCGTTATATTGGTGCTATGAATCAGGTGGTTCTTTTATTATAGATGTTAACGGCTCATATACTGGTCCTAACCGTATGGGACGGGATTTGTTTGTATTTCGCTGGGGTACAGCAAATGATCAAGTTAATCCTGTACCTGCTCTAGCTCTGTGGCCGCACGGTTATACTATGACTCGCAACGGTGTAATAACTGTACCTGAGCGAAAACAGCTTATAAATTCCTGGCGGGGATGTAATAAGTACCAAGAAGGTGCAAATTGTACAGGTTTGCTTGTCCATGACGGTTGGAAGATAAGTCCGGATTATCCTTGGTAATTATTAGGAAAATACAGGAATTCTTATTTCAAACTGTGTTTGGGCTTTGGTTGATTTTGTCAGTTCAAGTTCTGCTTTTTGACTGTTTAAAAACGCTTTGCATATTGATAAGCCCAGTCCGCAGCCGTTTTTCTTTGTTGTATAGCCTCGGGTAAAAATTTCTTTTTGTTTTTCTTTTGGGATTGGTTTGCCGTTGTTGGATATTTTTATTATTCCTGTTTTGTTTTTAACCTCTGCCAGTACTTCGATTTTACCCTTAATCTCAATGGATTCTATACCGTTTTTGATTATGTTTACAAGGCAGGCTAAAAATCTATTGTCATCAATATAAATATTATCCGTATTTTTTATATAGGTTTCAAATTCAATGTCTTTTTCTTCTGTGTATGCTTTTGCCAGTTCACAGCCTTTTTCTATTAATTGTCTGAAATCTGTAATTTTTGCACTGTTGTTGTGAAGAGATTTTAAATCAAGAAGGTTTGCACTGATTATTTGGATAGATTTTTGAATACAATCAAGTGCGTTGGTTATTGATGGATTTTCTATTTCAGATTTTTCCATATTCTTTTTTATAATTTGAGAATACATATCGCATATAGACAGATGGTTTCTTATTTCGTGAGAAACGCATCTTATCTGCTGGTTAAGTTCATCAACTGTTAGTTCTTGTGTCATTTTGCCTCTTTTAATCTTAAAAATAAAGGGTTCGGCTTGTAATTACAGCAGAACCCTTTTTGTATATGTGTCAGATTTTTAAACTGTAGTCATTGCGGCAGTTTTACTTGTTTTGAAGCCGTGGCTAAGCGCGTATAGTACAGCATTGGTTCTGTCGTTAACCTGTAATTTTTGGAATATATTATTAACGTGAGTCTTAACTGTAGTTTCTGAGATAATTAACTTTCCTGCAATACTCTTGTAGTTAATCCCTTCGGTTAAAAGTTCAAGAACTTCATTTTCTCTTGAGGTAAGACTTGATAAAAGATTTTCGCCTTCTGAAGTTTTTGCTTCTTCTTTTGCGGTTGTTTGGAAGTATTCAAAAAATCTTGTTGTTAATACTGAAGGAAGATAAATCTTTCCTGATGCAACTTCTTCAATTGCGTTGATAAGTTTAACTGATGCCATAGTTTTTAAAACGTAACCTCTTGCACCTAATTTCATTGCTCTGTAGATTAAATCTGAATCATCGTAACCGCTAAGCGCGATAATTTTTGTTGACAGGTTAAGTTTGCAAATTGCTTGAATTGTTTGTAAACCGTCTTTTTCAGGCATATTGATATCCATCAACACGATGTCCGGGTGATATTTTTTAACTAAATTGATTCCAAGGTTTGCGCTTGTAGTTGTACCTACAACATCATAGCTGCTTTCAAGATTGATTAGTTCTTTAATCCCTCTTAAATGGTTTGCATTGTCGTCTATAAGTACCACTCTCAATTTTTTGTTAAAATCTCTCATTTGTTTATTCCCCCGCGTAATTAATTTGCTCTCTACATTTAATATACTAATCTTTTTAGAGGGTTTTTAAATCCATGCAGTGATTGATTCTTTTTATGTTTGAGATTGAAGGATTTATCTAAATCTAAAGGTTTAGAAAATATCTCAATCATGCTCTAAATCATGATTTCGCCGCATGGTTGATTTTTTCTTTGTCAAATTTTTAATAATTTGTTTGGTGTAATTTTATTGGTGGATATTTCAAATATTGTTAAACATAACAAAAAGTAAGGTACAGACTTTGCTGCACCTTATTTTAGATTTGTTTATTAATATTATTCACCAAGTAAGATATTATCAATTAATCTTACACCGCCGACTTTGCAGGCGATAAATACTCTGGTATTATCATTGGCGATTGTATCTTCTTCAAGATTTTCTTCATTCATAAATTCAAGATATTCTAAATCGTGATGTTCGTTTAGGAATTTATATGCGGTTTCTTTCAGAGCTTCAACATCAGTGATTCCTTTTTGATAACACAATCTTATGTTGTTTAGAATTTTACTTAGTACAAGTGCTTGCACTTTGTCTTCTTCTGATAGGTATTTGTTTCTTGAACTTAGGGCAAGTCCTGAGTCTTCTCTTACTATAGGGCAAGGAATTATTTCAACAGGAATATTTAGATCTTTGACCATTTTTTTTATAATAATAAGCTGCTGGGCATCTTTTTGACCAAAAAACGCGTAATCAGGCTGTACGATATTGAATAATTTATTAACTACTGTACAAACACCGTCAAAATGTCCCATTCTGGATTTGCCGCAGAGTTTATTTACATAGAAAAACGGCGGGATAACATACGTTAAAAAGTCGTTAGTTCTCATTTGTCCATCTCCGTACATTTCATTTGGAGATGGTGCAAAAATTATATTTACTCCTGCATCTTCACATAATTTTGTATCAGCTTCAAGTGTTCTAGGGTATTTATCCAAATCTTCCCCGGGGCAGAATTGGATAGGGTTTACGAATACGGAAACAACAACTTTATCGCATTTTTCAACAGCTTTTTTTATAAGACTCAAATGCCCGTTGTGCAAAGCGCCCATTGTGGGGACTAATCCTACTGTTAAACCTTCTTTTTTCCATTGTTTTACTTGCTCTCTTACTTCGGCTATTGTGTGTGTTAACATTTTATATCGCTCCTTGTTTTTAAGGCTAGTTGTTTTGCCTCTTCTTCCGATAGTTTGAAAACCTCCTCATCTGACGGGAAATTTCCATTTTTAACATCTTCGTTATATTGTTTTGCGCAGTTGAAGATTAAACTTTTCATATCGCCGTATTTGCGTGCAAATTTAGGTTTGAAGTCTGAGAATTTGCCAAATAAATCATCGCAAACAAGCACCTGGGCATCACAATATCTGCCAGCGCCGCAAGAAATTGTCGGAATGGATAAATTTTTGGTAATAAATTCTGCGCATTCTTCAGGAACCATTTCTAAAACTATAGAAAATGCACCGGCTTTTTCAAGTCTTTTAGCCTGTTCTAATAACTCAATAGCCGCATCAACCGTTTTACCTTGAATAATATGTCCGCCGATTACGTTTTGAGATTGGGGGGTAAAACCTATGTGTCCCATAACAGGAACACCCATTTGAACCGTACGTTTTATAAGTTCTAGTATATATTCATTGCAGCCCTCAAGTTTTACGGCATTTGCTCCGAACTTTACCATATTGCCGATATTTTTTAATGCCTGCGGGATATCTATGGTGTAGCTCATAAACGGCATATCTGTTACCACCATTGCGCGCGATGCGCCTTTTGCAACTGCTTTTGTGAAAATAGACATTTCATCAACTCCGATTGCGTTGGTGTTTTCGTATCCTAAAGCTACCATGGCAAGGCTGTCTCCGATTAAAATAACATCAACTCCCGCTTCATCAATATATTTGGCTGTAGAATAATCGTATGCTGTTAATACTGAAAACTTTTCGTTTGAGTCTTTGAGTTTTTTTAATGTCCTTACAGTAACTTTTGCCATTGTAAAATCCTTTTATTTATGCTGTCTTCTGAACCAGTAATATACGGCTCTGGCAACTCTGTTTGAACTGTGCCTTACAAGTCCTTCTTTGCTGTCTTCGATAAGTTTTTTAGCAAAGACTTTTATACCCATTTTCTTGACTTCAGCAATGTCAAGTTTTACGGGATAAGAATCTGATTTTTGATATTTATCTGCAAGTTTTTCAGGCAGGTAATCGTTCACAAGAACAGCATCAACAATTTTATCAGAGCCGGCGTGCTGAATCAATGCTTTTAAGTGATCTGACACTTTATAGTTATCTGTTTCTCCCGGCTGGGTCATAATGTTGCAGACATAGATTTTTTTAGCTTTTGATTTTGCAATCTCTTCTGAAATTTCTTTAATCAAAAGGTTTGGAATAACACTTGTATATAGGCTTCCCGGACCGAGGATAATTAGTTCTGCGTTTCTGATTGCTTCAATTACATCAGGCAGAGCTTTGCAGTTGACAGGTTCAGTGAATAATCTTTTGATTTTTCCGTGAGCTTCAGGAATTGTAGATTCGCCGTGGATAATC
>URYF01000095.1 GCA_900551965.1 uncultured bacterium
CATCGATAAATAAAGAAGCGTTTATCTTTTCTTTGTTTTACTGTACGACGCAGTGCAAAGGGAAGTAACAGAATGAGTGACAATAATAAAAGTCCGATGAAATAGAGCAGCGATTCATAATAGATGTTTCCCGTAATGCCGGACATTTCTCTGAATATTGGTAAAGTAATCTCTACCAATGCCATGCCTATTATTCCTGCAAGTAAAATCATAGTGCCGTATTCAATCATGAAAAGTGCAAGAATGCCTCTGATGGAAGACCCACACATCCGTCTTAATTCCAATTCTTTATTACGGATGTTGAGTCGGGTTATAAACAAAGACAGATAGTTGAGGAGTGAACATGAAATGACCAGCCCACCTATGATAGAAAAAAATATCAGATATAGGAATTTGATAGATTTCTTTTTTTATCGGATCTACACTCATCATAAAGATTGGCAGATGCGGTACGGATAAGTCTTTTATTGATTTATTTATAATATAATCCGGAATAATTTTATTATTTACTATTTGAACTCTGCCTTTTGCAGGGTTTAAAAAAGTATCTTTTGGCAGATACCAGCCTGAGAGTTTAAAGAAATTATATGTCAGAAAAATTAATAACAAAAGCACCCCAAAACGAAGGAAAGCTTTTAAACGATTTATTTTTTTGCGTTTTTTTCTGATTTTCCTTTCGGTTTGTTTATGTTTTACCGAATGTTTGACAAGTGAAAACTCATCTTGTACTTCTTCGGTAATATGGTGATTTTTATTATCAAATTCCGGTTCTGTCATTATTTATTGAGTCCTGCTCCGTTTAAAATAATTTCTACAAGGTTGTCATAACATATTCCCATAGCATTAGCCTGCGCCGGAAGATCGCTTGTTTCAGTCATTCCGGGAGAAGTATTTATTTCAAGGACATAAGGAATATTATTTACGATATGAAAATCAACTCTTGAAACTCCTTTGCAGCCGGCTGCTTTAAAAGCTTTTATTGCAATTTCTTTTACCTGTTTTGTCATATCATCAGACAGCTTTGCAGGAAGAATGAATTCGGTCATACCTTTTGTGTATTTGCATTCATAATCGTACCATTCGTGTTTTGGTCTTAGTTCAAGTATTTCAGTTGCAAAAAGCCCTTCAGCACCTTCTAAAACACCAACGGTTGCTGCAATTCCTACCAGATATTCTTCAATAAGAACATCGTCATTATATTTTATTGCCTCAAGATAAGCTTTTTCAAGTTCATCAGGGGTATTAACTTTTGTCATGCCAAAACTCGAACCTTCACATACAGGTTTTGTAATTAGCGGATAATTTAAGTTTTTAGTTTTTTCTTTAACGTCCTCTCCTTTTTGGACGAAAACTGATTTAATCAGCGGGATATCAGGGCAAGTTGAAAGAATTCTTTTGGTGTATTCTTTGTTCATACAAACAGAAGATGCCATAACTCCGCAGCCTGTGTATGGGATTTGAAGAATTTCTAAAATTCCTTGAATGCAACCATCTTCACCGAATTTCCCGTGAAGTGCGTTATAAGCGTATTCATATTTACCGTTTTTAAGTTTTTCTGTAATGCCTGTGTCCACTTCAACAAGTTCAGCATTTTTATAACCAAGTCTTTGAAGTGCATCAAAACAACCTTTGCCTGAGCGTCTTGATATTTCTGCTTCTGAAGACATACCACCGCATAATACGGCGATTTTTGCATTTTTATCTATTTTATTTTGAGTATTTTGCATAATTCATTTTCCTTTTCGTTATTTCCGCCCAGGAACCTAATTTCCGGTTCTAATTCTATATTATATCTTTCTTTTACATTGTTATACATCAATTGCATAAGTTCAAGTACCTCAATAGAAGTTCCATTGTTATGATTTACGATGAAATTTGCATGATTTTCCCAAACCCTCACTCCGCCGCTGCTTAAATCTTTTGCGCCGATTGAATCCAAAAGTCTGCCGGCTGAATTTCCTGTCGGATTTTTAAAAATACTGCCGCAGTTTGGAAGTGCTAAAGATGGCTGGTGGGCTTTTCTGAATGCTAAATTTTCATTCATTCGGTTTTGAATTTCGTCAACAGATTTTTTTTCAAGTTCAAATTCTGCTTGCAAAATGATTAACTCCTCTTTGGAACAACGAGAATTTCTGTATTCAAATTCCATTTCATCTTTTGAATATTTTACGAGTTTTTTGGTTTTTGAATAACAGGTGACATTTGTAATACAATCGCTTATTACCTGATTATTGGCAGAAGCGTTCATAAAAACTTCACCCCCGATTGAACCCGGGAAGCCTATCATAAATTCAAATCCTGACAGTCCTGCTTTGCAAACTTCTTGCGAAAGTTTTGGACCTTTAACACCTGAATCTGCAATAACTTTAGTTCCGTTGATTTGAATATTTGACATTTTAGTTGTCAGAACAATTGCTCCATCATAACCGTCTGTTGAAACCAGAGTATTGGAAAGATTTCCGAATACTTTGATATTTTTATTTTCATTCAAAATCTGTTCAAATTCTTGTATATTTTGCGGAAAAAATACTTTTTTAATTTTTCCTCCGATTTTGAACGATGTAAGATTTTTTATATCAAAGTTTTCTTCAAAATTAATTTTCAACCGATGTTTTCTCCTTACTTAAAGTAAGTAATTCTTTTCCAAGATTTGTGATTGTTCCTGCGCCCAGCCCGATTACAATATCTCCGGATTTCAGTGTCGGGAAGAGTTTTTTTGCAACTTCCTGAATATTTCCTGTTATATTTTCACAAGGAATATCGATTTTTTCTTTTAATTCGCTTGTGAAAGCTAAAGAATTAACTCCTTCTATCGGATCTTCGCTTGCTGCGTAAACATCTGTCACTATTACCCTGTCAACATCAGAAAATGCGCCCATAAATTCGTTCCAAAGATTTTGTAATCTTGTGTATCTGTGCGGCTGGAATACTGCGATAACATTTCTGTTTTTGAATGATTTTGATGAAGACAAGGTTGCTTTGATTTCTGTCGGGTGGTGTGCGTAATCATCATAAATTGATATTCCGTCAAATTCACCGACTTTTTGGAATCTTCTGCCCATACCTGTAAATGTTGCAAAATGTTTATTAACCATATTCATATCAATTCCTGATTGGTGCAAACTTGCCCAGACTGCAAGTGAATTATAAATATTATGAACACCTTTAAGACAGATTTTTAGATTTGTTAAAATTTCGCCTTTATATACAACATCAAATGTTGTGTATTCTTCTCCATAATTGATATTTTTAGCACTGTAATCAGTATTTCCGCCGATTGAATAAGTTACAAATTTTGCATTATTCATAAGCGTGTGTTCGGTGAAGTATTTTACAAGTCTTTTAACTCCTTCATTGTCTGTATTTGCAAGAATAATTCCATTTGGTCTTATGTGCGATAGGAAAGTTTCAAAAGTTTCCAAAATAGATTCAAGCCCGTTTTTGTAAAAATCTAAATGATCAGGTTCTAAATTGTTAACAACAACAACATTTGCACTGTATTTTACAATTGTCCCGTCGGATTCATCAAGTTCCGCGATGAATACTCTATCATTAGCTGCATTTGCATTTGTGTCAATTTCGGGAATCATTCCGCCAACAACATAAGACGGTTTAAGATTAGCTTTTTCCATAACATAAGAGCATAATCCGCTTGTAGTTGTTTTTCCGTGAGTGCCGGAAAACCCAATGAAATGTTCTTCATTTTTTGAAATTTCAGCCAGTAAATCAGATCTATGCCAGATAGGAAGTCCAAGGCGTTTAGCTTTTTGAATTTCCGGATTAGTTTCGCGAATTGCTGTACTTGCAATGACTATGCAGTCATCCGGAACATTATTTTCATCATGTCCTATAAAAACTTTTGCTCCTAGTTTTTTTACATTTTGTACGTATTTACTGTCGTTTATGTCTGAGCCTGAAACTTCAAAACCTTTTTGCAATAAATATTTTGCAAGTCCGCTCATTCCAACTCCACCTATGGCTATAAAATGATATTTCTTTTTCAAAATCTTATCCCTACTATTTATAATCTCTACTTCTTTTATCCATTATAATACCAAAATAAGATTTCTGATTGAATATTATAATTTTTTAACAATAGTTTTTGCCTCCGCAAAAAATATTTTTTTGAAGGTTTAGAATAATTCTATGAAGCTTCTATTCCCACCTTTAAAACAACCCAAAATAACTGATCGGATTGTGTTTCCTTATAAAAAGAACGGACCGAATATTTTTTACCGTATGGTTGATATAAATAGCGGTGAAATTGTAGGCGAAATGAAAGCCCGGCCGGAAGTTGTCAGTGATAAGTTTTTCAGGTTTTCGCCAAATGCAGAAAGTTACCGTTCTTTTTATATAGAACGGTTAAGGGCTTTTGTCAAAAATCAAGGGGTTGGGAAAACTTTTATAAAAATTGCCCAAAAAGAAAGTTCAAGAAATTTTTGTTCAGGTAATGTACACCTTGTTTCATACAATACTACCAATCCGAAAGAGGTTCCCCATATGTTTTATCGAAAACTGGGGTTTGAATTTAATAAATACTGCAAAAATACGCAACAATATATTGATGAATGTATTAAGATGAATATAAGACCTTTTGCAAACAGACAGTGCCGCTCCGAATGTCCGATGTATTTGGAGAAATGTGTTAATGGGCAGGAAGAAGAGATTAAAAATAC
>URYF01000096.1 GCA_900551965.1 uncultured bacterium
GCTGTTAAATATATCGATCCTCGCGAAGAGTAGGGGTAAATATATTATTACGTCATTCCGAATTTGTTTCGGAATCTAAAGATTATCAGATGCTGAAACTTTTCAGCATGACAGTTTACAGATATAAGAAAAAGGAAAAATAATTATGACAGTAAAATTTGAAGGACAAGATAGACGTGAAGCTACTCTTAATAAAGTTTTACCAGAATATGGTTTTAAAAACTTAGAAGAAGCTCGCGATTTATGCTTATCAAAAGGTATTGATGTCGATGCGATTGTTAAAGGTATTCAGCCTATCGCATTTGATAATGCTTCTTGGGCATATACTTTAGGTTGTGCAATTGCAATCAAAAAAGGTTTAACAGAAGCTGCTGATGTTGCTGAAGCTATCGGTTTAGGTTTACAAGCTTTTGCAGTACCGGGTTCTGTTGGTGACAGACGTCAAGTTGGTATCGGTCACGGTAACTTGGGTGCTATGCTTTTAAGAGAAGAAACTAAATGTTTTTGTTTCTTAGCTGGTCACGAGTCTTTTGCAGCTGCTGAAGGTGCAATAGGTATCGCAAGAAATGCTAACAGAGTTAGAAAAGAGCCTTTAAGAGTTATATTGAACGGTTTAGGTAAAGATGCAGCATACGTTATTGCAAGAATTAACGGTTTTACAGCTGTTGAAACTGAATATGATTTCAAAACAGGCGAATTGAAAATCGTTAAAGAAACTCCATTCTCAGAAGGCGAAAGAGCAAAAGTTCGCTGCTATGGTGCGGATGATGTATCAGAAGGTGTTGCTATTATGATTAAAGAAGGTGTTGATGTTTCTATTACAGGTAACTCAACTAACCCAACTCGTTTCCAACACCCTGTAGCAGGTACTTACAAAAAATGGTGTTATGAAAATGATAGAAAATACTTCTCAGTAGCTTCAGGCGGCGGTACAGGAAGAACTCTTCACCCTGATAACGTTGCAGCTGGTCCTGCTTCTTACGGTATGACTGATACTATGGGAAGAATGCACGGTGATGCTCAATTTGCAGGTTCATCTTCTGTTCCTGCTCACGTTGAAATGATGGGTGTTATCGGTATGGGCAACAACCCTATGGTAGGTGCTACTGTTGCTTGTGCTGTTGCAGTTTCTCAAGCTATGAGCAAATAATTAATATTGTTCTAAATCTAAAAGACTCTGGCATGTTTGTCAGGGTCTTTTTTTATTGTTTTATCGGTAAATGTAAAGCTGAAATTTAATTTTTACATGTCTTTTATCTATGTAGTATATACTCTAAATATACGGTATATGCGGCTTTAAGAATTGTTAACAACATTACAACAAAAAAGGCAATTCTCCAAAATAAAAAACGTTTATATATATGTAAGGGGAATGCAAAAGACATTCTTAGGGAAAAGAAAATTAAATTCTATTTTAAATAAATAGATGTTATATGTGAAAAGGATATAAGTAAAACAAGTTTTTTATACTCTCTCTCTTAATATCCTCGTGTTTATTTAATGTTGCCATAATCTGGCAACTTTTTTTTGCTATATTTAGGGGACGGGTTGTTATTAAATATCTTGGTATATTTTGAATTAGTCTGTATCTTGTATTATTTTTATAATAAAATAACTTTATGAGTAAATTATTCGATTTTGATAAAGAATACGGGGTTGTTGTAGGAACTGATGAGGCCGGAAGAGGACCTGCCGCAGGCGGTGTTTTTGCTGCAGCTGTTTATTTCCCCGAGGTTAGTGATGGTTTGATTGAGGATCTTGCACGATTAAATGATTCCAAAAAGTTATCAGAAGTTGCCAGAGAAAAACTTTTTGGGATAATTTTAGAGGTTTGCGTAAATTCTGTTATAAATATTGAAGTTGAAGAGATTGAAAAAATTAATATTTTGAATGCTTCATTAAAGGCTATGAAACTTGCTTGTGAAAATGTAATAAAAGAAGCCGGCTTGAATGAGTTCATAACCTTAGTTGATGGTAATAAGTTAATCCGAAATTATTCTTTTCCGCAAAAATTTATAATAAAGGGTGATGGACAATCTGCATCGATTGCTGCTGCAAGTATTTTAGCAAAAGTTTCGCGTGATCGGTATATGAAAGAGCTTGCAAAAGAGTTTCCGCAATATGGCTGGAATCGTAATGCTGGGTATCTGACGGCAGAACATTTAAAAGCTATTGATGAATACGGATTATCTAAATATCACAGACCTTCATTTTTAAGAAAGCACTTTGAGAAGCAGAAGCAGCTTAGTTTGTTTTAGTTATTTGTATATGAAGTTACCGACTTTGACTTTGGTTACATAAATAGTCTCACAAGAACCGTCGCCGTGATCTCCCGGTTCAATATCGGTTCTTGACATGCTTGTTTGGTAATGTTTGATACGATTGTTTCTGTATTTGTATTTCATATCAATTAAGTCGCCTTCAAGTTCGACTTTATCCCAGGTTTTTATCTTCAGCATTGCAGCCATAATATTTCTGTTTGCCGGAACGATATGTGAATGCGACCAGTGTGAACGGGCATAATCTGTGCTCACTGGTGCCGGGTAGGTTTTGTATTCTGTCCAAAGGATTCTGGACCCGGTGGTTTCTGTTTTTGCACTATAGCTTCTAAAATATTTATTATAAAAGGATTTTTTCCCCAGTTTACCCCAGGTTAAACCTATATCGTATAATGCTGCGCTGTCAAAAAATTCACTTATAAATACAAAATCGTGGTTGTATGCAACTGTAAGACCGGCTATTTTGTAATGAGCTTGGGGTATGATTTGTATTTTGTGATTGTTTATAAGTGAGGTGTATGTGAATGTTTTTCTTGCTTTTTCTTCTTCTGTGTAATTTATTTGAATAGGCTCTTCTGTTGTACTTATAGGCTTTGTGTCTATAGCTGAAGGAATTGGCATTCCAAATTTTAGCCAGTAAAAAATCCATCCTCTGATTAAGAAAATTATTATGAAAAATACAATAATACAAATTTTTTCAATTTTATCTTCATGCGCAAGAATATCAAAGTGCAGTTTAGCATCTATTTGCGGTGTTGTTCTGTAGTTGAATACCTCGTTCATAAGCTTATTTTAAACTTATTTTTCTGAATTGTCATACTATGTGGATATGAGAATATTAATATTTGTTAATAATTTCAACAGATATTTAAAGTTTTATAGGAGATATGCCGATATATAACTTGTAATTAGTCTAACGGAGTAAATCAATGATAAAGAAGATAACAACACCATCAAATAACAGATGCGAAAGTGTTGAATTAATATTAAGAGGAGCAAAAAAACGCCGTACATTGGCATATTCTAATGCAAATACGGTTAATTCCGATGCAGGTATCAAGGCAAACCTGTCCGCAGTTAAATAATTAGAGATTTAAAAATAAGAAAAGAGAGTATTAATATCAGCCGGAAGCTATGTGTGCACCCGGCGTTTTTATTTTATATACGAAAAATTATAATAAAAAAAGAAAACCTTTTGGTTTTCTTTTTTTATTAATCGTTTATTTTAATTTGTACCTTGCACCGGTGTTAACTCCGTATTTTATTTGCATTCCGCCGGTTCGTAGTAATGCGGGATTAATTTTGTGGCTTGGTTTCCAAACAGGTTTGTCGGGAGTGCCTATATTGACGCCGTATTTCATCCCGATTCTTGGAGGTTTGTTTGGTATATGTGCCCCGGTATTTGCACCATATTTAACATTTGTACCGCTATTTATGCAGCCGGTATTTGCACCATACTTAACATTTGTTCCTGTGTTAATACAACCAATGTTAGCTCCGTATTTTGGAACGTTACCGTTTGTGTGTTCAAAATGGAACCCGGGAATTGTTTCTTTCGGTGGTTTGTTATGTTCCTGGAAATATTTAATAAGAGCTTGTTTCTGCTCTTCTGTTATTTTTGCTTTTTGTAGTTTTTGGTCGCCTGCCAGTTTTTTTAAAAACTTGTCTATTTTATTGCCATTATCTCCATTAATTCCGTCAACCATATTTGCTCCTTGTTTTTTGCATACAGTCTTTGGTATGCTTCATAGTTTTTCTGAATTTTGTTTACATACTGCTCCATTCC
>URYF01000097.1 GCA_900551965.1 uncultured bacterium
TTCTGAGCAAAGCAAAGAATCTAAAAAACTATACTTCATTATTCTCAAACGAGATCGCCGGACAAGACACAGCTATTTTCGTGTCCGCCCGGCTCTTTTTATTTGTATAGATATTTTATTATATCTATCCGATATGTACTTATAATGTCATAAGGTTAAATGTAACAATATCGTTAAGATAATATCTTATTGTTAAAGTTTTAGTGTAAGTTTACCGATTATTAAAATGTAATCAGTTAATACGGGGTGTGTATTAGAAATGTACGAAGACTTATTAAGAAAGCAGATTATCGTAGAGCTTAAAAATTTAATAGAGAGAGCTGAACATATTGAAGAGGATAAAGACAGCTATTGTGAATTTATGAAGGGTATGATTTTAAATACTTATAGTGCTAATTAGACTATAGAGCAATGTTTTTTTTATAAATCCGTTTTAGATTAAAGCTATGAATATAGTTATACTTGGCGGTGTTGCAGCAGGTGCAAAAGCTGCAGCAAAAATTAAACGTTTACTTCCAGATTCAAATGTTGCAATTTATACTGATGATACACATGTATCATATTCAGCATGTGGATTACCATATTATATAGAGGGAAACTTTAGTGACTACAGGTCACTATTGGTACGTTCTGTAGAAGAATTTAAATCAGCAGGTATTGATGTTTATCTTGAAACTCGTGCAGAAAAAATATTAGTACCGCAGCAGCAAGTCCTGGTTTGTTCCAAAAATAATGCAAGACTTGTTGATTATGACCGTTTAATTATTGCAACGGGCGCAAGACCATTGATTCCTAATATAATTGGGGTCAGAGATTTTGAGAACGTTTATACGTTGAGAAAAATTGAAGACGGCATTAAAATCAGAGAAAAAATGCTGCAATCTAAACGCGCTGTTATAATCGGTAGTGGATTTATTGGTTTAGAAATCCTTGAGGCATTTGTTAAAAACGGGTTAGAAGTGGTTGTTATTGAAAAAAACAGCAGAATAATGGCTTCTTTTGACCCTGATATGTCTGAACTAATTCGAAAAAGGTTAGAAACATATGAACCAAAGGTTTTCGAGTTTCATACCGGTGAAATTGTAGCAGAAATCATTGGAGAAAACGGGACTGCAATAGCTGTAAAAACCTTATCAGGCAAGCTTTTTGAAACGGACATGGTTCTGTTGAGTGCAGGTATTGTACCAAATTCAGAAATTGCAAAAGATGCAGGGATTGAAGTAGGCGAATCTGGTGCAATTAAGGTAAATAAACTCATGCAAACATCAGTTATGAACATTTACGCGTGTGGTGACTGCTGTGAGGAACCGCATTTAATAAGCGGTCATATGGTTTGGGTTCCGCTCGGTTCAACTGCCAATAAAGAAGGCAGATGTGCTGCACTGAATGCGGCAGGAGTCTATACCGTGTTTGAAGGGGTCCTGGGGTCTGCCGTATCAAGGTGCTTAAACACAACGATGTCAATGACAGGGTTAACAGAAGCTGAAGCTGTAAAATTTGGGTTTACGCCTGTATCAGCGGTAGTATCAAAACCGGATATGGTATCTTATATGCCGGAAGCAGGTGATATTATAATAAAAGTTATAGCAGATAAAGTTACCGGTTTGCTGCTTGGCGGGCAGGCTATTGGGTCTTTGGGTGCTGACAAAAGAATTAACTCTCTTGCAAGTGCATTAGTAGGTCATTTATCTGTCAGACAGTTTAAAAATAACGATTTAACTTATTCTCCGCCATATTCAACTACAATTGATCCATTACTGGATATAATGAATATTTTATGTGACAAAATTCCACGTCATTGTTAAATTTTTCTAGGTAATTATGATAGTTGCTGTTTTATATAGTGTGCAGCAGCTTCACCCATAGAAAAGCAGCTTGCCTGCACTCGTAAAGCACCTTGTGCCATATGATCTGCGGAAATTCCGCGTCCTGCAATTAATAAATTATCATAATTTGATGATAATAAACTTTCGATTGGTAACTGATATTCTCCTGTTATTTCAAGCGTTGAACTGTTTTTATCCTTACTGTGAACATCTACAGGATAGTTTGAAATCACGGCAGGATTATCAAATTTTTTCCCGCTTTTCAAATCTTCAATAGTATAAATATATTTACCTTTTACTCGGCTGGAAACTCTTACTCCAAGCATATCTGCAATATTTGATATGTAAGCGTTTTCACACCCGGGCAGATACTTTTTACAAAATTTTGATAATCGATAAATGCTCTCTCTGCCGTCAATTAGAGCCTCAGTAGTATCTTCAGGCAAGTTAGAATCAAGGTTTTTAACTATGCGAGGACAGTTAAATGCCAGAGTATCAGGCATTCCGGCAACCGTAAACACCTGAAAATAATTTCTATCACTATCTTTAAGTACACCATCTTCTACCGCTCTATCAAATATAGGGGCTAAAGCCCAGTGTTTGTCGCTATCCCAGGTATAAGCCGTTGATAAATGTACGTTCCCGTCTATTTCTTCAATCGTTGTTACATTTCTATCCGGATCTGTTTCCAAAAGCCAATTTCCGAGTTTGGTAATATCGATTCCACTCATCATAAATCTCAAACTCATTGGTTGAAATTCGTCATTATTTTCTAAAAATTCGCAATTAATTAATTTTGCAAAATCACAATTTCCTGTTGTATCAATTATGTATCTCGGACAGATAGATACCGATAAAATATTATGTCTAATCACAGGAATATTATCTGTATATATCGTATAGTTATATGGTGATAATATTTCTTTGTTAATATTTATAACATCTATTTTGTTTGGAGAGATTTTTGCACTTTTAACAAAAGTATTGAATCTTACATCAACATTTGCATCTTTCATCATTTTATCAAGTATAATTTTCATAAGTTCAGGATTAAACCAGCCGGGATTATCTTGATAAGTTACTTGCCCGCCAACAGATTTCATTTCAGAGATTAATGCTTGGTAAAAATCTGTATTTATCTGATTTTCACCGGATTTCATAACCGGAATAACAAGTCCAGAGGTGATTGTACCACCTAAATGAATTCCTTTTTCCAGCAGCAGCGTTTTTAAACCCAGTTTGCCACTAATATAAGCTGCCGCACAGCCTGCGGTTCCGCCACCTATAACAACAACATCATAATCTAGCATATTTGCTCCTTATTAAACTCTTTTTTATAATGTGAACTTGAAATTCTGCTGCTATTTTTTACCTCTGAATTTCTAGCCTCTATAATAGCCTCATTAAGCCCTGTTAAACTTTCATCACGATAAAATATACCCGCCGTAGTTTTCAAAAGCCCTAAATCGAATTCTGAAAGCGGGTATTTAATGAGTGATTTATTTTTTACAGCTATAGTGCCGTTGAATTTATTCTCTCGTTGATTGAATATATTTCCAATACTAAATCCTGCTTCTACCATCGCACTTCGAATTGATGCTGATGTTGAATAAGTCAAAATCATTCCATCCTCTTCTAAATGTGAATGTAGAAGTTTAAAAAATTCATACGACCATAAACATGGACATTTTGAAGGGGTAAAGGCATCAAGAAATATCAGGTTATACAAATTATTATCGTTTTGTATAGCATTTCTTGCATCATCATTTTCGACATGAAATTTAATATCCTGTAATTTATACCTTTTGAGGACTCTTTTATAACATTTAGATACATGTCGATAATATATATTATGTAAAAAGGCAGCTTTAAAACCCAACGGGGTATTTTTATATAACCGATTACGATAAAGGTTGTAAATGCCTTTAATATTTCCATCAAAATATGCTGAATATTTTGGAGAATTAAGAATATTTGAAATCTCATCATTTTCAAGAATTTCACAATTCATTTGTTTTAAAAAGCCAATTGTTGCTTTATCTCCTTGTAAAGAATCTAAATTCAAATCAAGTAAAGTGACATCGTTTCCTAAAGCACCTGCCACTAAATAGAAAGCAGCTTGTGAAAAATCAGAT
>URYF01000098.1 GCA_900551965.1 uncultured bacterium
ATCTCTTAGCATACTCATATTATTATTTGTTAAACAAGGCAAATTAGTCCCTATAATTAAATCAGAATGCAATACAGATGAAAAAGAAAATAATAATAATTAGCCTGGCAATATTTACCGGGATATTACCTGTAAGCGCGTTAGAACTTGATTTATCGGTTGATGAAGAAATTAAAAAGAAGTATAATTCTTCAAAGCTTGAATATGAAGTGCTTCCAAATTTGCCAAAAGTTAATACAAGCAATCAGTCAAATTCAAACGGGAATTATTCTGTACCGAAAACAGTTCCTGTTTATACTAATACTGCACCCGCAATCACACCTGTTGATAAAACTAATGCAATAAAAATTTCAAGCTGGACAAAATTTCAGGTCAAATCAAACCAAACAATATCAGATAGAACACCTGAAGGCAGTTATATATCATTTACAACAACAGCACCTGTGTATAAAAAACGGATTACAATCCCTGTCGGCACAAAGTTAACAGGAATAGTGACAGATTCTCATCCGGCTCAGAGAATTGGAAATGGCGGATTAATTGAACTGAAAATCACAAGTATGACTTTTAACGGAAAAAATTATTCTGTAAACGGGAAAATAACAAAAGCTAATTCTAAGAAGATTTTTTTCAACAATATAAAAGGTAAACGCCAATATTTATCAGGAATAGGAAAGCAAATAGATAAAGGAGAAAATTTCTATAACAAAACCAGAAAAACTTCTTCTAAAATGGCAAATAATCCAATACTTATAATCTTATCACCAATACCGGCAATAGTTGGACTTGCAGGATATTCTGTATGCACTGTTCTTTCTCCTGTTACGGCACTTAATACAAAAGGCGGAAGCATTTCTATTCCCGCAGGAAGCAGATTTGAGATAAAATTATTAGACAGTGCTTATATAAAATAAATTATCTTCTACCTCGATAGGGATGCAAAATCCTTGGATTATGCTTATCTCGAACGTACAAAGGTCTTTTATACCGCTGTTCGGGTCTGGCTTTATTTAAAGTGTTGTCTGTTTCTTCTTGCGCATAGTATTTTCTTGGAGGTTCAGAGGAAATATATGCAGAAGTGTCTTCACCGTTTTCAATAGCTTCAATGTAACGGTAAATAGCATCAACACGTCTTTGTGGTTCAGATTGAATTCTTTTAAGGGTTTTCATATAGGAATACTGGTATTTATCAAAAGGAATCAACGAAAACAATCCTAATATCGAAAAGAAAAGGATAGTCAAATATAAATACTTTACAAACCGGTTTATAAGCATATATACAGAATAACCCAATAATAAAAAGTTGTAAATAATTAACAGAAAAATTTATTGACTAAATGTTAAAAATTTGTTCTTGAAACTATTATAAATTATAATAGTTTAGTGTGTGAACAAACTTTTTGTAAAGGAGAGCAGTATGATTAAAAAGTTTACTTCACCAATGACATTATTAGCGTTATTTGCAGTAATGATTTTTGGTATTTCACCGGCTCTTGCCAGTGAAGCCGATTTAGTTGTTCCAAGCATCCGCTCAATTTCACCATGCAGCTATACGCTGTTATTGATTGGTCTTGGGATTTCTGTAATCGGTTTGATTTTCGGATGGATTGAATTTTTGAAAATCAAAAAATTAGATGTTCATAAAGCTATGGACGAAGTTGGTAATACAATTTTTGAAACCTGTAAAACTTACTTAATACAACAAGGTAAATTCCTTTTTGTATTGGAAATTTTGATTGGTTTATGTATTGCGTTTTACTTTGGATACTTACAGCACATGGGGCTTTCAGGCGTATTAACAATCCTTGGCTGGTCAGTTATCGGTATTTTAGGTTCATATTCTGTTGCATGGTTTGGTATCAGAATGAATACTCTTGCAAACTCAAGAACAGCATTTGCAGCATTAAAAGGCAATCCGCTAAACACGATGAATATACCATTAAAAGCCGGTATGAGCATCGGGGTTTTACTTGTATCTGTAGAACTTATTATGATGCTTGTCATTTTATTATTTGTACCCGGGAATATCGCAGGTGCTTGTTTTATCGGTTTTGCAATCGGTGAATCTTTAGGTGCTTCTGCACTTCGTGTAGCTGGCGGTATTTTTACAAAAATTGCTGATATCGGATCAGATTTGATGAAAATTCAATTCGGTATCAAAGAAGATGACCCTAGAAACCCAGGTGTAATCGCAGATTGTACAGGAGACAATGCGGGAGACTCTATCGGGCCTACAGCTGACGGATTTGAAACTTACGGTGTAACGGGTGTTGCTCTGGTAAGCTTCATTTTACTTGCAGTTATGGGACAAGAAAATCAGGTTCAATTACTAGCCTGGATTTTTGTTATGAGATTCTTAATGATTGTGACATCAGTTGTTGCATACTGGGTTAACGGAATTTGGGATAGATTTATTTACGCTCCTAGAGTTGAAAAATTCGACTTTGAAGCTCCGTTAACAAGACTTGTGTGGATTACATCAATTCTATCTATCGGTATGACATTTGGTGTAAGCCGCTGGTTATTAGGAGATATGGGTAATCATATCTGGCTAATTTTATCTTGCATTATTTCTTGCGGAACTTTAGGCGCAGCTTTAATTCCGGAATTTACAAAAATATTCACTTCTCCAAAAGCTAAACATACTGAAGAAGTTGTAACAGCTTCAAGAGAAGGCGGAGCATCATTAACAATTTTATCAGGTATCGTTTCAGGCAACTTCTCAGCTTTCTGGATCGGCATGATAATTGTATTATTAATGGGTATTGCTTACTTTGCAAGTACATATATTCCATCAGGAGATGGCGGCTTAATGATTTATCCGTCAGTATTTGCATTTGGTCTTGTAGCATTTGGTTTCTTAGGAATGGGACCAGTTACAATCGCTGTTGACTCATACGGCCCTGTTACAGATAATGCTCAATCAGTATATGAGTTATCTTTACTTGAAGAAATCCCAAATGTTAAAGAAGAAATCCAAAAAGATTACGGATTTGATGCGGATTTTGAAAACGCAAAACAATACTTAGAAGAAAATGACGGTGCAGGAAACACATTCAAAGCAACATCTAAACCGGTACTTATCGGTACAGCTGTTGTTGGTGCAACAACAATGATTTTCTCATTGATTCTTGTTATTAAAGAGACCTTGGGAATACAGCCGGAAATGATTCTAAACCTGTTAAACCCATATACTTTACTAGGTTTATTAACAGGCGGTGCGGTTATTTATTGGTTCAGCGGAGCTTCTATGCAGGCTGTTACAACAGGAGCTTATCGTGCAGTTGAATACATCAAGGATAATATTAAACTCGGTGAAGCTGATGAAAAATGTGCAAATGTTGCAAATTCAAAAGAAGTTGTAAAAATTTGTACACAATACGCTCAAAAAGGTATGGTAAATATCTTTATCGCATTATTTACTTTTGCATTGGCACTTGCTTGTTTATCAGCACCTAGCGCAAAATCAGAATTAGCTGTATCATTCTTTGTAAGCTACCTGATTGCAATTGCGGTATTTGGTTTATTCCAGGCTGTATTTATGGCAAATGCCGGCGGCTGCTGGGATAATGCAAAGAAAATCGTTGAAGTTGATCTTAAAGAAAAAGGAACACAGCTTCACGAAGCTACAGTCGTTGGTGACACTGTAGGTGATCCGTTCAAAGATACATCTTCAGTTGCAATGAACCCGATTATTAAATTTACAACCTTATTTGGTTTACTTGCGATGGAAATTGCAATCAATGAATCATTCAGAAAAATTGCACCTATTGCAGGAATTATATTATTAATAATCGCACTTGTATTTGTTATAAGATCTTTCTATGGAATGAGAATTCCTAATAAAAAATAATCTTATATAACAGATTAAGAAAGCGCCGCTGAAAATTC
>URYF01000099.1 GCA_900551965.1 uncultured bacterium
AATAATCATTTTTTGAACCCAAGGAAGTCTGTCAGGATCCATGAACATGTGTTCTGTTCTGCAAAGACCTACACCTTCAGCTCCAAATTTGATTGCATTTGCAATATCTTTTGGAGTATCAGCGTTAGCTTCAACCTTCATTGTTTTGATTTCATCAACCCAAGTGAAGAATTTATTCCAGTTTTCGTCGATTTTTGCTTCAACAAGTTTAACTGCACCATCCATAACGATACCTTTTCCGCCGTCTAAAGAAATAACGTCGTTTTTGTGGTAAACAGTACCGTCACAGCCTGTTAATGTTTCATTTGCAAGGTTGATTTTCATATCTTCACAACCTGAAACACAAGGTTTTCCCATACCTTTAGCAACAACAGCAGCGTGAGATGTAGCACCGCCTCTTAGTGTTAATACACCTTGAGAAACTGCCATACCGTGAATATCATCAGGACAAGTTTCTACACGAACAAGGATAACTTTTTCGCCTGCTTCGCCGCGTTTAGCTGCTTCTTCTGTATCGAATACAATTTTACCAACAGCAGCACCCGGAGATGCGTTTACACCTTGTGCAATCTTATGAGCTTCTTCCAATGCTTTTTGATCAAAACAAGGAAGTAAGATTTGGTTTACTGAATATGGATCAACCAATTGGATTGCTCTTTCTTTTGAGATGATACCTTCTTCGCACATATCAACAGCGATTTTTACAGCAGCAGCTGCAGTACGTTTTCCGTTACGAGTTTGTAAAATATACAATTTACCTTTTTCAATAGTAAATTCCATATCTTGAACATCTTTGTAACCAAGTTCAAGTTTTTTAGCGATATCAACATATTGTTTGTATAATTCAGGCATTTCAGTTTCCAATTCAGCAATAGGTTTTGGGGTTCTGATACCTGCTACAACGTCTTCACCTTGAGCATTTGTCAAGTATTCGCCGTAGAATTTATTTTCACCGGTTGCAGGGTTACGAGTGAAAGAAACACCTGTTGCGCAATCGTCACCCATGTTACCGAATACCATTGATTGTACGTTTACTGCTGTACCGAAATTGTGATCGATTTTGTTCATATTTCTGTAAGCAACAGCACGAGGAATATTCCAAGATCTGAATACGGCTTCAATTGCTTCTTGAAGTTGAACGTAAGGATCTTGAGGGAATTCTTTGCCTGTAACTTCTTTAATAATATTTTTGTATGCAGGAATTAAAGATTTTAATCCTTCTGCAGAAATTTCTGTATCTTGTTTTACGCCTTCTCTTTCTTTAACTTTTTCAAGTTCAGATTCGAAGTATTTTTGTCTATCCATTTCCCAGGCAACTGAACCGAACATTGTTAAGAAACGTCTGTATGAATCATAGCAGAATCTAGGATTGTTAGTTAATTTAATCATAGCTTCTACAGTTTGATCGTTTAAGCCTAAGTTCAAAATAGTTTCCATCATACCAGGCATAGAAACTCTTGCTCCGGATCTTACAGAAACTAAAAGAGGGTTTTCGGCATCGCCGAATTTTTGTCCTTTTTGAGTTTCAACTTCTTTCAAAGCTGTTTTAACTTCGTCCATTAGACCTTCTGGCATTTTGTTGCCATTATTAATATAAGCCATACAAGTTTCGGTTGTGATTGTCAAACCCGGAGGAACCGGCAAACCTAAGTTTGTCATTTCTGCCAAGTTTGCACCTTTTCCGCCAAGAAGGTTACGCATAGTTGCATTGCCTTCTTGAAAAAGCCATACTCGTTTTTCTGTCATAATTTTTTTCTCCTTCTAGTAAAATATCCATCAGATAATTTTTTGTATTAAAATTTTATCATGAAAATATTTATAAATATCTTAATAAAAGGGGTTACTTCAAAACTTTTAACATCTTTTAATTAAAAGAAATATAAATCAGGATTGTTTTTTATTATTTTCATATATTCTCGGATGTTTAATTTTTCGTATGCTGGGCTGTTTTTTGCAAAATCTATGTCCATTTTTTCAAGGCTTTCATAGCCCAACCTTCTTGAAATATTGCTTATATAGTAAAGAGATGCCCTTCTTTTTTCTACATTCATATTGTTATAATTTTCAGAAGCTGCTTTTTCTATCAGTTCATTTCTACCAAATTGATGCAGTTTATTTGAAAGATATTCAAGTTTAGGGATAATAACATCGTATGAGTTTTTGATATCCGGGCGTCTGGCTTTCAAGGTTGCTTGTCTGAGGCGCAGCCTGTCTATTAGAAACCCTAAATCTTTAAGATTGTTGTCATAAGGCATTGAATAAAAGATTGCTTTGATGTCTTCGTATGTGAGGTTTCCGAAATCTTTTTTCTGCACGGTATCTAAAAATATGTTGTTTTCAAAAGTTTTTCTCAACGACAGTGGTAAAAGTCTTGGCTTTAATTCTGCTGCTGTTAATTTTTCAAAGTTTTCCGTACCGGGAACTTTAAAATATGAAGGTATAAAATCTTTATCAAGTTTTAGAAGTGTTCTGATATGATCAAAAGTTACATTGATAACATTTTCTTTTGCCTGATTTTTAAGTTCGCGAGCTTTTATTATATATTCAGCCATTGTTCGGTATTTGTTTTTTGTTACTAAATTAAGGCGGCTAAATTTCATCTCTTCTATTTGTTCCATAAGAGCGGTTTGCATTGTTATAAGTTTATCTTCTCCGGCTTCTACAATATCTGAATGGCTGCCGTCCTTGAATGCAGGCAGGTGGGCAAAATCTCCAAGCTCAAGTTTTAATTTATCTTTTTCAGCTTCTATTTTTTTTGCAACTGTCGATTTTACTTTTTCGATATTGGAAGAAAATATTCCCATATCAGAAGGTCCGGTTCTGTTATATTCATTATGGTGGTTAGCTATTGCCTCAAATGCTAAATCTTGGGCATTAATAACTTTATTTGGTGCATTCAGCATTTTTATGTGGCTTATGGATTCTGAAAAATTGATAGTTCTTGAGTTTTTATAAGCTTCTATATTTGAATTTACGCTTTCAAAAGATGTATCTATCATATTTTTGATAAAGGTGTTAAAGTCTTGAACCTTTTTTTCCATAGTGTATAATCGGTTGTTTACGTGGGTTCTGAATAATCTGGTTTTAGTCGGTGCCTTAAATCCGTAATAAAGCAGAATACCGCCGGCGGTTAATAGTGTTGCAGGAATTATGGTATTCATTTTATTCGATTTTGAATTTTCATTTACAACTTTAACCGGCATGGATTTATTTTCCGGCTCCGGAATGTATTGATAAGCTTGATGCTGGCTTACCAAAGATTTATTTAACATATTATTCAAAGTTAGATTTTGCATGCTTGAGACCTTATCCCCAAACATATTAATGCAGAAAATAAAAAAATTTGCTATTAAAAAAAGACAGAATGTTAAAATTCTGCCTTTTTTATAACATTTTGTTACATTTGATTTTTATACATCAGGTAATGTGCCCTTTACATCTGCAACTTCATCACAGCCAAGATTAAATACATCGTGTAATGCTTTAACTGCAGCTTGGGCATCTTCTTTGTTTATTAAACAGCTGATTTTTATTTCACTTGTTGAAATCATTCTGATATTGATTTTGTTATCAGCCAATGTTTGGAACATTGTTGATGCAATACCCGGTCTGTCAATCATACCTGCCCCAATGATGGATACTTTTGCAATATTATCATCAATTTTAACGTTAGCAGCACCAAGTTTAACTTTTACTTTTTCTAAAACCTCGGTGGCTTTTGCCAAATCTTCTTTGTTGATAGTAAATGCAATATC
>URYF01000100.1 GCA_900551965.1 uncultured bacterium
AGCAGCGCCGGTGATCATGTTCTTGATATAGTCAGCGTGGCCCGGGCAGTCAACGTGAGCATAGTGTCTAGCATCTGTTTCATACTCAACGTGAGCTGTAGAGATGGTAATACCTCTTGCTTTTTCTTCTGGAGCAGCATCGATTTCATCGAATTTTTTAAGTTCAGCTTTACCAGCTGCTGCCAATGTACCGGTAATCGCTGCTGTTAATGTAGTTTTACCGTGGTCAACGTGGCCGATTGTACCTACGTTAACGTGCGGTTTCGTACGTTCATACTTTTCACGTGCCATGAGATTAATCTCCTTCTTTTTTGTCTACTATATACTACTTTTAATTAGTATTCTACGATATCTCTAATTCTATTCGCTCATAAATTTTTGTCAAGATTATAATAGCAATTTCAATAAGTTTTATTATATTGTAAAGATTGTAAAGAGTTTGAAGAATGCTTATTTATGTATTTGGGTTTAATGTATGAAAGTTATGGTAATAATAACTGTTTTTAGTTATAATTGACAAATAGATAGATTGGGAGAGGGACTGATTTTTATGCTTGTTATAAACTTGTTTCTTATTTTGTTTTTACTTTTTGCAAATGCATTTTTTGTTGCTTCGGAGTTTGCGCTCGTCAGCGTAAGGCATACCAGGATTCAGCAATTAGCAAATGAAGGTAATAAAACAGCAGAATTATCTGCAAAGGCTCTAACCACGCTTGATCGATATATTGCAGCAACTCAATTGGGCATAACTATTGCAAGTATCGGACTTGGCTGGGTCGGGGAAGCTACTTTGGCAAAACTTATTCATCCTCTGCTTGAATTTTTACCTTATGTTACAAGTAATATTGCGTCTCATTCAATTGCAACTATTGCTGCATTTGTTTTAATTACTTTTATGCACGTTGTTATCGGAGAATTGATGCCAAAATCGATTGCGCTGCAATATCCTGAACGTACTACACTGGTTGTGACCAGACCATTAACTTTTGTTGCTTATCTGCTGCACCCATTTATTTTTCTATTGAATGGTTTTGGAAATTTCCTTTTAAAGCTTATAAATATTTCACCGGCTCAGGCTCATCACAATGTCCATACGGAAGAAGAGCTGGATATGATTATTGATGAAAGCTTCAAGGTGGGTGTTTTGAATAAGACTGAGAGTTTGCTGATGAAAAAATCTTTAAAATTTACGGATTTAACAGCAAAACAAATAATGATTCCAAGGTGCAATCTTGTATCAATCCCTGTAGATATTGATAAGGATGACTATTCCAAGTTGGTTTTGGAATATCAATACAGCAGGTATCCTGTATATGGTGAAAGTATTGATAATATAGTAGGAATTTTGCATGTAAAAGATTTATATTCCTGCCAATTGAAAAATCAGCAGGTTGAGGTAAGAGATGTTTTGAGAAAGCCTGTTTTGGTTCCAGAAACGATGACTGCTGAAAATCTGCTTGATGAATTTAAGAAAAATAAAACCGAGATAGTTGTCGTTGTTGATGAATTTGGCGGAGTGTCCGGTATTGTTACTATGTTTGATGTTTTGGAAGAGGTTTTTGGCTCTGTAAAAGACGAGTCTGATGTTGATGAAATTGAAATTAAACAGGTAGGTGAAAATAAATACATTGTAAGCGGTTTGTATAGGTTTGAGGATTTTTCTGAATATTTTAGCCTTAATCAAGATGCAGATGAAGATGTTGAAACCGTCGGAGGATTTGTTCAAAAACTCCTTTGCCGTTTAGCTAAAATTAATGACGAAGTACGGATAGAAAATTTGAATTTAAAAGTTGTTGAATTAAAAGAGCGTCGTATAAAGAAAATACTTGTTTTGAAAACAGATGAAAACCTCTAATGCTTCATAATTTAATATAAATGTAAACAAATGTAACAAAATCTTTGATTTTGCGCAATCGGCTCATTAAAAATAACTTTATATATGTAAGCAAGATTATTAACAATGGAGGATTAATCGATGAGTGATTCATTATCAATTTCCAAAATCGCAGGTGATACAACAACTAAAGCTGTTGATTTGATTAATAAATTTAAATACAATAAACAGGTTGCAGCTACTAACCAGGGACATCCGTCTATTGGACAGCTTTTAGGTAATTATTCTCAATATTCTACCGATGCAGCTTGTGGTAGAACTAACAATCAATAGTTCTTAAATATTTTGCATAAAAACTATGTTTGTAATAATATAGTCCTCAGATATGTGAGGACTATATTTTATGTTATTAACAGCAGATATTGGAAATACAAACATTACCCTGGGTTTATTTGATAAAGACAAGTATGTTAATGAATTCAGGTTAGCATCAGATAAAGATTTGTCGGGCGAGGAGTACGAAATTCTCTTAAAATCTTTGTTTAAAGATTATTTTATAGAAGGCTGTGTAATCGCGTCTGTCGTTGAAGAGTTGAATATAAAATTTAAAAGGGCTGTAGATAATGTATTTAATATAAAATCTGTTTTTGTATCCTCAGATGTGAATTTAAATGTAAAGGTTATGACTGATAATCCGCGCGAGGCGGGTGCTGATAGGATTGCAAATGCGGTTGCTGTTGCTGAGAAATATGACGGTGCTGTTATTGTAATTGATTTTGGTACAGCTACATCTTTTGATATTATAAATTCAAAGCACGAGTTTTTGGGCGGAGTTATTGCTCCGGGGATTAATACGCAGATGAAGTGTTTGAAGAATTCAACATCAAAGCTTCCAAAAATCGATGTTTCGATTTCTCAAAATGCAATCGGACATAATACAACCGAAGCTATACTTTCAGGTGTTATTCGCGGCACTGCTTGCATGGTAGACGGGCTGGTTGCTCAATGTGAGGCTGAACTTGGTGAAAAGGCTACTGTTGTTGCAACAGGAGGCTATTGTGGTTTAATCGCAAATTATTTAAACAGACCTTTTGATTTTGTTAATCCTATTTTGACACTTGAAGGGTTAAAATTGATTTATGAAATGAATACTTCTAAGGTTCAACCTTTATCAAATTTTTCAGCCGTTAAAGAAGTTAGAATTTTAAGATAGTTTATATATTGTATGTGAACTGCAGGAAGTTTCCCATAAGATTCTCATTCCAGACCTGAACATCTTTTGGTACTTCAAGTACGGTCGGGGTGAAATTCCAAATGTATTTAAAGTCAGATTTAACAAGATAATCGGCTGTTTTTTGCGCAAGTTTTCCCGGGACTGTTAAAATCGCGATTTCAACCTCGTGTTCTTTAGTGTGTGCCGGTAAGTCCTTGATGTCTAAAATCTTTTTAGAATTTATATCTCCGCCGATTTTATTTGGATCATTATCAAAAAGTGCGATTATATTCAGTCCGTAACTTGTGAAGTTGTCATATTTTGCCAGTGCCATGCCAAGATTTCCGGCTCCGATGATGAAAGCTTTTTTTGTTTTTGCAAATCCTAAAGTTGTTTCAATTGACTTTTTCAATTCTTTTACGATATATCCGACTCGAGATTTGCCTGAGTTATTCAATATATTAATATCTTTTCGGACTTGGGAATCATCGATATTTAAAAGTGTTGCGATTTGTTTACTTGAAATATATTCGTTTCCTTTAGCTATAAAATCCTGTAAAATACAGTGATACAAGGTTAAACGGTTTATAACTTTTTCTGATATTTTTTTATCCATATATTTATTATACATTAA
>URYF01000101.1 GCA_900551965.1 uncultured bacterium
TAAACACAAAAAAGAGGATTACTGATGGGCTTTGCCGAGAACATGCGAATTATGAGCAATATTAATTGCGGACTAGCTTCCCTTGTAACATACGGGCAGCAGCGGACTAACGGAGTCAACCCGCAATATGCTACAATGAACTTATTTGGCAACCTGACAAACGGTATTGCCAGAAACGAAATTGCATACGAAATGCAGCGCTTTGGAAATCCGGTAGGCAACACCATAAACATGTATGCTGGTTACGGAAACCCTGTTTCCAACGCAATAGGCACAATGGGACTTATGAGTGCCTGCACACCTTGGATGTTTTTTAACACTCCTAGTTATATGTTTTCACCTATGCCAATGGGATTTTATTCAGGAATGGGGATGGGATTTAACTACAATATCCACTCTCATCACCATCACTGCCACAGAAGTTACTGGGGTTAATCAATTTTAGCACGTGTAGTTGTTGAAATCACCGCAACAAATGTCCAGAACATAAATTGAAGCTGCGGTCTGAAATATATTGTATCAACAAGTCCGTGGAACATTACTGCCCAGATTGAAACTATTGAAACTGCTGTAAAAATTACAGCTTCTCTGTTTTCTGATTTCAATATAAAAATAACGGCATCTTTAGAAAGGGTAAACAGAAATCCAAAAAACGCCAATAAAGCAAATATACCGCTCTCTACAGCAGTTTCTAGGTAAATATTATACGCACTTAACGCATCAAATCCGGTTTTCATGTACAAACCGTATATCTCACGGAAATTTTTATTACCTACACCAATTCCCAGCAGCCAGTTGTCTTTAAACATTTCAACCGCGGAATGATATACATTAAACCTGAAAGAATTTGAGGAATCATTACGCATTGCAAAAATTGATAAAAATCTGTGTCGTAACGCGCCGACAAAAGTTATTGAGGCAAAAAACAATGTCATAACCCCGCCAATAAATGAAATATATAATTTTTTATAAGTTTTCCAGAAAAATTTAGCTGAAATCAAAAATACACAGCCAAAAATAAGCATTAGAGCAAGATACGCTCCGCGACAGCCGGTTTGAAATATCGCATAAACCCCAAGCAACGTAAAAAACAAAGCAACCGCAGCGGTTCTAAAGCATTTACGATTTACAAAATAAAAAACAGAACCCAATACAGCAGGGAAACCGCAAACCAAATATCCGCCAAAAAGGTTTGGATTTAACGGTTTTAAGGTTCCATAAACTCTTGATAAAATATCTTCCGGGTTCAATCTTGAAGTATCCTGCCAGGTAGAAATCGCATCAAGGTGTAAAAAGCTTTGTAAAAATCCAACAAAAGATTCTCCGGCAACACACAACGCAATTGCCCCCAAAAGCCAAGCAATATGATCTTTATGAGATTTTAAATATTGAACTACCGAAAAATAAAAACCGATATAAACAAAAGTTTTGAAAAAACCTTTTAAACTCAATGCAAACAGTGTTGAACCAAACAGGCTTATTACAACAATCATAAAATATGCAACCAGCCAGATTTCAAAATATTTAAAATCTACAGTTTCACCGGGTTTAAAAAGCATTTTCACAAAAGTTAAAAACATAACAATTAATGCAAAAAAACCTATAGCATCAGACTGCATAAATGTTGAAGCCGCAAAGGTCAACAATATGAACGGCAGAATACACCAATCAATATTTTGCAAAAATAAACTGTTTTCGTATAAATAATTTAATCTATTTTGAGTAAATTTAAAAAACTTATTGAACATCATCAGTAGTATTTATATTTTTTTCCATAGCTTCATTAACAACTGCATCAATAACCTTGATATCAGATACTGATCCTGTGAACTTGTAATCAGAACCTTCTAATGTAATCGGCAGACCTAATTTAACTTTATTTCCACCTACAACCGCTCCGTCTTTTGTAATCTTAGCTTTATCTGTTAAAGTTACAACGACATCATACAAATCAGGCTGTGATACGTCTTCCACCACAATAACAACTTTTTTAGAGTTTAAAGTTGGAAGAACAATCTTACGTCTATCGGCTTTTACATCTAAAATATCTAAATCTGAATACGGAACATTTCTTATACTAATAAATGTTTTTTCACCTTTTTTAATAGGAATTTCTTTACCGGAGAAAGTTACCCCTCTCATATAAACTTTAAAAACAATATTTGAAGTAGCTTCAATCTGTTTATCAGCAGTTTGTCTATAGCCTTTGAAGGTTACAAACCCGACACAAAGCGCAATAATAACGCAAGCTATAATAATAAAATCAACAATTCTGATTTTCTTTACAAGTTCTTTTAATTTATCCATATAAAAGTCTCCTTAAATTAAATCTTTAACTCTTGAACTGCATTAAGCAATTCTTCAACAGTAGTGGTTGCACATCCAAACTGTCTTACAACGAGGCTTGCCGCAACATTACCGATAACTGCTGAATACACAGGATCAATTCCTGCAGCCAAAGCCAATGAATATACGGCGGTAACAGTATCACCGGCACCTGTAACATCAAACACTTCTGATTTATTAAATACAGGAATTTTTGTATAATCCTTATTAGGTTTGGCAACAAACATACCATCTGCCCCGCAGGTAATCAATACCGCTTTTGCTTCAGTTTCTGATAACAAGATTTCACCAGCTCGTTTTAAATCTTCTTCTGTTTCAATTTTAAACCCTACAGATTTTTCAGTATCCGGAAGATTAGGGGTCATTGAAGTTACATTTTTATAAGAACCCAAATCTTTTTGAGCATCAACAACTACAACCTTGCCCAATTTATTTGCTAAATCGGTTGTGAATTTAATAATCTTATCAGTCAAAGTTCCAACATGATAATTTGACAAAATAACAGCATCATAATCCGGCAAAACTTTTTCTATGTTTTTAATAATTTTTTCTTCGGTTTCAACAGAAACAGGTCCTTTTGTCTGGCGGTCAACTCTTACAATCTGCTGGGTAATAGAAGTTGTAATTGAGCCTGAAACCCTTGTTTTAACAATAGTTTTACGGGATTTATCTTTGACAATCTTAGAACAATCAATATTTGCCTCATCAAAAGTTTCAAATAATAAACCTGAATAATAATCATCACCGGAAACCCCGATAACACCGACTTTACCATTATTTAATGTTGCAACGTTATGCGCAGCATTTGATGCGCCGCCTAATATTAATTTTGTTTTAGTGTGCTGCAAAATAAGTACAGGAGCCTCACGGGAAATTCGTTCCGCATCGCCGTAAATCATCTCGTCAAGAGCTAAATCTCCAACTATTAAAACTCTTGGTTCACTTATTTTTTTTATACAAGACACTAATTTTTCTTTATCTATAATCATAGCTACCAACTCTCGTAAATCTTTTATAAAAACAGATTACCACAAAGAAAATTTTGGTGCAAAGTCATTGATTAAAGTTAGTTTAATTAAAAATTATTATTTTAATAAAATAAATAACTAACCTTAAATTTAAAAATACAGAGAAT
>URYF01000102.1 GCA_900551965.1 uncultured bacterium
ATGTTCGTTTCTCGACTCCAACGCTCTCAGCTCCGCTGATTTGCTATCGGGGTATTTCAAACCGGATAAACTCTTTCGTTCCCAGTTTCCTCATCTTACTACTTCAAATTTTATTGTCAAGTAGTTTTTTAAATAAATTTCAAAAATCTTTTTCGCTATTTATATTTTCAAAATTCACTGTGCTCTGTGCACGTTTTTCAGTGTAAAACAAAAAAAAATAAAAATCAAGTATTTTTTTTAAATTTTTATTATTTTTTTTAATATAGCCTAAATAACCGTTATATAAGGTCTTTCAAGACTTTATTCGAGGAGTTGATTAAAATTAAATCAAATTTTATATGAATATTTTATTATTAATGCATGTAAATTTGCATGGCAAAATCAGTTAAATAAAAAAGCATGCTTTTTTAAATTCAAGCATGCCTTTTTGATTTTATTGTATTAAATTACTCTTCAACTTCAGGAGGCGCGGAATTTACAATTTGAACCCCGAATTTTGTCCTAAATAAATGTTTTACGGTATCACTTTGGATTTCGTACATCATTTTGTTAAACAAATCATACGCTTCTTTCTTATATTCAATAAGCGGATCTTTTTGACCATAAGCTCTCAAACCGATACCTTCTCTTAGCATGTCGATATTATGCAAATGATCAATCCATTTATTATCAACAACTTTTAATAGCACATCTTTTTCTAATTGTCTTACCAAATTATTTTCAGAGAACGGCTCTTGCAATTCATAACTAGCACCGTAATCTTGAACAACCTGATTGTAGAAATTAATAATTTCGATTTCGTGAGTTTTGTATGCTTCAACTACATAATCTTTGATTTTATTATACATAGGATCAAAGCGCATGTTTTGAATATCCGAAACCTCAAAAGATGACAACTGCGGAACGGTTGAATGAAGCTCTTTAATCATGGTCTGCAAATCTTCATAAACATATTCTTCAACCTTTTGTTCTGGTGAAATATAACTTTTCATCAATCGGTCAACTTCACGTTCCATCATATAGTGAATATCATCCTGCAACCCTTTTCCTGCCAAAACCCTGCGTCTTTGACGATAGAATTTTTCACGTTGAATATTCATAACATCGTCATATTCAAGAACGGATTTTCTCATATCAAAGTGGAATGTTTCAACTTTTTTCTGAGCTGATTCAATACGTTTTGTGATAAGCGGATGATCGATCGCCATATTTTCAGGAACATTCATTGCTGTCATCAATTGAGTAATTTTTTCTCCGCCAAATATTCTCATCAGATTATCTTCCAAGGACAAGAAAAATCTTGTAGAACCAGGGTCGCCTTGACGTGCTGCACGGCCTCTCAACTGGTTATCAATACGACGGGATTCATGACGCTCTGTACCGATTACATGCAAACCTCCGACTGTTACAACTTTTTGGTGCTCATACTCGGTAATACTTCTTGCATTAGCTAATGCCTCTTCTTTTAATCTTTCGTAATCCGGAGTATTTTCATCAATACCTCTGTCTTCTAAGTCAGCTTTTGCAAGGTACTCAGCATTACCGCCTAAAAGAATATCTGTACCGCGGCCTGCCATATTGGTTGCAATAGTAACCGCCCCCAAACGTCCCGCCTGTGCAATAATATATGCTTCTTTTTCGTGGTGTTTTGCATTAAGAACGTTATGTTTTATTCCGCGCTGTCTTAATATTGATGAAACATATTCTGATTTTTCAATACTAATTGTACCAACCAGAACCGGTCTGCCAACTTTGTGCTGCGCAACAATATCATCGACTACAGCCAAATATTTTTGAACTTCCGATTTATAAATAACATCAGGATAATTTATTCTGATATCAGGTTTGTTTGTCGGAATTGTTGTAACTTCAAGATTATAAATCTTGCCAAATTCGGCTTCTTCAGTCATAGCTGTACCTGTCATACCGGAAAGTTTAGGGTACAATCTGAACAGGTTTTGGAATGTAATACTTGCTAAAGTTTGGGTTTCATCTTGAATCTCAACCCCTTCTTTCGCTTCTACAGCCTGATGTAACCCGTCTGACCAGCGTCTTCCTTCCATCAAACGTCCGGTAAACTCATCTACAATCATAACCTCACCGTTTTTAACAACGTAATCAGTATCTTTAACAAACAGTTCTTTAGCTTTTAAAGCCTGTAAAAGGTGATGTGCATATTGAGTTTGAATATCGAATAAATCTTTTACCCCAATAAGCTCTTGAGCATGGTCAATACCTTCTTCTGTCAAAATAACGTTTTTATTTTTTTCATCAACGGTATAATCAATCTCTTTTTGAAGCTGTGGAGCAACCTTTGCCATCATTTGATAAGTTTCTGCAGACTGCGCCAAGCGACCGCTTATAATCAGTGGTGTTCTGGCTTCGTCAATCAAAATACTGTCAACTTCGTCGATAATCGCATAATTGAAAGGTCGTTGAACAAGCATTTCTTCACTTGCAGCCATATTATCTCTCAAATAGTCAAACCCGAATTCGTTATTTGTACCGTATGTAATATCACATTGATAAGCATTACGTTTAACTTCAAAATCTCTTGCACCTTCACCGCTAGACAAAACAACCCCAACAGTCAAGCCTAAGAATTTGTAAATTTTGCCCATCCACTCACTGTCACGTTTTGCAAGGTAATCGTTAACAGTAACAACATGAACCCCTTTACCGGTCAGAGCGTTCAAATAAGCCGGCAAGGTCGCAACTAAAGTTTTACCTTCACCAGTTCTCATTTCTGCAATATGTCCGTTATGTAAGAAATATCCGCCTACCAATTGAACATCAAAATGGCGCATATTCAAAACACGTTTACCGGCTTCTCTAACTGTTGCAAAAGCTTCCGGTAAAATTTTATCAAGAGCTTCTTTTTCTAACTTTAAGTCCTCTTTAAAATTCTTTGAAGTCGGGCGTTTCGCTAATATATCCTTAAACTCTTGAGTTTTTGCCCTGAGTTCATCATCCGTTAACTTAGCAAACTCAGGTTCTAAAGCATTGATATGCTCAACAACCCCCATCATTGACTTAACCTTCTTATCATTAGGATCGCCCAAAAGCTTTAATAACAACTTTATCATTAATTAATACCTCTCCAAGTCTATCATTATCATCAATATAACATAAACATATATTGATAAAGAAAACCTTAATAAAAAATTAAGGTTTTCTTTAGATATGATATATAATGTCCCTTTCCGTGACGACATTATTCATTATGAGTAAATATAT
>URYF01000103.1 GCA_900551965.1 uncultured bacterium
CAACACCTACACCGTCAGGGACAACCAGTTCTGAGGAAGAGATTACTTTCGCAAATTCCGGTATTTTAGCAGCAGTTTCCATCATCTCAGGATTAATTGTAACAATTTGTCCAGGAGTTGCAGATGCATAATCAACAGCTTCCTTAAAGGAAAAGCGGTCAACGTCATAACCCAAAATTTTAACCAAATCTCTATCCATAAGACTATTATACCACATTGCAATAAATTATGCTATAATTTCCATATGAAAAAGATTTTTTATAAAATATTATTTACAATATTAATGCTATTTATTCAAGCAGGTGTGGCAGGTGCGGTGCAATTTGATGTTTTAGTACTGCCAACTGAGATTTTTAAGATTTGCGATAATTATTTTTGTTTCCCGGAGCCATCTGAAATTGCAGCAAACTATGTAATTCAGGATCTTAGCAGCTACAAGGGAATAAATATTACCAAGCTGCCGGAGGTAAGAGCAGCTTTTGAAAAAAATCCTGAATTAAAACAGGCTGCACAGGCTATGCTTAATGATTTTGAACAAACCGAAAAGATTGATTTTGAAACCCTACAGACAATATCAAATGAATTTGGGGTAAAATCTGTCATAATAATATCTTGCTATGCAATCACTGACAGGTCTGCTACAAGAAGAGATTTATGGGAAGTTCTGGAAATCTCCAGCGCGTTTAAAATAACATACCCGTTCAACCTTACAACAACAGCGGTTTTAACAGACAGCGTAAATAATGTTGTTATGTGGAGCAGCAAATACAACAAGACCGTATCAGACACTAACGGGTATTTTTTAGCACTAAACCAAGCCCAAGCAGCTTCTCATCTTGAAAAAATCAAACAGTATTTTAGAAATAATGTTTCAAAAAATATTAGTCAAAATGTTCATTTACGCTTTTTCCCAAAAGATGTAAGAACATTTTCTGTAAAGAAACAGGATGGAGAAGAAAGAGAAAAGCCGCAATTTATGCCAAATGCACTTGATCATTTAATCAAACCCCAAATGATTAAAGAAATCGAAGAGGGCAGCTCAAATACTACAAATTCAGAAGAGGACTTTATTTTTGAGTTTTAGCAGCCGGCAATGACCCGCTGCTTGCAGGTATTCGAGCGGTAGTATCTATTTCGGTTTTAATTTCAGCATCAAGTTGAATCATTTCTGACATTATTTTATCAATATGCCTGAAACTGTCTGCTAAATCTAAGTATGCAATTGTTAAAATTATTGATGCGATAATTAATATATAACGTTTTTTGATCATAAGCAGATGTTATTGCGGAAATAAAAATTTTTTATCCGACAAAATAGTAAGTTTGTAAAAATTCAAATAACTTAATAAACTATCAAAAAAATCATCAAATAAGTTTTATATATTATATGATTAAGCCAGTTAAACTTATAAATACGATTACAGATATCGCTCAAACCGCAGCAGATAAAGCAGGTAAAGTTATCAGCCAAGGAACAGATGAGGCTACTGATTTAGTAAAAGCTGACGGAGAATTATTACAAGCATACCGCGGAGTAAAAACTAAGAAACTCTTTGCAAGCTTCGATCAATTCTTAGAATCTTTCAAGCAAAAACTTGCCACATTCAAAGATGAGATTCCTGAGGATTTATTTAAAAAGCTGAATGAGCTTTCTTCAAGCCATGACTTTTCTCTTAGCAAGACCGTTTCTGAATACTATTCAGGACTAAAAAACTGCAAAACTCTAGATGATGTAAAAAAATTATATCCTGAAATAGAATTACCAAAGCTGAATTTTGAAGAAGAAATTGCTTCAGATATTAGAAGCATTGTCCCTAAAAGCTTATGCGACGAGATCGCAAAGCTAAAAACTAAAGAAGAAAAAACACAACGAATAAACAAATATTTTGAAGAATCTATCTCAAAACAGGTTGAAAAATGGGAAATTTATCCTGAATTGAAAAAGCTTCAACAACAAGTAAGCGAAGAGATCGTAAATGGCAAATATACAGGAAACCCATTAGCTCAAGAAAATTATAACTACAGACTCTATAACAGCAAAATGCCGCTTCGCTATAGACTTATGCATACTCCAAACCGAGAAGAAGCGATTATCTCAATGTTAAAAGAGCACTATATTGACGGAAAGAGCATGGGCGATATAATTGTTAAGACAACTGACGGTAAAGAAATTGTAGCGCGAAGACTAAAAAACAACTGTGATTTAGGTGAACTTGACAAAAATTTCAGATCATTTATAAAATCATCAGAACATACTGCCAGCGAATTTCAAAAACTCTCAGACTTAACTACACATGAAATAAATTCTGCAGTAATGACACAAACCTGGAGAACCAGCAGATTACGTGCTGATTTAGGCAATGAAACCGCATATAAAAAGGATTGGAGTCTTGTTAAATCAGTTTGGCATAAAACAATGTTCCCGGAAACATCATATTTCCCTACGGATAAATTAATTGATGTTTATCTGGTAAATTTATTCAAAAGCGGAAAGGTTGTTGGAGGCGGCACAAATCCACTTGCAAAGCATTTAAAAAATCCTCAAATGGATAAAACTAAAATCATGCTGTTAAAGCGACTTTACAAAGGGACTAAGTTGCTGGAATCTGATAAGAATATAATAAATAGCAAAGCTTTTCAGGAATTTAAGGCAAGCTTAGATGTTGATGGAATGAAAAAGACTCTCGAAGCTATTGAAGAACATTATAAAAATGCATTTTTCAAAAGATTTTGGACTGATGAACGAAAACTGAGATTTTCACAAGCTCTGCATCAAAACCGAGAATTAGCAAACAAAAATATTGAAATTTCAGACAGTATTCTTACAGATGCTATGAATAGCGTATTTCGGGAAATAGACTGATGACAACGCATAATTATAAATAAAAAAGACTCAAATATATTTGAGTCTTTTTTATGGTGCCGATGGCCGGGGTCGAACCGGCACGAGGGTTGAACCTCACAAGATTTTGAGTCTAGCACGTCTACCAATTCCATCACATCGGCTTATTTAATTGTCATAAGTATATACTAACAAAAAAATATTAATTTTCAAGAACTTTTTTAAATAATATAGGTAAATTCTTCCTGCCTGCT
>URYF01000104.1 GCA_900551965.1 uncultured bacterium
CGTCGGTGACATAGCCGGACGGGGTGGTATATTTCTTAAAAAAATCCATATTTTTTATTCCTTAGTAAAATTAATATTTAAAAAAAGAGCCATACCTCGTATGACTCTTTCAACATAAAAAATGACGGAAACAGGTGCTTATACTGTTTCCATCATAGGAATTTTTATATCAGGTTTTGCCGCCCTTGTCTGCAACTATTATATAAGATTTTAGATTTATTGATAATTTTCGATTGAGTCAGGACTAGCAGATACATTAATAAAGATTATAAATTATTTGTTATCTTTTCACCCTATAAGGAATATCCTGAGTGCAGAAAGTAAACAGAGATTGAAAAATGAAAAGAATTTGTTTGACTTGCATAATAATTGCTTTGACGACGGCTTCGTGTGTTTTTATAAATAAAAAGAAAGAAGAAAAATTCGTGAATCCGTTGTTTTATAAACAACTGGTTTCTAAACGAACGGAGAGATAGGGAATTGTATATGTTATGATAAAAAAGGAACCTTTCATGTTTATATCGTGACATCTTTTTTGAGTAACGGCCAACCCGGCGTAGAATACTACCAACCCGCTTAAGACGGTAAGTGGCAAAAAATCGAAAGAACAGATGAATGTTAAAAAAGAACCAAGTATTATCAAAGCTCCAAAATATTGCGAACGATTAAAAAAGCCCTGGAATGAAAAATAAAAAGTTAAAGGGCTTTTTCCCCAAATATCTTTGTTGAACTCTCTGATTTTATTGCTGATTTTTTCTTTAATTTTGGAAAGCTCAAAGAGTTTCATCGCTGTATCCTTATAAATAAAAATAACAGGTCAGGCATTCTTATGTATATAAAAAGCCTGATATGAAGAATGCTGGATTTTTAATATATCTTTGTTCTTTTCATCTGTTATTGTTGGAATATTCGTATTTTTTACTGTTTTACACTTGCCTTCAGCACATGCTTCAATTTCCGTAATTTTTTGAAATTCAGGAAGATTATGAATAGCGGCTAAACTGCAGAAAAGAACAAACCACAGTAAAATTTTGCCGAATTTAACAGGAGCTAAGCTGACGGCAGCCATTGATAAGATGCATAAATAGAATTTATGTTCAATATTGATTATATGAATATTTTCTGCAGAAAATAGCATATAAACATAATTGAAAAGACATAAAATGAAAAATATTCCCCATGTAAACCACCAAATTTTTTGATACTTAGTCATGATTTTTTCCTAAATTTTCAACTCGGTCTGAGGAATAAGTCTGCTCAATTGAGGTTATTTGGTGCAATAAATACGGTGTTAATAAAAACAATATAAACCATAATATCATTTCTATTTTTTGTAAAAATATATACTTTCGCTTATATAATAAAATCATTCCTAAAAGAGACAAGAAATAATATATGTAATTTAATGAATTTTGCGCGGTTAATAATTCTTGCGTACCATGTTCATTTAATGGAAATTTCCAGATATATAAACCACAGATCTGCAATATTGTTCCCAAACAGAAAACGACAATCAAAATGCCGGCAATATTATCAAGAAAAGTTAAGACTTTTTGCATTTAGCCACCTGAATATTTTATAAAAGAATAAAAATAGCAACTAAGAACATACAAAAAGGATAGAGGATTTGTCAATCCTCTATCCTTAAGATGCATATTTAAAACAGTTGTTTTCTTGCGTTTTGGGGAAGTATTTCACTGCATTGATTTATATCAGAAGAAGATAATCCTTTTGCAATGCCGAGGGCATTATTTTTTAAATCTTTCAAACTATCTTGAATGATTTCTATATTTGTACCGTAACGAGGATTATTCCATTTTTTATATAAATCTTTGCCTTCTTTAAGTATACCTGCCACCCCTGTTGCCGCTGCGGTAAAAGGTCCGTCAAATGCTCCGATACAGCTGACATAACGATGCTTGTCAACATCGGATATTTGTACAGGTGTTAATCGATAAGCTTCGGCTTGTGCCTTTCCGACTGAAGAGAGGTTATCATATTCATTTAAATTTTTGGAATTGTCATACAAATAATCGTAAGCTCTTTCGACCGCATCATAACCTAAATTATGTAAACTTGTCATTATCTTGTTAATACCATATTTTACCATGACATTACCAAAATTATTTCCGAATTGTTTCAATAAGACAGTTTGTTGAGGTTGTTTTTCTGTATTATTATGAATATCAGAGTTGCAGACACCATAATTGTTTTGCGGATTATTGCGCCGGAATCCGGTGTGCGGTTGCGGGTAGTCTTGTCGGGCAAAGCCTTGTCGGTTTAAGATATCCGCTGGTTGGTTTTCTCTCTCCTGACGGGCAAATTGATATTCCGGTTCGTCACGGGTGGAAAATCCGCTGTGATCGATGCCGTATTCGTCTGCTTGGTTGCCGTCGGTGACATAGCCGGACGGGGTGGTATATTTCTTAAAAAAATCCATTTTTCTTATCCTTTATCAAACAAAGCGTTTAAAACAAAAAAAGAGCCATACTCCGTATGACTCTTTCGACATAAAAAAATGACGGAAACAGGTGCTTATACTGTTTCCATCATAAAAATTTTTATATCAGGTTTTGCCGCCTTTGTCTACAACTATTCCGCAATTAGAATGCCTATTTATAATTTTTAATTGAATTGATATTGATTTGTTAAAAAACTCCCCGATTTGAGGCGGGGAGTTTTGAATGTTTATTTTTTATTGGGTTTGACGTAGGCCAGAGCTGCGTGTTCTTCGCAGTAAGTCTGTCCGATGCGGACTTTTCTGCCACAAAAGTGAAAATTTTCGTCCTTCGGATCGCCGATCGGCCAGCGGCAGGTGTGGTTGTCAAGGTCTGTCAGTTTGACGTCGCCGGCAACGTTTTTCCGAACGACTGCCGGTTTTTCGGCAACAGGCTGAGGAGCGGCGGCAGGTTTTTCTTCCCGCGGTTCGGTTTTCTTTTCGGTTTTGGCTTTGACGGCTGCCGGTTTGGTTTCAGCGGTTGCGGCAACTGCCGCATTTTCCTGTTCCTCGTCTTTTTTCTTGATCGGCGAGGGGCGGG
>URYF01000105.1 GCA_900551965.1 uncultured bacterium
ACGTTATGATTTAATCGGATATGACAGCAAGTGCCTTGTTAAACCTACATATTCTGCTAATCAATTTAACAAAAATAACAGATATCAAAATAAAAGTTCACATAAGAATAATTATTCCGGGAAAAACAGAGGTAAAAAAAGATGAGCGCTTCAAAAAGACAAGGCATAATCGCAATAGGTGTCGGTTGTATTCTTGTTTCTGTTTTGCTTGTATTTTACGGTATTTCTCAACCTAAGGTCAATGAAACCCCTTTATCTCAGTTGCAAGATACGCTTTCCCAAACCTCGATTAAGACTTCATCGTCTGACAAAAATGATGCATCTTTTAAAAATTCAGGCGCTGATACTCAAACAACTGTGTTAAATAGTAAATCTTCTCAACCTTCTTCTGCTCATAGTGTTTCTTATCCTGTTAATTTGAATACTTGCACTTATGAAGATTTAGTTTCAATTGACGGAATAGGCGATACCAAAGCACAGGCTATTTTGGAATATCGTGATTATCTCGGCGGATATACAAATGTTTCTCAACTTAAGGAAATTAAGGGTATCGGGGACTCTACTTTTGCAAAGATTGAGCCGTATGTTACAGTATGATTAGTGATTTAAAAATTGTTTTAGAGAAAATATCAAATATATTTTTTACCAAAAGATGCGAATTTTGCGGTGAAGTAATTGAATTTGATAAAACGGTTTGTCCCGATTGCGAGAATTTACCTGTTAATAAGCCGCCTTATTGCACATATTGCGGTGTCAGTAAGGAAAAATGTAATTGCGACAAGCATAAAAGTGAATATAAGCAAATTGTGGCACCGTATTTATATCAAGATAATGTTAAGCGTGCTGTTTTGAATTTTAAAAGTGCTTATATGCCTTTTCTTTCAAAACGCTTTGCACGTGATATGGCAAAATGCATTCAAGAAAATTATTTTATGCAATTTGATATGATTACTTATACTCCGCTTTCTAAAAAGTCACTTAGAAAAAGAGATTATAATCAAGCATATTTACTTGCAAAAGAAATTTCGAAAATTTTAGATATTCCGCTTGCCGATTTGCTTATAAAGGTAAGAAAAACGAAAGAACAAAAATCATTGAATTCACGTGAGCGCAAGACTAATGTTTACGGCGCATTTGATTTGAAAGATAAAGATATTGTAATCAACAAAAGAATTCTTTTGATTGATGATGTCAAAACTACGGGTTCAACGCTTAATGAATGTGCTAAAATGCTTAATATTTACGGTGCTCAAAGTGTTTGGGCGGCAACTCTTGCTGTCGCCGTACCTAAAGAAAAAGGGGATAAAAAATGAAAAAAATATTATCTGTATTGCTTACATTTATTTTTGTTTTCTTGTGTGCTTGCAGTGCGCAGGGTACTCAGGATCGTCAGTTAAGCGCTCATATTGATGGTCTGATTGAGGAAACAACGATTGAATGGAAAGATGATAATACAGCTGTTGTTTCTTTTGATAAACACGCTGTTAATAATGTTGCTGTTAAGTTGAAAAAAGCAGTATCGTCACCGCTTAAGATATATAACGGCGATAATATTATTTATGAACAGGAAAATAACAGTACATATAAATATTGCTCATTTTCTCCAACTCAAACTACTTCTTTAAAATTAAAGCTTGACAATGGCAAGGAAAATGTTGAGTCAATTGCTGTTTACGAAAACGATAATGAGCCTGACAGTGATTTTAGGGTAACTGCATATATTCTTGCAGATAAAATTCAAAATATTGATGATTTGAAATCATATACATTTGACACAATTACTGATGTAATTCTTTTCTCATGCGTTAATTTTAACTCTGACGGTGAACTTCAATTTAATGACAGTGAGAATTATTCAGGCAAAAAAATGATGAAAACTGCGCTTAAGAATTTAAAAAGCGTTATAGGCGACAGAAATGTAAATATCTATGTCAATATTTTAGGACCCGATGCAGACGAAGGAATAAGCGATTGGAAATCTCAAATGGAAAATAAAGCTCAAAAGCATACCAAGGCTTTTGAAAACGATACACTTGCTACACAAATTAACGATTTGCTAAACGACTACAATTTTAACGGCGTTTTTTTTGATTATGAATATCCTATTAAGGCAAAGTATTGGAAAGCCTTCAGCAATTTTCTTGTCAACCTCGATTCAGAAATTGGCGGCAAAAAAATAGGTCTTGCAATGAGCGATTGGGATATCGGTATTTCTAAAGAGGCTATGCAATGTGTTGATATGGTTGAAATGATGGAATATGACCTTTTCGATGATTACGGTGACCATTCATCTTTTGATTGTGCTCAAAAAGGAATTGAGAAATTTATCAATGCGGGATTTGACAGCAAGGTACTTGATCTCGGTATTCCTTTTTACGGCAGACCTGCAGACAAGGGTGAATATTGGTATAATTACGGAGATTACGCAAAGATATTGGGCAAATATTCAAATAAGGCAGAGATTGACGGTAAACAAGCTTATTTCAATTCGTATGGACTTGTTTATGATAAAACTTCGCTTGCAATTGATTATGAACTCGGTGGTGTTATGGTGTTTAGATACGGTAGCGATGATTTAAACCACAAGGATATGTCGCTTTTCACCGCAATTAATCAAAGCATAAACGATAGAAAAAATTAGTACATTTAACAGCTCGAAAAGCAAATTTCCTTTTTTGAGCTGTTTTTTACTAAATCTTTACTATTTTACTATTTATTTTTTAGATTGTTTGTGATATTATACTATCTCGGATATAAGAGAGGTTAAATTATGACGAAGAAAAAATGGATTAATTTAATAGTTATTTTATTTGCATTTTTCGGCTTTGTTTACATAATGTCAACAATTCCGTTTTGCAGTGATGATTGGGCTTGGGGCGCTTCTGTCGGTGCGCAAAGGCTTGCATCACATTTTAGAGGATATAACGGCAGATATCTTGGAAACTTGCTCATTTTACTTTTGACTA
>URYF01000106.1 GCA_900551965.1 uncultured bacterium
GGTATTTACAACATAACGATTATAATTAATGACTCTTCCTGTTTCCGGGTTTAAACCGCTGAAACTATAGGAATATCCTCCGTAATTCTCAACAAGCTTATTTTGAGCTTTATTTGAGCGTTCATTATCGGCTTCGGCAGTTGCCGCAACCTCGTCAATCCCTTGCTCATGCAGTTTATCAAACAATTGCTTTTTTATTTCGCCGGCATAACCTTTACCCTTATGTTCATGCAACAGCACCGTAGACGTTGTTACCCTTACTCCCGTTTCGGCAGAAAACTTATGCCACTTTTCACAAGTTTTCAGTCCATTTTCAACATCAAACACATCCATCGGTTGCGGACGTGCATTTACCGACCCTATTATTTCATCACCTTTGACTACAAAATAAAAAAGCTCCGGGCCGTTTCTCCTGTTTAAAGGCTGTCCTGTCGCTTCGCATTCCCTCTTATTTTTATAAAAGTCTACGATCTTGGCGGTAAATTCTTCTTGACTGCCAACCCGGAAACTATCCATGGCAAATATAAAACCTTTGCTTTCCCTTTTGCCGACAGGATCATTTATTGTTTCATCCGATAAATACGCCCGCATTTTCTCGCAAGCTTTTTGATAGCTTTCAAAATGCTCTTGGACAGGTTCCACAATTCTAATTCCATCCGCAATTTCCGCCATGTTCTTTTCCCCAACAATTCAATGTATTATTACAAGATAGTTTATGTAAAAAAAATAAAAAAACAACCCGTTAAAAAACAAAAAAATATAAACAAACGAGTTCGGAAAACTTCTCCCCAAATATGATTTTGAAATTCACAACATCCGAACCACGTCAACTGTTTGATTTTTAAAAGGAAAACAGTTCCAGTGACAGGAACCGTCAATTACGGCAGGCAAAGACAGAAACATGGAGAAATGCCGAAATTGCACATTCCGGCATTTATAAAATAGTGGGGCTTAACTGGCAATTCACAACCTGATTATTTATCACTTTTAACAAAAAGAACATCTTGTCCTTAAGGTTATTAGATTGAAAATATCGCTTATTGTTTTATGATAAAAATGCGGCTATAGAATTATACAACTCCTGTCGGCTTCGTTCAGTTGTAAAATTATGTCCGCCTTCCGAAACAATACCTAAAGATTTTTTTGTTTCAAGCGCCTGATAAAGAGCTTTAACATCCTGGGGGGCAATAATATGATCATCTTCAGCCGTAATCAGCAAAACCCTTGCTTTAATATCTTTTGCTAAACGGAGAGCATCATAGTTCTTAGCCTCTTCAACAACAGTATAAGGTAAGACAACTGTTTGATAATTATAAAAACCTTTTTTCTTCCAGTCTTTACAAAAATCTGGCATATAAAACATACAGCTATTTTCCCATGTCACTCCGCTGACAACCGGAGTTATTGGAATTACAGCATCAATCACAGACGCGTTTTCTGCCGAATATTGTAAAACTGACGCCCCTCCTAAAGAATGACCGGCCAAGATAAACGGTTCACGATAAAAATTCTGTTTTTTAGCCCAGTTAATCACTGTTTCCAAATCTTTTTTGAAAGTTGCTAATCGAACATTAATAACCTCGCCATCACTTTTACCCATAGAATAGCGACTGTCAAAGATAATAACCAAATATCCATTATCTAGAAATGCTTTTTTAGCTGTCTGTACCGCAGAATGTTCAAGATTAGACGCCAAACCATGCTGAATAAAAGCTATTTTTTTATTTCTTCTATGTTCATACCCCTCAACCTGCACATAAATTATTTCATTTGCAGAATTTTTCAGCCAATTTTCTCGGGAAGGTTCTTGTCCTATGCAAGCAGTTAAAATAAATAAAAACAGCACAACGTGAATTTTTTTCATTTCCGCCTCTTATAGTCCATTTAAGTATTTAAATATGATATATGGCTGTCCTATTAAAAACAAGCAGCATTTACACCTTTTAAACATCTTGTTCTTTTAAAAATAACAACTATTATCTTTATCCGTTCCCCAAAGTATCTAAATGATAAACCTTATTAACCATTTGAAAAATATAAATATTGATAAAAAATAGTTCGGATATTTCAAAAAAATAATGTTTTTCAAAAAACGAACATCCGAACTCATCTAACCTATTGATTTATAAAAGAAAAACAGCTCCCGTGATAGGAGCTGTTAACTATGGTGGGCCCTGCCTGACTCGAACAGGCGACCAGACCGTTATGAGCGGCCTGCTCTAACCAACTGAGCTAAGGGCCCGGCATCTGAAAACGGTTAAAAAATAGGTCAAATATTTTCCGAAGTCAAGCGCTTTTTGGGCACCCCGCCGATCCGCGCCGCGGGAAATGCGGAAACCGCGCCGAAAAGAATTGACTTCCCTTCTGCTTTACACTACAATTTCACTGCTTTACATACGGATTATGTTTAACTTTTAATTATATTATCATGAACAAAATTGATGAAATCATCCAAAAATGGGGCAACAGGGAAGAAGCCTACCGCTTGTATCGTCTTGTCCTTTTTGACTATTACCTCACCCGCTATTTTGAACTGACGGAAAGAAAACTCGACGGAATTAAACATCACGGAATTAACGACAAAGCCCTGATCAACCTTTTGTTCGTCTGCCTCAACAGCGTGGAAAAGGAAAGCTGCGGCCTGTTTGAAGCGTTTCGTAATTTTAAAATCGTCTGCGGCTGGAGCCGGCGGATACTTACCGTTTCGCAGCCCGACGTCGAACGTCTGTTCGTACTCATTCCCGAACACCGTTCCAATAACGGGAAATGGGAAAAACGCCCGGCCGGGCAACGGACAAAAATCTGGACGGCTCTCGGCGAAAAAAGCATTGCCGACTATATCCGGGATTCTTCGGTCGGACATTACGCGCGCCTGATTGACCGCGGCGTTGACGAAGTGCTGGAAAAACTGCCGCCGTACTGTCTGGTCGACCTGACGGCCGGACG
>URYF01000107.1 GCA_900551965.1 uncultured bacterium
TCGATTTTAAAGCAGGATAAAGGGGTATGATTTTCGGGCATTGAAATGCCCGAAAACGCCGTCCGGCAAGGCCTGTCGGCTTTTCAAATCGTAATACTTTTGCGTATGATTCCAAATTCGTATGCAGTAAAGGCTGTTTTTCGCAGAAAATCAAGGTTCTTGCGTATTCACGTGAGCGTTTCGGTATGATAAACCTATTTATGAAAAATTAGGCAACGCTGCGAGCAAAAATTGACGAGTTCGCTCAAAAACAGAGTAACTCGTCGGACTAAAACTAAAAACAGCTTACAGGCGATTTGTGCAAGCCTGTAAGCAAAATAGGAGGTGATAAAGTGTATAAAAACTTTGATGAAATGCCCGTAATGCTGTCTGTCAATCAAGCGGCAGAGGTGCTTGGCATATCCAATGTCAGCTTGTATAAACTGATTGAAAAAGATAAATCGTTCCCTGTTGTTCAGTTAGGCAGAAGAAAATCCATTCCAAAAGAACAACTCAAGGAATGGATAGATGAAAAATCTAAAAGATAATTATCTGGCTATTGAAAAAGGCTTGTGGTAATGTTTGAGTTGCCAAAAGCAGAAAGGAGGCTATAGAATGGCAAGAAGAACAAAAGGCGAAGGAACACTTCGCAAAAGAAAAGACGGAAGATGGGAAGGTTGGTTTAACATCGGCAAAGATGAAAACGGCAAGACAAAACGAAAAAGCGTTACCGCAAAAACCAAATCCGAATGTCAAGAAAAGCTGAACAAAGCCAAAGAAGAATATCTGAAAGAACAGTCTGTGTTATCTTCTCATACTTACTTGACCAATTCTGATCCCACGCTTAATGAATGGTACGAAATATGGATAAACACATTTTGCAGAAATGTGATAAAGGACTATACCGTAAACGGTTACGAGCAAAGGTTCAAAACCAATATCTTACCTGCGTTGGGTGATATGAAATTAAGCGAGTTATCCACCGTAAATTGTCAACAGTTCTTGGTGGGATTATTCAGTAACGGCAGGCAACGAGGCAGAGAAAAACACGGTAACGGATTGGCATATTACTCGGTAAAAGGGATAGAGAGAACACTCAGTTCTTGCCTTCAAAAAGCGGTGGATGAAGATTTAATTCTAAAGAATCCCATATCAAAAGTGAAGTTGCCGAACTGCACAAAGCCTGAAATGAAAACGCTGAAGAAAGAAGAATTAACAGCATTTCTTGAAGAAACCAAGCGTTCGGGTTGTTATGAATTCTATTATCTTGAACTGACAACGGGTATGAGATTAGGCGAAATCTGTGCTTTGGAATGGAATGATTTAAGTCTTGAAAACAAAACGATAACGGTAAACAAGGCGGTACAAAAAATCAAAGGTGAGGTAAAAATCAACACGCCGAAAACAAAAAGTTCAATCAGAACGATAAGATTATGCGATGAGTGTATTCGGTTATTAAGCCAGTTAAAAGCAAATCAAATTCCGAAATCGAAATATATATTCCCGTCATCTGTAACAGGAGAGATAAGAGATACTTCAGCAGTCACACGAAGATTACACAGAATACAGGACAGGGCAGGTGTGCCGAGAATACGCTTTCACGATTTACGGCACAGTTTTGCAACCTTATCCCTTGAACAAGGAATGGACATTAAAACAGTATCGCATATGCTCGGTCATACAGACGCAGGATTTACAATGAACACATATATGCATGTAACTGACAATATGCAACAGTCAGTTGCTGATACGATGGGAACATTGTTAGACTCAAGCGTTAAAGATAGCAAGATTGTAAAATTCCCAGCTTAATTAGCAACTGCCAAAAATCAAGCACCTCGCTTTGAAAATTAAATTTTTGAGCGAGGTGCCTTTAATTAATTAGATCAAAACAATATTCAATTGAAATTTTTATTGATTTCATTTTTTAGTTCAATGTATAATTTATTTAATTTACTCACTAAATATGGTGTCCTGTTTCTATTATGTAAACTATTATATAAATCTAATCCTATAATTTCACTTATATTATGTTTTCTTACTGGATATACTTTTGAATCATATAAAGCAATTCTGTTTATCGGATTATACTTTATGATATTATGTAATGCTTTATCGGCAGTAGCAAAATAATACAAATAATAAACATTATTTTCATTTGATTGAACAGCAAGAGAGTTTTCCATCAATCTAATATGCAAAAAATCCCATGCAATGTTTTCTATTTTTTTAATTGTATTTTTAGAATTAGGTTGTACTTTATCAAAAAAAGGTTTTATATTTTTATCATTTTCTAAATACTTCATACAAAAAAACAATTCATTCTCACAATAAACATTTAAATCATCAAGTGCAAAATTCAATAAATCAATTTCCTTATTTCTGGAGGTATTATCCCATTTCAATAAATACATTTTAGAAAGCAAGCAAAAAAGTATTTTATGTTTTTCCAAATCATTATTTTCGTTTTTAGATTTTCGCATAACACCCCAAATATTATCTGCAAATACATAATCTTGTGAAATTGGATTAGAATCAAAATTACCATTTTTTATACTATCATAACTATTTCTGTCCAACATTGAAAAAGCCAATAAGGTCTCATATGATTTTTTAATACTATTCATACCAGATTGGTTATAACTATTTTCAAATATTGTTGGACCAATACTAATTTGCATTTTATTTTTCTTTATATCATGTATTAAGTCATATAAAGACGCATCACACTTTTTATTGAAAAACAAATTTTTAATATGTGTTGATAAATTGACATCAAAATTCAGTCGATTAGAAACACGAATTTTTGAAGCTCCACTTTTGCAACAGAACCTATCTAAAAATATTATATTACTATAATCACATAATCCATCTATATAAAAATGCGGATTATT
>URYF01000108.1 GCA_900551965.1 uncultured bacterium
TGATTCAAATTAACCAAACTGCTCATCAGCTTATTTTTATTACAGGTGGGGAACATAGTTTTCTTCATGGATATGCCTGGGTTATCGGGCTGGTTGTTGCTATTCTTATCGGGTTGGTTGTTGTTGGCGGTATCAAAAGTATAGCTAAGGTTACAACTATTTTAACCCCTACAATGTGTCTGCTTTATATAATTTCAGGTTTGGTTGTAATTTGTGCAAATATAACTCATATTCCGGCAGCTATTGCAACAATTGTTACGGAGGCATTTCATCCAACAGCAGTTGCAGGCGGAGTTTTTGGTACTATTATCATAGGTTTAAGACGTTCTGTACAATCAAATGAAGCCGGTACAGGTGCTGCAGCAATCGTTTATGCAACATCTCAAACAAAAGAGCCTGTTTCTCAAGGTTTTGTTGCATTGTTAGAAACTTTCTTAACCGGTGTTCTTTGTTTATTTACATCTTTTGCAATTGTAATTACAGGTGTCCTTAAAACTGACGCAGTAGGGCAGATTTCAGGTATTGAACTTGCTTCAAATGCGTTCCAGTCAGTTATTTCATTCTTCCCTATTATATTATCAATAATTGCGGTATTATTTGCAGTTTCTACTTTAATTTCTTGGGCATATTACGGTCAGAAAGCATGGACATTCCTTCTTGGTGAAGGTAAAAAACGTGTTTTAACATTCAATTTAATTTATTGCTTATTTATTATAATCGGTTCAGCTATGAATGTTAAATCTATTATTGATATTACCGATGCAATGATGATTGCAATGTGTGTTCCAAATATTATAGTTCTTTATATTTTAGCTCCGGAAGTTAAAAGAGAACTTAGAGGATATTGCCAGAGACATAATGTTGGCAGATGGGTATATCCTGCATGGTTTGTGGCTCAAAAAGCAGAAGAAGTTCCGGTAGTTGCAGCTGTTGATGCTGAAATTAAGGAGGAAATCAAGTAATGTCTGATCAAATTATTGTTACAGTTTCAGGTGTAGATAAAATCGGTATTGTTGCTGAAGTTACGGCTATGATGGCTAAATACGAGGTTAACATTGAAGATATAAAACAAACATTGATGCAAGGGCATTTTGTTATGTTTATGCTATGCAATATCGGTACTTCAAAATATTCCTTTAAAGAGATAAAAGAAGGATTTGCTAATCTTAGCGATAAGCTGGGTATGGAAATCTGGGTTCAGAAAAAAGAAATAGTTGATAATATGCATAAGATATAATTTATTAAAATAAAAAAGAACCGAAAAGGTTCTTTTTTTATGGTGGGCGATACAAGGCTCGAACTTGTGACCCCTTGAATGTCGTTCAAGTGCGCTACCAACTGCGCCAATCGCCCAAAACATTTAGTTTTAATCAGAAATCTTTCGATTTTTTCAGTGCGTTACCCCTCTCTCGAAAACTTGACATTTAGTCAGCTTTTCGTTCGGCAGAGTGCCAATCACCCATAAGCTTATTATATCAAAGAAATTTTTACTGTAAAGTTCGTATTTGCATTTGACTGAAATATATGATACTATCTATGGTGTTGTTATTATTTGGAAGTTTATTAAAAAGGAGAGATTTATGTCAGAAGGTAAATCATTTGTTGTAACTATTTTATTGTGTTTGATTCTAGGTACTCTTGGTATTCACAGATTCTATACAGGTAAAACAAAGTCTGCTGTTGCGATGCTGCTTATTACTCTTTTGCTTGGCTGGTTGGTTATTGGTTTCTTAATAACCGGTATTTGGGCTTTAGTTGATTTAATTCAAATTTGTATTGGTAATTTCAAAGCTGCAGATGGTTCTGATTTGGTCAGATAATAATATTATAATTTGTAAAAAACGGATCTTGAGAATTTTCTCAAGGTCCGTTTTTATGCAAAAATTTAGCCAAGTACAAGTTTTTAATGACGTATTTTTCCCAAAAAGACAGGGGTAAATAATACTCATAACCTACATCTGTCTTGGATTTTGACAAGGGTGGAGTGAAACGAACCCGTCTCGGCGAGAGCTGCGTTCAGCCGGTCGAGCCGTTAAAATCCAAGGCAGGTGTAGGGTGAGAGTTGCGTTATATAAAACCAAATTTTTTTATTTCTACTAGAGATAAGTATTTGTGATATAGGTAAAACAACGGCGCCGATTTGATATTCAAATCGGCGCCGTTAAATTCGTTTTAGTTATTATTAAACTAATTCTTTTACTTCAGCTGCGAATGTTTTTGGATCTAATTTGATACCAGGACCCATTGTAGTTGATAAGTAAACTGATTTAACGAAGGTACCTTTTGCAGATGCCGGTTTAGCTTTTAATACAGCTTCTGCTAAGGTTGCGTAGTTTTTGATTAAATCTTCTTCATTGAATTGGATTTTACCGATAGGGCAGTGGATCATACCTTGTTTGTCTGCTCTATATTCTACTTTACCGGCTTTAGCATCTTTAACAGCTTTTGCGATATCCATTGTAACTGTACCTGTTTTAGGGTTTGGCATTAAGCCTTTAGGACCTAATACTCTACCTAATTTACCAAGCATACCCATACAATCAGGTGTAGCAATCAATGTATCAAATTCAAACCAACCGCCTGCAATTTTATCGATAATTTCTTCAGCGCCTGCGAAATCTGCACCGGCTTCTGTTGCTTCACTAGCTTTAGAACCTTTTGCGATAACACAAACTCTTACTTCTTTACCTAAGCCTGCAGGTAAAACTACTGTTGATCTGATTTGTTGATCAGCTTGACGAACGTCGATACCTAAACGCATATGGCATTCTACGGTTTCGTTAAATTTAGAAACTTCTTTTGAAATTTCTTGTAATTTTTTTATTGCATCAACTGCTGTAGAAGG
>URYF01000109.1 GCA_900551965.1 uncultured bacterium
AGTGTCAATGATACAAAAGGTGGGGAATATACTTTTTCTTCTGATAACAACTATACTTATAAAGATGATGAAAATTCTTATTCCGGTTCTTATAAGCAGAGTGATGATATGATCTCGCTTAACAATGAGGACGGAAAAACAGAAAATTTCAGAGTGTATGGTGACTATATATTTTCAGTAAAGTATAAATTTGACACTGAATTATCAGAAACTACGGGATACATTAATCAAACGCTTGATTCGTCAATTGATTCTGTAGATTTTAATGCATCACTTACTTTAAAAGATGACGGAACTTACGAAGAAGTTGTTAATGTTGGCTATTACAGTTTCCCAGGTCCGACAGGTACATATACACTTGGTTCAAATAAGCTTATTTTGACAAATGATGAAGATGGTTCGGAGTTAGTGTATATTATATACAACAATCAAGTTTATTTGCGTGTTTATCAAAAAGTATGAGGTGAATTATGAATAAAAATGTTTGTAAGGGCGTTTCGCTATTGTTAGTTGTTGTCGCAGTTGTTTTTGCAATACTCGGTTTTTCTGCAAATAACAAATATAAGGAATACTCAAAGTTGGACAAATACTATGAAGATAAGGATATGGAATATTTTGATAATTCCGGCTATGATTATTTAAACGATTTAAGAAAAGATGACCCCTATTACAGCGATTTGTATAATAAATCTCATCAATATTTATATTTGAAGAATAAATACAGAGATAAAGTTAAAATTATGGCAGCTATATCTGCAGTTTCATTTGCTCTGTCATTAGTTACTTTTATTTTATATAAGCGCAATTCCAATGACGAATTAACAGGGGAAAGTGATAACGAAATAGCAAATCAATCTTAATTTAAAGCACAACCATTCGGTTGTGCTTGTTTTTTTGTTTAATATGTTTTGTTAAACAGGAATTTTTTTCGACATCGTAGGGGCGACCATTGGTCGCCTTATTTTTTATATCCCAATATTTTCTTGCACCGTATCTATCACCTTAAATGCCACACCGGAGAGGGCAAACCATAAAAGTGAAAACGGTACACAGACCTGACCTAAAAAGTTTAGCGGAACACCTGAATAATCCCAAACGTGCTCCTTTAGTATGATATTAAATATCAATCCAAACAGCAGCTCAACCCCTGTTATAATCAACATTCCTACCAAGCATTTGAGCCAAAAACTCATTTCGTATTTTTGATTTATATAATAAAATGACGATAATACTATTGCACCGGCGAAAAACATTGAGTAGTGTGTTCTGCCACGGTAGAGTATTTCAATAAGGCAATATCCCGTTCCGCCCGTCAGCGCAACAATTAAATAAGTGTAAAAATTTTTCATAATTGTATTATTGCTTTGTTTGTGCTAAAATATTTATATAATTTTTTTGTTTGGGTGCAATATGACGATTTTTGAAAAAGCAAATTACTTGATTGAAACAATTGAAAATGCAGGCTTTGAGGCTTATCAGGTAGGCGGATGCGTCAGGGACTTTTTTATGAAAAGAAAGTGCGACGATATTGATATTACCACTTCTGCAAAGCCCGGTGACCTTGAAAAAATACTTGCTGAAAATAATATCAAATATATTGAAACGGGGCTTAAACACGGCACGGTTACCGCTGTTTTTGATGGCGATAATTTTGAAATCACCACTTATCGAACAGACGGTGAGTATATTGATAACCGCCACCCTGAAAATGTCAGCTTTGTAAGCAATATTGACGAGGATTTGTCACGCCGTGATTTTACGATAAATGCAATTGCATATAACCCTAATAAAGATGAAATTGTTGACCTTTTCGGCGGCAGAGAAGATATAGAAAATAAAATAATTAAGGCTGTCGGCAATCCCGATAAAAGATTTAAAGAGGATGCACTCCGCATTATGCGTGCCATTCGCTTTTCCTCAACTCTCGGCTTTGAAATTGAGGAAAATACCAAAGCCGCATTGTTTAGAAATAAAGAACTTTTAAAAAATGTATCGGCTGAAAGAATTTTTACCGAACTTTCAAAACTTCTTTTGGGCGATAATGTTTTTGATGTTTTAACCGAGTATAAAGAAATTATGGGTGTGATAATTCCTGAACTTGTACCGATTTTTACCTGCGGGCAAAATACTGTTTGGCATATTTTTGACGTCTATACTCATACTGCAAAAACAGTTGAGCAATCGCCGAGGTTGCTTTCGCTTAGGCTTACTATGCTTCTTCACGATATCGGCAAACCCCTTGCAAAAACTACGGATGATAACGGAGTTGACCACTTTAAGGGGCATCAAAAAATCAGTGCAGACCTTGCCGCACCGATTTTAAAACGCTTTAAAATTTCAAATGAACTTTACGATAGGGTAATGCTTATTATCCCAATCCACGATATCCATATAGGAACAAAAAAGAAAAATATAAAAAAATGGCTCAACCGTTTGGGCGAACAGGGTGTACGTGACTTAATTGAGGTTAAGCGTGCCGATAAACTCGGTCAAAATCCCAAAATGACAGGGGAGGAACTGCAAAATCTTGTTACTACCGAGTCACTTGTTGATGAAATTATCGCAAATGCCGAGCCTTATAGTGTTAAGGATTTGAAAATTAACGGCTTTGATTTGATAAATCTCGGCTTTAAGGGTAAGGAGATAGGGAATATTCTCTCTGCTGTTTTGGAAATGGTAATTGACGGCAAAATTGAAAATGAAAAAAATATATTATTAAAAAAATTAAAAAAAGTTGAAAA
>URYF01000110.1 GCA_900551965.1 uncultured bacterium
ATTGAATGTTTTTATTATAGAATTAATATATGATTATAAAAACATTTATAGAACCGCCAATAGATAATAATAATTATTTATTAATAGATGAACAATCCAAAGAGGCAGCTCTTGTGGATTGTTCTGCTGTAGATAGCAAAATTAATGATGCTTTAAGCGAAGCCGGAGCAGAACTTAAATACATTTTGTTAACACATGGACATTTTGATCATATTGCAGGGATTAGAAATAATCCTGACGTAAAGGTTGTTATGCACAAAAATGATATGGCTTGGCTTAATAAAGCAAATCAGTATTTACCAATGTTTGGCATGCCTCAGATGACTATTCCAAATATTGATATCTTTGTAACAGATGGGGACATAATTAAACTAGGTGACACAGAAATTAAGGTCATTCATACTCCGGGGCATACTCAAGGCGGTGTATGTTATCTTACAGATGGTAAACTTTTCTCCGGTGATACAATCTTTAGAGAAGTGTAGGACGCTGTGATTTAGAAGGTGGAGATTTTGAACAAATAGTAGAAAGTATAAAAAATAAGATTTTTACTTTACCTCCAGAAACATTGATTTATCCTGGCCACGGGCGCATGACGTCGGTAGAATGGGAAAAAGAACACAATAGATTTATGTAAGAAAAATGCGATTGAATATTCTGTTCAATCGCATTTTTCTATTCTTTCTTATTTACCCCTGACTAGCAGCCGCAAGAATTTCCACTAAGTTGTGAATGGAATGTTCTTGAAATAACATCATCCTGTTGTTCTTTTGTAAGCTTGATGAAGTTAACAGCATATCCTGAAACTCTCACAGTCAATTGAGGATATTTTTCAGGATGAGCTTGAGCATCCAATAATGTATCACGGTTAAATACGTTTACATTAAGGTGGTGGCCACCTTTTTCAACATAACCGTCTAATAAATTTATTAAATTTTCTTCTTGCATTGTTGTTGTCATTTTATTTTTCCTTTCACTAATTTTATAGTCAGAACCCTCACCTAATCGCTTAATTTACCTAAAGTATAACAAATTATAAGGTTATTGGGAACTAAGTACCCAGTCCGGCGAGGACTAGTTAAGACTTGCTTCGCAGCAGCCCGGGTCGAAACTTACGTTGAAATCACCCATGAACACTTCATCTTTTCCTAATGCATTTGGAATAATTGAGAATGTATTAGAAATACCGTCTTGTGCATCGTGGAACGGAAGTTTTGCAACTGAAGCCAAAGATGCAGCCGCACCATTCATATCTCGTCCGTGCATTGGGTTAGCACCAGGAGCCAAAGGTACACCTGTTTTTCTTCCATCAGGAGTGTTTCCTGTTTTCTTACCGTAAACAACGTTTGATGTAATTGTCAAAATTGACATTGTAGGAATAGAATTTCTATATGTATAGTGTTTTCTAATCATATTCATAAATTTAGTAACAAGATCAACCGCAATTTGGTCAACTCTGTCATCGTTGTTACCGTATTTAGGGAAATCACCTTCTACTTCATAATCAACGACAATACCGTTTTCATCTCTGATAGCTTTAACCTTAGCATACTTAATAGCTGATAAAGAGTCAGCAACTACAGAAAGTCCGGCAATACCTGTTGCAAAGTAACGTTTTACATCTCTGTCATGAAGCGCCATTTGAGCTCTTTCATAACAATATTTGTCATGCATATAGTGAATAACATTCAAAGTATTTACATACAATCCTGCAAGCCATTCCATCATATCTTCATATTTTTCCATAACTTCATCATAGTTAAGATATTCAGAAGTAATAGCTCTGTATTTAGGACCGATTTGTTCTTTTAATCTTTCGTCCACCCCGCCGTTAATTGCATATAGTAAACATTTTGCAAGGTTTGCACGAGCTCCGAAGAACTGCATTTCTTTACCAACAACCATTGATGATACGCAGCAAGCGATAGCATAATCATCACCGTGAGTAACTCTCATCAAATCATCGTTTTCATATTGAATAGATGAAGTTGTGATTGAAATGTGAGCAGCATACTGTTTGAAGTTGTGAGGTAACTTTTTAGACCAAAGAACTGTCAAGTTTGGCTCAGGAGCTGTACCTAAGTTTTCTAAAGTATGCAAATATCTGAATGAGTTTTTAGTAACCAACGGACGACCGTCAATACCAACACCGCCGATTGATTCAGTAACCCAGGTAGGATCGCCTGAGAACAATGCATTGTATTCAGGAGTTCTTGCAAATTTTACAAGTCTTAATTTCATAATGAAGTGGTCAATCATTTCTTGAGCTTCAGCTTCTGTGATAACCCCTTCTTTTAAATCTCTTTCAATGAAGATATCTAAGAATGTTGAAGTTCTACCAACACTCATCGCAGCACCGTTTTGTTCTTTAACAGCTGATAAGTAACCGAAGTATAACCATTGAACAGCTTCTTTAGCATTTCTTGCAGGTTTTGAAATATCAAAACCATAAGTTTTACCTAGCTCGATCATTTCTTGCAATGCTCTGATTTGTTCAGCAATTTCTTCTTTTAACTGAATTTTATCAGGAGTCATTTCACCATCAAGTGAAGCGTGCTGTTCTTTTTTATCTTCAATAAGTCTGTCAATACCATACAATGCGATTCTTCTATAGTCACCTATGATACGGCCTCTGCCGTATGCATCAGGAAGCCCAGTCAAAATAGCAGCATGACGAGCTTTTCTCATCTCAGGAGTGTAGCAGTCAAAAACCCCCTGATTATGAGTTT
>URYF01000111.1 GCA_900551965.1 uncultured bacterium
TAGTTCCGCTCTGAATTTTTGAAGCTTGATTTACAATTTCTCTGATATTATTTTCAATTTCATTTGCTTTGTCATACGCAGTTTTTGGATCAAGATCAGTTGACTCGGCAAGTTCTTTCAACTTTTCTTCCTGAACCTTTAGTTTATCAAGCAATTCATTAATTTTTGCTTTGTCTTCTTCTTTAGTATTTTCACTTTGAAGCATTGCATTCAGTCTTTGCTTGGTCATTGAAATATTTCTCAAACAAGTATTAATTGTTCCACTTGTCAATTTATTCAATGTCGGGTATAAAATTTCCTTAGTCATATTATCTACAGCTGTCGGATTTATAACCGGACCGTTATTCATTCCCGGAAAAGTAATTGACTGGTTCATCTGTGCTTGAGCCGCCGGATTCAAATACAACCCAATCTGACCGCTTGCATATTCAGGTATTGTAAATACCTGAGTATCACCACCATAATTTGTTACCCCCATTGGTAAATAATTCCAATACGGCAAATTTGCATAAGATTCTTGTGTAAACATAATCCTTTTCCCCGATTTCTTTATTTAGTTCCCCATACTTATATAAAGAATTTTTAAATCTAAAAATTGCATGGCCTATTTGACTTAACATTACCTAAAAAGCTAAAAACCAGGTCACAATGCCATTTAAGCCCTAAAGCCCAATGTAACATTTCTTAATATTCATAAAATTTCAGGATTTATGATATCATACAATTATGAAAACATTAGCAAGATTTATCCAAATAAAACGAGAAGAATTAGGACTTACGCAAACCGGTCTGGCACTGGCTGCCAATATTTCGGTCGAAATTATTGAAGAAATTGAAGACGGCAAAGAATTATTCCTGCCTGTAACAATAAGACAAGCACTTGCAAAAGCGCTTAAATGTGAACCGCACGAAATTAAAAAACTTGAAAAAGATATTGTAAGCAATATTGTATCTCCTGAAATTATAGAAAGTTTAAAACAGCTTATTCTAAACGGAGCAGGCGGCTTAAAATGCCCAAAATGCGGAGCGCCCTTAGACACCAGAATTGCAAGAATGTATGATTTGGAAGATAATTTAATCCTTCACCCGAAAGCCCATTGTACAAAATGCCCGTTTCAAATTCATTCATAAAATCACTATCAATTATTAGAATGATTGATTTTCAGCAAAATAATATTAAAATCATAGTATGAAAAAATTATTAACCGGTATATTTTTAATATTATTTGGAATTTTTATGCTACATTTGCCAGTAAATTCAGCTGAGCAAAAAGCGGCTTCCTTTCCTGACGATGTTGATACACAAGAAATACTTGATGATGAATATACAGAAGATATTGACATTGAGAAAATGTATCGTGACATGCCTGTACCGGATTTCAAATACGTCCATAATATTGACCCGGGAGAATATCAGGACACCATGTATTCTACATGGTCGCCATACCCGCTATTTAGGCTGACCGCACCATTATTTTTCAAAACTGTAGCAATTCAACCGGGTTATTACCTTTTGACCCCGCGCGAACATAACGGAGCTTGGTTTATGCTGTTTAAAGAAGCCGGAAAAGTCAAATATATTGTTCCTTGCTATAAAAAAGAAATGGTCCCGATGGATTTCTATAAAAATAATCTGCCACAGGTTAAAATGACAAAAGTTCAACTTATCAGAGAAAAAGCACTGAAATTTGTCGGAAAACGCTTTAACAGTTCCAAAAGAAAACCGATTCCTGACACATATTTAGAGGCTTCCGATCTTGACAATAATTTTATTTCGGTAATAGTTTACTGGGGAAATTACAGATATTATCTTGTTCTAAGAACGATACAATTGTAGTATTTGATTTTTAAATTTATGTATTAAAATATAAAATAAACAGGAGAAAATTATGAAACATGCAATAAAGTTATTTTTGGCATTAGCCGTTGTATTTGTAGGACTTGGTTCATTTGCAAAAGGTTTTGAATTTCTTAACCCAAATCTTGATATTCATGAAGTCAGAGCAAGCCATGTACTTGTAAAAACAAGAAAAGAAGCACTTGATATAAAAAAAGATATTCAAAAAGGTGATATAACATTTGAAGATGCTGCAAAACAATATTCACTATGCCCATCAGGTCAATACGGCGGAGATTTAGGGTATTTTAACCGTAAACAAATGGTTCAGCAATTTGCAGACACAGCGTTTGATTTAAAAATTGGAGAAATCTCCGATCCTGTCGGCACAAAATTCGGCTGGCACATAATAAAAACAACCGCTAAGCGATAATAAGAAGAACTTCAAAAAGACAGCATTTAACAGCTGTCTTTTTTGTAATATAACAAAAAGGGACTTATATACAAAACTCCACTAAATGAAAAAACACATGTCACTGCGAGCGATAGCGAAGCTGTCCGGAAAATTTTATTCAATCCAAAAATGATACCGGATTGCTTCGAAAATCATAGATTTTCTCGCAATGACGATAATATTGGTGGAAAC
>URYF01000112.1 GCA_900551965.1 uncultured bacterium
ATGTGTGAGTTCCTTTTCTGTTGTTATTTTAAGCCGTTTTGTTCTCTTTGTATTTTTCTACAGTTCCAGGCGGCTTAGAATCTAAAAGGGATTTAAGCCGCTTTGTTGCTTTTTATTTTAAGTTATTCAGAATATCGTTAATGATTAAATCGCTTGTTAAGTGGTATTTTTTATAGAGTTCATTTAATGGGATTCTGTCGGTAAATTCTTTGGCTGCTCCAAAGTTTAAAACTTTCATATCCGAATTAGAGTAATAGCGGGAAATTTTTTCTCCGTAACCTCCATCAATACAGCCATCTTCTAGTGTTATTACAAGAGAGTGGTTTTCTTCAAGCTTATTCAAAGCTTCTGTATCTATACCTGTCAAAAATACGGGATTTATCAGGGTTGCGTTAATTTTGTGCTGTTTTAATAATTCTATTTGGACTTGTTCTCCAAGTTTGTAGAAGTTTCCAGCTGCAATGATTGCAACCTTTTCCCCCTGGTTGTTAATCTTAAATTTGTTTAACTTAGAGTAATCAGTAGTATCTTTTTTGCCGGTTGATGTGATATCCCCGGAAGGAACGCGAATTGCAGTCGGATATTTTTGGTTCTCAATAGCCCAGTCAAGCATACCCAGATATTCTTCTTTGTTTGTTGGAGCCAAATAAACAATGTTTGGAATGTTGCTGATAAGCGGTATATCAAAGATTCCAAGATGCGTAATGTCTGTTCCTGATATTCCGCCGCCAAATACAAGTATTGTTGCCGGAGTATTGTTTATTGCAAAATCCTGTGATAGTTGATCGTATGAACGTTGAATAAATGAACTTAAAACTTCCAATACCGGTTTCGCTCCATTTGCAGCAAGTCCTGAGATATATCCTACTGCGTGTTGTTCAGCTATGCCGACATCTGTATAGTTATCTCCCATTTTATTTCTAAAATCCGGGGTCATACCGGTAGCTCCCGGGGTTGCCGGTGATACTGCAATTACGGTTGGATCATTTTTCTTTTTTTTGAGAATGAAATCGTTAGTAATTGTATTATATGTTTCAATTTTAGGCTGTACCTTTCCTGCTCTGTCTATAAATCCCGGCATTTGCCAGTGATATGTTTCTTTGTCGTTTTCTGCAGGTTTGTAACCTAAGCCTTTTTGTGTATGAATATGTACTATTGTTGGTTTTTGGGTATCTTTTACAGATTTAAAGGCTTTTATTAGTTCTTCAACATTATTACCTTCCTCCACATAAACGTATTCATATCCCATGGCTTTGAATATATTGTTTTGAGATTTTCCGTTTGTGTTACGAAGAATTGCCAAACTATTGTAAATACCTCCTTCAACCGGAGCTATAGCCATTGAGTTATCATTTACAATAATTATGATATTTGAATTTAGAATTGCTGCATTGCTTAATCCCTCTAGAGCTTCTCCTCCGCTTAGTGAGCCGTCCCCAATCAAGGCTATAATATTGTATTTTTCTTTTTTTAGATCTCTTGCTTTTGCAAGTCCTGAAGAAAGACTAAGAGATGTTGAAGTGTGTCCCAGAATAAAATTATCGTGTTCACTTTCGTTTGGGTTTGAATATCCGGTTATTTCAGGATGATTTGCCGGGTTCACAAATGCATCTTTTCTTCCGGTTAAAATTTTGTGCGGATAAATCTGGTGTGATACGTCATATACTATTTTATCTTTTGGGGAATTAAAAACATAATGAAGGGCAATAGTCGCTTCTACAATGCCTAAATCCGGTCCCAGGTGTCCGCCTGCATAGTTAACTTTATTTAAAATTGCATTTCTAATATCTGTAGAAAGTATGTTCATTTCTTCAGTAGAAAGTTTTTTTACATCTTGCGGTGTATTAACTTTTTCAAATACTGAAGAGTATTTATTTAATGTCTGTTCCTTAGAAAATCCTTCTCCTTGGGTTGTTATAAGTGTCATCAATAATATTGAAAGAAGTGTTATTCTTTTTTTCATAATTTGTCTCCTCTACTTTACTTTGCTGTATTCAGTATTGTCTACCGGTTCAAGCCATTCATTAGAGACTTCAACACCGTCTATTTCTATTGCAAGGTGAGAAAACCACGAATCAGGAGCTGCACCGTGCCAGTGTTTTACATTTGCCGGAATATTTATAACCGTGCCTTCTGTAATCTCAACAGGCTCTTTTCCCCACTCCTGGTAGTATCCGCGTCCGCCAACTCCAATTAGAATTTGACCGCCGCCGGAAGTTGCTTTATGAATATGCCAGTTGTTTCTGCAGCCAGGTTCAAAGGTTACGTTAGCGATTTTTACCAGTTCTGTTGATATTGGTGCAAGATAGCTTTGTCCGATAAAGTATTTTGAATAAGCGCGGTTTTCTTCTCCGATTGGAAACATTATTGCATTTTGGTGTTTATCTTTTGGGGTTAAGGCAGGTTCATTATCTGTCCAAACTGTTTTTGCCAGATTAAATACCGCCCAGGCTTTAGGCCAGCCGGCATAAAA
>URYF01000113.1 GCA_900551965.1 uncultured bacterium
AACCTGTGACCCTCTGCTTGTAAGGCAGATGCTCTCCCAGCTGAGCTATGCTCCCACGCATATTCGCCGCACTTGCGACGTGTTATATAATACTATAAGTCAATTGAAAAGTCAATACTTTTTTGAAACTTTTTTAAACTTTTTTATTTGGTTGTTTGCTCCAGCAATTTTTCGATTTCAGACGGTGTAAACTTGTAATTTTTATCACAAAAGTGACATTCAACATTTACGTCCTCATTATCGTTTACCATTTGCTGTAAAGACTCCCTGCCGGTTGAAATAAGAGCATTTTCCACCTTTTCTTTTGAGCAATTGCATCTGTATTCGATTTCACTTTCATCAAGTTTATCAATATCAATCCCTCTCATCGCTCTCTTGGCAATATCGTCGGGAGACATACCCTCCGAAAGCATAGTTGTGACAGATTCGATATCCTTAATGGAATCTTCAATTTTAGAAATAATTTCATCTGGGCAACCTGGAAGTAGCTGAATCATAAAGCCGCCGGAATTTGCAACAGACAAATCAGGATTGACAAGCACTCCGAGAGCGCATACTGTAGGCGTTTGCTCAGACACTGCAAAATAATTTGTAATATCCTCTGCAATTTCACCGCTTACAATCTGCGTATTGCCGACATAAGGTTCTTTAAGACCCATATCCTTCATAACGTATAAAAAGCCGTCTGTACCAACAGCACCTCTCACGTCAAGCTTACCTTTATCATTAAGCGGAATTTCAACAACAGGATTTTCAACATAGCCCCTCGCATTGCCCTGACTGTCAGAAACAGCAAGAACAACACCTGCCGGACCGCCTCCGTTTAGCCTTAATGTAACACTGTCATCCTTACCTTTAAGCATAACGCCCATCATAGAAGCTGCGGTCATAAGACGTCCGAGAGCAGCAGTAGTAACAGCAGAGGTTTTATGGATATTTTCAGCCTTGCTTACCATATCTGTTGTATCACCGGCAATAACAAATGCACTGCCGTCAGTTGTAATATATCTTACTATTTTTCCCATTTAATTATCACCTTTTTTTAAAACAAAATAAATTCTTTCACTGTCATCTTTTATATCATCAAGATTCAGTTCATCATATATTCCGATTATATTAAAATTATTAAGTACGCTTTTCAGTTCATTAACCGAATATGCTTTTTCATTAAACTCCTCGCTGAAACGGTCATAATTTTTACCGTTATAAACAAAAAAGTCCAGTAAAATTCTGACTGTATTGTCGCCCAAATACTCATTATCCCACGAAAGAAAAAAATCTTCTTCGTCAAAAACAAAGGTATTATTGCCTAAAACATTTTTATGTTTATAAACAGTATTTACATCAAAAACAAATACGCCGCCGTCATTAAGAGAATTATAAACGCAGTCAAAGCACTTTTTTACCTCAACAATATCCTTTAAATGGTTAATTGAGTCAAGAGAGCAGACGCAACAATCCACCTTATGCGGCAATTCAAAATTCGTCATATCGCCTTTTATAAACATCGCATTCTTTATTTGCTTTGAGCTTGCCACAGTAAGCATTTCATCGGACAAATCGAGTCCAATAACATTATAGCCCAAATCACTCAAATATTTGCTTACAGAGCCTGTTCCGCAAGCCAAATCAAGAACAGTATCACATTTATCGGCATATCTTTTAAAAAACGAAGAAATATAATCAACTCTTTTTTTATATTCAACATTTTCCGTCAGCGTATCATAAAACTTAGCAAATGTATTATAACTCATCGTTTTCTTCCGCTTTGCTTTCGTCCTCAAGTTTAATTTTTTCAAAAATCTTGTCATATCCGTCACAACCGTATTGAAGCGAACGATTAACACGGCTGATTGTAGCGGTTGACGCACCGGTAGCATTAACTATATCTGTATAAACGCATTTTTCAGAAAGCATTTTTGCAACAACTATTCTTTGGCTTATTGTTTTAAGCTCCTGAACAGTACACAAATCTTCAAAAAAGTCATAGCAATCCTCTACCGTTTCAAGTTCAAGAATAGCTCTGAAAAGAAAGTCAATATTATCGTCTTTTAATTTATTATTCATATTATCTGCCCTTTCGACATATTACTCATAATTTAAAGCAATCATATTGTAACACACTAAATCGTGAAAGTAAAGAAAAATCTCCGACAATAATAAAATAATCGGAGATTTTATAAATAAAATTATTCTTTTATAAGTTCATCATAAAAGTCGAAACAATCAAATGTTGCAAAATAATCCTTAGGTGTTTCCGCTCTTC
>URYF01000114.1 GCA_900551965.1 uncultured bacterium
ATAAACGCTGAAGGCATCTAAGCGTGAAGCCCCCCTCAAGATGAGATATCCCATAGAGTAATCTAGTAAGACCCCTTGAAGACGACGAGGTAGATAGGTGAAAGGTGGAAGCGTGGTGACATGTGGAGCTGATTCATACTAATAGGTCGAGGGCTTAACCGAAGAAGGTTAGGTTTGCAAGAAAGAAACGGATAGAACGAGAGTTATCCAGAGGATAATCGGATGAAAAAGAATTTTAATGTGCAGTTTTGAAGGAACAGGAATATAAATATTTAAAATATACAGGCTGTTGTGTTTCGGTACATAACAGCTTTTTTGTTGTATAAGTTTGTTGTAAAACTTTATCTTATATAGTTAAAATTTATATAAAAATGTCATCATAAATAATTTGTGTAAAAATGTATAGTAAATTTAGGCATTTTGTTGACAAATGTCAGAAAGTGTGGTAATTGTTATTATAACAACACAAATAATATATAAATAATAACACATGGTGTTTGCAAAAAGAAAGGCGAGTATATGAATCAGTTAAAAGTATATGAAATGCGGCTCAAGATTTATCTTTTGCAGGACATTTCACAGGAGCAGACGTATGCGGTTTTTGCCAATTATATTGACAGCTGTCTGGCAAAAAATGAATCACTGTTGGAATTGCATGAAACAAACTGTTATAAGCAGTATTGTTTCGACCAGCCGTATCCGCTGGAAAAAGACGGTATTTATAAAGAGGGGAAGGTATATACCGTAAGAGTCAGAACTGTCAGTGACAAGCTGGCACAGTATTTTGCAGATTATCTGGCAAATCATTACAATCATCAGATAAAAGGTCTTACAGTAAAAATCACGATTATCCCTCAAAAATTTATTTCACAGATATTTTCAATTACACCGGTTGTTATAAAGTGTGACGGTACCGGATCGGACAGACAGGCAAAAGGTTACTGGAAGAAGTGTATTTCATTTGAGCAGTATGAGGAACGGCTGAAAAGTAATCTGATAAAGAAGTATAACCGGCTGACCAGTGAAAAAATGAACGAAGATTTTGATTTATACCGGCAGATTGAGTTGAAAAACCATAAACCGATAGCCGTTCCGTATAAAGGGATAAAATTTGTTTTCAGGCGGCGGAAAATGAACAGGCGCAGGCATTGCTTTATATGGCACTGGGAACTGGTCTGGGAGAAATGAATGCGCGTGGCTGCGGTTTTGCAAATTACAGATATTTGTAAAGGGGGGATTTGATGTTACAGGAATGTATGGAAGTGTTCCGGGAGAATTTTAAGCAATACTCGGAACAGTGGGTTCTGGATAATTATGTTCCAAAAGACGGTACCTATCTTTTTATTAATATTGATGACAATTTTTCTGTGGGAAACCCTATTGAAATAAAAACCGATAGAAAAACAGGGAAAGTACAGGGACAGGAAACTTCGGAATATCAGTTGATTTCATTTTTAGATTATTACAGTAAATTGATAGAGATGAATAAACCGGTTGATTCTACAAAGCAGATTCATTCCAATAATTTCTATGCGTTTTTTGTCAAAAAAGAAAGTCTGGAAAAGAAACTGACAGCAGAAAGCATTAGCGGTTATTATGAGATTTTGAAAAATCCGGAAAAGAAATACAGTAAACCAAAAGACAGTTCATTGTATGAACTGGTGGAGGAGAAACTCGGTAAAGTTGATGTAAAACAGGCAGAAAGAATCGAAAACTGGGTAAAGGCAGAACTGAAAAATTGTATTGAGACCTTGCATATTGATACGTCAAAGAAGGATTACTTTAAAATATTTTTTATTGGAAATGATGTAGAACAGTCCAAAGAGAATATAAAAAGAGAAGGATTGCGGTATATCGAGCCGAATATTTTCAATAAAAATGATTATAATCAGCAGGCGGAAAATAGTATCAAGGGACTACCAAGTAATAATATGAGTTTGAATGCCAAAAAGCCGTTTCTTGAAAATAAGACCAGAAAAACAACTGTACCATATCTGCTTGAATTAGATGATGCAATGATGCAGATGTATTTTTTTGATTATTTGTCAGGGCAGGCGGCAAAGGGCAAAACCAACATTTATATTGATTTAGATGAAAATAAGATAACTGCCTGCGGTGACAGTGAACAGGCACCAATGATTGAAACCGGTATTTATCTAAGGATACAGACAGGCAAGGAACTTGAAATT
>URYF01000115.1 GCA_900551965.1 uncultured bacterium
TCGTTAAGCATCACACGGCCGCTGTCGCAGGCTTCGTTTGCTACTGTTCTTCTTTTGATAATACGGGATACTTTCAGGTATTTATCCAATCTCATGCTTTTTATCATTCCTTTCGCTTCGTTCAAGGCACAAACAAATTATGCAAAATGTTATGCTCCTTCACGCTTTGATCTATATCTGCAATAAAAAAAGTGCCAGCAATAACATCTCTGCCAACACGTCTGTTTGCCTGTAAATTCATGAGTTTTCCTTCCTCGTTACAGACAAGAACAGTATCATCATCTAAATCAATTTTAACAGTGTCACCTTTTTGGAAAGCCCTTGATAAAATCTGTTTAGATAATGGATTTTCAACCATTTGTCGAATTACACGTTTCAGAGGTCTTGCGCCATATACAGGATTAAACCCTTGTGTTGCAAGAAATTCTTTAGCTTCATCTGTTATAACAAAGTTCAGCTCCTGTTCTTTTAGCAATGTTCTCAAATAATCCATTTGAATGTCTACAATTTTACTCAATTGTTGTAAATTCAAAGCCTTAAAGAATATAGTTTCATCAATCCTGTTTAAGAATTCAGGTTTGAAACGCTGTCTCAATACCGCTAAAACTTTTTCTTTTGTATCATTATATTCTTCCGGGGAAATCAATGAATTAAGAGTGTTTTCAAGAATAATGTCAGAACCTATATTACTTGTCATAATAATAAGCGTATTTTTAAAATCAATGGTTCTGCCTTTAGAATCTGTCAAACGTCCGTCATCAAAGATTTGCAGCATGATATTAAATACATCAGGGTGCGCTTTTTCTATTTCATCAAACAAGACAACTGAATACGGTTTTCTTCTGACAGCTTCAGTTAACTGACCGCCTTCTTCATAGCCGACATATCCCGGAGGAGCCCCAACAAGCCTTGCGACATTATGCTTTTCCATATATTCAGACATATCAATACGAATCAACGCATCTTCATCGTTAAACATAAATTCCGCAAGCGATTTTGCCAGTTCGGTTTTGCCGACACCTGTCGGACCCAAAAATAAGAATGTACCAATCGGACGTTTCGGATCTTTCAACCCTGAACGAGCCCTGCGAATTGCATCAGAAACAGTATCCACAGCTTCATCTTGTCCAACCAGACGTTTGTGGAGAATATCTTCCATTTTTAATAGCTTTTGCATTTCTGATTCTACAAGCTTTGTAACAGGAATTCCTGTCCATTTTGAAACAACTTCTGCAATATCAGAACCGTCAATTTCTTCTTTCAAAAGTTTATTATCTGTGTGTTCTTTATTTTGACAAGCCTTCAACTGCTTTTCAAGTTCAAGAAGCTTGCCGTATTTGAGTTCTGCAGCTGTTTGTAAATCTGTATTTCTTTCAGCTTCTTCAATTTTATTTTTCACATTATTAATTTCATCTTTGATATCGGCTTCTGAAGTTATAGAGGCCTTTTCCTGTTCCCATTGAGATTTTAAGACATTGATTTTTGAATCCAATTCTCCAACCTGCCTTGTAATATCTTCAACTTTTGCTTTTGCTTCATCTGTTTCTTCTTTTTTCAAGGCTTCGCGCTCAATCTCCAATTGAATTTTTTGCCTCATCATTGAATCAATTTCTTCAGGCATAGAATCTATTTCTATACGCAAAGAACTTGCAGCCTCGTCAATAAGGTCGATTGCTTTATCCGGCAAAAATCTATCCGTAATATACCTGTCTGAAAGTTTTGCAGCCTCAATAATTGCACTGTCTAATATTCTCACACCGTGGTGAACCTCGTATTTTTCTTTTAAACCTCTTAAAATACTTATAGTATCTTCAACAGACGGCTCATCAACCATCACCGGCTGAAAACGTCTTTCTAATGCAGGATCTTTTTCAATATATTTACGATATTCATTAATTGTTGTCGCACCAATCGTTCTTAAAACCCCTCTGGCAAGCATCGGTTTTAAAAGATTACCGGCATCCATTGAACCTTCTGTTGACCCGGCTCCGACAACTGTATGCAATTCATCAATAAACATTACTATTTCACCGTTTGAGTCTTCAACTT
>URYF01000116.1 GCA_900551965.1 uncultured bacterium
CAAGGAAAGCGCAGGCGACCGCGGCGAATTTAGATGCCCAAGCCGTAATCCCGTCTGTTGAGGACAAACCGCAAGGCGACGGACGAAACGGCTCTGACGACAATTAAAAAAAACCGGCTCATGCCGGTTTTGATAATTGGCGGAGTAGTAAACCTCAACGGTATTGAGCATACCAGATTTTAGCTTGATAAATTCAGATTGACGAGCTTGTTGAAATGTATTTCTCAATCCAAAGCTCTCAGTTCTTTCCATGTCTGTTCACACTGACTTTTAGAACGACCGTCCTGCTGACAATTCTTCATGTAATCGTATTCTTGATAATACGGATACAAGAAAAAAACTAATATCGCTAAAATAACAATATAACCAACACATCTGTAAATAAAACTGACAATTTTATCTAATATTGGCCTTACGCATATTTGGCGTTCTTTGGTCATCCAACATCTCCCAGCAACTTTTATTCGGATTATAATACCCCAAATTACTGCCGTAAAGATTGTTTTGCAAGTCTTTCCTGCTATCCGCAGAAATTTCTGACATCGGCATAGTTCCTTTCTTTTTATGGTAATCCAATATTTCTTTAGCGTACCCCAATCTTAAGCCCCAATCACGACTTGTCGGACTTATCTTTGCCAATTGGCATTGCAATAGAGGATGATAGTAATTATCAATATCTGCCCCCTGATTAGGACCATAAGACTTTACAAGATTATCACCAGCTTTGTTCATCTGTTGCCAATAATCATAAGCGATTTTGGCATCAGCAGCTAATTCGCCTAAAGATTCAGGCATATATCTGATAGTATCAGTTGCAATCGTTGCTACATCCTTCACTTTTTGCCATAGGTCATTTGTCGGGTTATTAAGTTGCTTTATGACATTTTCCACGTTGCCTTCGATATCAGAATTGCCAAAGCCATAATTATCATCAGCCGGCCGCCCCCAAAAGTTGGTGCCATGCTGCGGATAGTTTTTGTTTATGCCTTGATTATTGTAATCTTGGATGAGTTTGTTTTCTCTTTGCTACCGCGCCATTTGATAATTAAGCTCATCTCTGGTACTGAACCCGCTGTGATCAACACCATAGCTGTCGATTTGATTATCATTGTTATAATAACCTAAAGGCGATTTATATTGTCTCCCAAAATTCATTTTTATATCCTTTCAAATAAGTTAAAACTATTAAAAGAATAACAAAAATAAAAAAGGTTTTTCAATCCTCTACTGAATACAAAGTATCAGCTTCTGCATTCAAAAGCTTTTTTAAACTCTCGATTATTGGCTTGAGCTAATTGAATTAGTTTGTTTTTCTGATTGGTTTCACAATAAGGAATTTTTATTGATTTTGTTTTATATTTCAAAAACCACAGAACAAAAGCATTTGCCGTTAATTTTTTACCGGATTTTTGATATTTTAAAAATTGCTTGTATTGGGTTTGCTTAAATTCTGCTCTAAAAGGGGCATATTTTTCATCTCTGGCTTTAGCTCGTTTAACCGCTTCAGCTTTCTTATCCAAAGAATATAGAGTTTGCACCAAATTTTCTTTAAGTTCAGACCAGTTTTCTCTTTCTTCAGACAAGACCATGGCCATCCAGTCTATAATTTGCTGTTTAAGAATATTTAAATTACACTGTTGATGATGAGAAATAAAAATTCTATCTAAAAGGCGCAAATGATTATTTGATAATAAAAAATCATCAGGAGTTGATTGTATACGGTTATTTTTCAAAGTCACTTCTCCCTATGTATGTTGTAATCTTTATTTAGGGAAAATTGTTATCTGTTTCAATATTTAAAGTGATTCTTTAAAAATCGGCAATGTATGTAAGTGCCGGAAATTTTGCATTTTCCAACATAAAACGAGCTTACCATAGTCATTTTGGCAAAGTCAACCGCCGGCAAAGCCCGCGTTTCCACCGGATACAAAAAAAGACGCTGCAAACGAGCGTCTTTTTAATCAAAATGGCGGATGAGGAGAAGCGCTAAGCAAAAACAACCGACACTCCGGTTGTTTTTGTCT
>URYF01000117.1 GCA_900551965.1 uncultured bacterium
ACAGTTTGTATTTGGCATATTTCAGCTTGGTCAGCAGATAATCGTCGACATAACCGATTTTTTCTCTGACTGCCGGCACTTCCCTGATCACCTGCTGAACCTGCTGCTGGGGCGGGAAAAGTCCCTTTTGCAGAATTTCTTCGTAAAAAGGCGTCTGCCTGGCATATTTCCAAAAATAATATGACATTTCAAACTGCGGATACTGCCAAGGTTTTTTGGAGCCGGCAAAATGAATTATTTTAGCATGTTCCTTACTGTAATGATATTCTGCTAAAACTTTCAGAGGAAGTTCTTCGGCATAATTGGGATTCCAAATAGGTAAATGATATTCGTAATTCCAAAAACCGTCCAGCATATACGTATCATCTTTAAAAATGACATTTAAAATATCTTGATCAACCATATACGGAGATTTTATCCGGCTCATAACCGTGATAAACTCATGTTCAACGTCATAAGTCCTCATTTTTTCAAGATTCATTATTAAAACACCGGAATTAAAATAGCGATACGGATTTTCAAGTTCCAGCGTTTTATCAAGATAATTCTTAATTACAATATCCGTAAAATACATACGGATTACTTCAGTATCTGGTACTGCTCCGAGAGCCTTGTCTCCGATATCCGTCTGATACAATCCGGCAATATCTTCTGTCAGAACAAGATCGGAATCCACATACAATACCTTATCATAAGCGGTCAAAATTTTAAAAATAAACACCCGGTAATATACCGCTTCCGAAAAATGGGAAATAACAAAAAAATAATCACTCATAATATTATTGATATACTTTTTTACATCAATAAAACGAATTCTGACATTTTTATGTCCGGCAGCCAGCTGTCCTATTTTTTTCTGCTCTTTATCCCCCACGCCTCTACAAAGAATCAGAATATCATAGTTGTTTTTTTCATTCATATTGGCAATAATAGAATGAACGGTAACCCCTGTATAAAGAACATAATTAGCATCCATTGATAAGCAAATCGGAATATTGTTTTGTGTAAAACCCGGCTTAATTTCCGGCAAAACATCAACATTTAAAACCAGAGTTTCCTGCAATTCGAGGACCTTTTTACCTTTCCTCTCAAAATGAACAATAAAAATTCCGCAAAGCCATTCGGCAATATAAGCTAAAGCCCGCACCTCTTGAATATTATAATCAGAAACATCGATCAGTTCGTCTGCCTCCTGCAAAATATTAAACAACCATTCGCAATATTGCTTGTATATATCCCTTTTCATAACAAACACATTGGTAAAATAGGCATAATTGGCATTATTGTATATAATGGCATCTTCAGTATATTCCGGGTATTTTCGATTAAGTACGGCCAGCACTTTTTCATAATCTCTGATATGGAGCTTTCTTTGCGAGGTTTCGTAATGGTTATAAGGAGTAATGGTTCCAAGTCTTTTTAAATCCGTCCGCTCGGCAACAACAATATCATATCGACTTAAAACATCAACAATACTGTCCGCATCAAGGTGATACTTAGACAAATATTCTTCGTTTATCTCCTTTTCCTGAACAAAACCGTACTTATCATCGTTAAAATGTTTGTTAAGATTAAATGACAAATGCCTTCTGTAATGCATAAAACCGATATAGTCAGGGTTGCCCAGTTTGTCATAGTTTTTCCAGGCCCAGTAAAGCGCCGTCAGTTCGCAGTATTTTCTGTTTTCTTCCGAAATGTTTTCGCCCGTATCGTCCCCGATCATGTTGTCAAGCATCCACTGATAGTCCTCTTTGGACATTGAGCCGTCTTTCGAAGCTTCGGTGGCAAGCGCCCGTCCGAGATGGATCGGGGTCAGCACCTCGTCTTTCAAAAGCACCGCCGGCCGGTGATAGCCCACCAGAATTTTTACTGTCGGTTTTTTCTTTTTCATTTTATCTGATCTCCTCAAAAAGTTCCAAAGCCCGTTTAACGGCCTCGTCCATGTTGTAGTATTTGTAACCTCCTAGTCTTCCACAAAATATTGTTTTTTTCTGATTACTAGCCAACCTCATATAGTTCTCAT